>SYKU01000102.1 GCA_005808865.1 Acidobacteriota bacterium
TCCAGGAAAAGGGGAGACAGAGATGTTCGTGACTTACTAAAAAGAGACGATCAGAGCAGCTTCAGCCCAGTCAATCGGCACCCGCGCCACCGCTCACCATACCGGTGCGCCGAGTCGCGTTCCCATGCATAATCCAGGTTACCCCTTTCAGATTCGCTGTGCCGTTTACGCATCTCTTGTGGCCCGGTGAGCCGGAATCTCTTGGACTAATTGTGCTGGCCATCGCGGAGTTTATACTTGCTTGGGGAATAGTATCGCAAGGGCGATTGCGGACTCGCCGCCATGCAGAGGTGGCAACCGTAATGGATGCTTTTTTTCTGATAAGCAGAGGGCAGGCAGGGAGTCGGCTGCGCACCGGCGAATTGGGCGAGATACCACGAGGCTAATCGTTGGCCATCCAAAGAGTACATCCTGCCTTGCCGGATGCAGTGAGTCTCGTGCAGTCGCTTTAGTGTGGAGTGATGCAGAATGGATCTATCCACACAGATAGCCCCTAGATAGCCCCAATCCTTGTTGAGTGGAACCCCTTGTGATGTGATACAACAAGTTCAAGCGTTAAGTTAAGTTGGAGTCGCGCCTATAGAAGAACACAATCGAAAACCCGACTTCTTGTGGCTACCCACGTACGAACGGACGCTAACGCGACCGCCATGTTGCCTAACCGGGATTTCTCGCCACCGGAGCGTCGGCAGGAGTGCCGACGCGGCAAACACGAGTTTTTGCGCCACGTCTGCTGACCGCACTCTCGCGGATACCAGCCTCTCCTTGAGATTTCAAGGGCGTAGCCCTTGGTTATTTTAGAGCACTGCCTCGCCAGTGGGCTGGCCCGCCTGCAGTCGAGGCCCAGAATCCCGTCCGTTCAGGCGCGCAAAAAGCGTTGGCTACGTCGAAAACGAAGACAATGATCGTCGGTTACCATGTCATCCACGGGAGAAGAAATCTCACGCTGACGCAGCAATTGGAAATCGAGGAGCCGGCAGAGGAACGATAAGACGACCGGGTGGCGAAGGAGCCGGTTCCGCCGCTCGGCCGCGATCCGGCCGCCTACTTCACGTCCACTGAATCCAGCGCGAACTTCACCCGCGCCACTCCAACTATCATGAACTCAAGCGGCCCGCCGCCAGTGTTGGCAAACGAGTGCACGTCCGTCATCAAGATGGGTACGGCATCGCCTTTCCTGATGTTCGCGGTCTCCCCGTTTACGGTAGCCGTTCCTTCACCGTTCATCACGTAGTAGAACTCTTCCACTCCGTCGTGCCGGTGTTTGCCGACCGAGGTCCCCGGGGGGAGCAGAAGATGATCCACATAGGACCAATTGGAGAAGAACACTTCAGGAGGCAGTGCGCGGCGGTACTGCACCGTACCTTGTCCTCCATGAAGGCCGGCCACGGGACGTTGAAGCTTGCGATCCAGCCGCATCGTGATAAATACGGGCTTGGGATCGAGCGGCACCCCAACGCGATCATCTCCCAGATCGGTCGCGTCGTACTTGCCCTTGACGGACCCGACGGCGATATTCATCCACTCGGTCGGCTTGTCTGAAGAGTTGTAAATCGCGTGAGAGCGGCCCATGCGGCACGGCGCGCCTGCGGGACCCTCCACACGCGACGTGCGCCCATCAACCGTGAACTCGGCTTCGTTGTCGAAGATGACGAACATCTCTTCCATGTGGTTGTGGTAGTGATGTCCGATGCCGCCTTTCGGCGGAATGACGCCGCGGTGAAGGAAA
This sequence comes from Acidobacteriota bacterium, assembly GCA_005808865.1. Classification (GTDB taxonomy): domain Bacteria; phylum Acidobacteriota; class Terriglobia; order Bryobacterales; family Bryobacteraceae; genus SYKU01. The sequence goes on from SYKU01000102.1 coordinate 1,730, forward strand.
ATCAGGTTCGTGTTAAGGGTGAATGCGTCGAAGAGCCCCAGGTAATGCAATTCGCCCGCGCCCGCGTGAACACCCGCGATCTTTCGGTACTGCGAGGGATCGCTGTGGGCGATGCGCCGCGCGAGTGGATCGCGCGCGAGCAATGGCAACGCCTGCAGAGCAAGCGTGAGTAGAGCGATAGGGAGGTAACGTATCATGTTAATGTCCGTCTAAAGGTTTGGACCGTCCAATTGTACTGCATGCTGACCCTCATTGGTCTCGCGCTCCTTTTTCAGGCTCCGGTAAGAACTTCGGTTCCAACTTCGGCCCAGGCCCAGGCTTCGCCTCAGGCGCCTTGCACGGTGGAAGGCGCGGTGTATTCGGCAGTGGGCGGTGAGCGGCTCAAGAAGGCGGGCGTTTGGCTTCGCGGCGTCGAAAACCGGCGCGAACGGTCCTACGATGCGACAACGGATCAGTCCGGCGCATTCGTTTTTCGCTCCGTTGAACCCGGAAAATACAGGCTTTCAGCCGGGCGCACAGGGTTCGCAAGGACCGAGTTCGGCGCATCGAATCCCGGAGGAACGGGATCTACTTTGACGCTCGAGCCGGCGTGTGCCATCCGGGATCTCGCCATCCGGCTGGTCGCCACGCCAGTCGTCATGGGCCGCGTCCTCGATCGCGACGGCGATCCCGTAGCCAATGCGCGCCTGACCCTGTATGGCGCGAGAGTCTCGGGTGGCCGCCGTCAGCTTTTCCAGGCGGGCGGGGCTTTGTCGAACGATCTGGGCGAATACCGCATCTTCGGAATCCTTCCGGGGCGCTATTACCTACACGCCACTTACATGAATCCGATGAGGGGCCAGGCTGTCGAGGCGGGCGGAGAAAGCGCCGTGCCCACCTTTTACCCGCGCGCGGCGGATGTCACGGCCGCAGTACCGCTCGAACTCACGGCGGGACAGGAAGTTCGTTCCATGGATATCACTCTGCTCTCGGCTCACACCGTTCGAGTGCGGGGGAAGCTCTCTATGGCGGGGCGCGGCGCCCACGTCCTTCTTTCGCCGCCCGGCGGTTTCCTCGATCATCTCGGGGGTACGCCTCGCGCCATGGTCGACGGTGAGGGGCGGTTCGAAATCCGCGACGTCGTGCCCGGGACCTACGATCTGATCGCCGGGACAAACGCCGGCGGCAAGCAATTTTATGCCCGCGCGCGCGTGGATGCCGGCGCGACCGACATTGAGGGTTTGAACCTGACGATGATTCCCGCCGCGGAGGTCTCGGCCAGCCTGCGGCCTGAAGAGCCGCTTCGCCTTGCGGAGGTCGCGAACGCTGCTTTCAGACTTGAATCGCGAGCGGGCCAGGTACCGCGAACTGCTCAGGGTAAAGCGCAGCAAGACGGTTCAGTTATTTTTAAGGAAGTCGAGGCCGGCGAATACGACGTCATGGCCACGAACCTGCCCGATGACGTCTATCTGGCCGGTGCACGCGCGGGCGGGGCCGATCTGGTCGAAACGGGGCTCGACCTGCGCAGGGGTCCGTTGCCCGGACCGGTCGAGCTTACGTTTTCGCCCGCCGGCGCGCGGGTTTCAGGAACCATTTTCGATGAGAAACAGGTGGCCGCACCCGGAACCCACGCCGTGCTTGTGCCCGGCGGAAAGCAGCGGCAAAGGCCTTCGCTGTATCGGACCGCGGTTACCGATTCCGCGGGCCGTTACGACATCCGCGGCGTTGCGCCCGGAAGCTATTCGCTGTTCGCGTGGGAGTCGCTCGATAGCGCCGCCTACCGTGAAGCGGACTTTCTTTCGAAGGTTGAAACGTTCGGAGTGTCCGTCAAGTTGGAGCGGGGCGGGCGCGAAACGCGGGACCTTAAACTCCTGGAATCCCGCTGACGCGACGCTTCACGAAACGCTGTTGCGCTATCCTTCGTCTAGATGCACATGAGGACCCCTTGGCTGCCGCCGATCCTGCTCGCAGTGTCTGGGATGGCGGCGCGGCTTCCCGAGGAGTACGCGATTGTCCTTTCCGATCCGCCTCTTGCCGAAACGGCGGTTTCACGCAAGGACCTCCAGACGCGGGCATCGCTTGACCGAATGGCGAAGATCCAGGATGCGCAGCGGCTCATCAGGGACGAACTCGCCATGCGCCACGTCCCCGTGACCGCGGCTGCACAGACACTCGTCAACGCGGTGTTCGTCCGCGCCACGCCCGGGACCGCGCGCGAGCTTCGTTCCCTCCCGGGTGTCGCACGTGTCGTGTATCAACCTCCGGTTAGACGCCACCTCGACAGGGCAGGCGATCTCGTGAAAGCCTCCGCGGCCTGGAGCGCCGCCGGAGGCGAAGCGAACGCGGGTGCGGGCGTGAAGATCGGAATCGTTGATACCGGTATCGAAAATACCCATCCGGCGTTTCAGGACGATTCCCTCACCATGCCCGCTGGTTTTCCAAAAGGCCGCCCGCGCGACCTGCCTTACACCAACCGGAAGATCATTGTGGCGCGCAGTTATGTCGCCCAATTGCCATTCGCCGATGTGCAGCCCGAGGATTCGCGGCCGGACGACGTGACCCCGCGCGACCGTTCCGGCCACGGAACCGCCGTTGCCATGATCGCTGCCGGAGTCCGCAACACCGGGCCTTCAGCGACCATTGTGGGGATCGCTCCCAAGGCATGGCTAGGTAATTACAAAGTGTTCGGCTCCACCGGAATCAACGATTCGACCACGGCCGGTGTTCTGGTTCAGGCGATCGAAGACGCGGTAAACGATGGAATGGACATCATAACGCTGTCCGTCGGCAGCCCCGCGGTTTACGGGCCGCTCGACCGCTTCGATGACTGTCGCAATCAGTCGACTGGCGATAACGCCTGCGACGTCCGCGCACAAGCGCTCGAGAACGCCGTCAACAGGCTCGGTCTCACGGTTGTCGTGTCGGCGGGTAACGACGGCGATGCGGGAAATGAATTTCCGACACTCAACTCTATTCATACGCCCGGAACCGCGCCTTCCCCGATCACCGTCGGCGCATCGACGAATTCCCACATCTTTTTCGCCGGGCTTAAGGTGCAGGGCGAGGGAGTTCCCGCGGAATTGCGGAACATGCGTATCCTGTTCGGCGACGGGCCCCGGCCCAATCGGACGCTCACCGCGCCTCTGCGTGACGTCGCCGGTCTCCAGGACGACGGTAAGGCGTGCGCGCCGCTCGCAAACGGCTCGCTTTCGGGCGCGATCGCGCTGATCGCCCGCGGAAACTGCGGTTTCGCCGTGAAAATCAACACTGCGCAAAAAGCCGGCGCCGTGGGCGTCGTGATCTATCGCACGGACGGCTCGAATTCTCTATTCACGCCAACGGGTAACTTCGAAACAGGTATCCCCGCCGTGCTTGCGGGCAGCGACGCAGGCGCGGCTCTCAAACAGTTTCTGTCTTCGAACCCGGACCGGACCGTCACGCTCGACACCACGTTGCAGGCCTACGACGCGGACTTCGACACGGTGGCGTTCTTTTCCTCGCTCGGTCCATCGACAGGGGAGTCCGGCATCAAGCCCGAAATCGTCGCCGTCGGAACGGACATGTACACCGCCACGCAGACACTCGATCCCAACGGCGACTTGTACGATCCGAGCGGATACACGTCGGGTCAGGGCACCAGCTTCGCGGTTCCCATGGTTGCCGGCGTTCTGGCGCTAGTGAAGCAGAAGAATCCGAGGCTCACGCCCGCGCAGCTGAAGTCGGCTGTCGTGAATACGGCGGCTGACGTGATTACCGGTGCGCAGGGGCGCGCGCGCGTAACTTCGGTGGGGGCGGGGAAGTTGAACGCCGAAGCCGCCGTGCGGGCTGTGCTGTCGGCCGATCCCGCGGTTTTGTCGTTTGGCGTTCCAGCCTCCGGAAGTCTTCCGATTTCCCGCTCCTTGCGGCTTGCGAACACAGGCACCGGACCGCTCGACGTGCAACTATCCGTTACCCCGCGCGACCGCGATAACAACGCTCAACTCACAGTGACGCCATCCAGCATGAGTCTCGCGGCTGGACAAACCGCCTCCGTGACTGTCCGGCTCGCTGGCAGCCGGCCGCCGGCTGGTAATTATGAAGGCGTTATCGCCATTCGCGCCGGTAACACGAATCTGCGCGTTCCTTACTTGTATCTGATCGGAGACGGTGTGGTGGCCAATGTATTTCCCCTGCGCGGGTCCGGATTCAAAGGAGCGGTGAACGACAAGGATTGGCTGATGGCGCTCAAAGCGGTGGACCGTTTCGGTGTGCCGGTTTCGAACGCACCGGTCAGGTTTCGAGCAGGACGGGGCGGCGGTTCTATCTCGAGCGCGGACGAGACCACCGATGTTCTCGGCATTGCCGCGGCGAAGGTCAATCTTGGGCCGCAATTGGGTGAGCAGTTGTTTACCGCCGAGATCGGCAGCCAGGTTGTTGAGTTTCACGGAACGGCCCGGTTGCAGCCCGTGATCGCGACCGATGGCGCCGTCAGCGCGGCGAGTTTTCAGGTTGGGCCGGGTTTGGCGCCTGGCTCGACCATGGCGATTCGCGGTGCGGCGCTCAGCAGTTCCACGCGAACGGCAACGTCGGCTTCGCTTCCCCTGATTCTTGGCGGTTCCAGTGTGAGTTTCGACAATACGGTCGAAAAGATCAGTGTGCCGGGCCGCATTCAGTCCGTGAGCGAGAGTCAGGTCGTGGTTCAGATTCCCTGGGAATTGCTGGGCCTCAACTCGGTCCGAATGAAGGTGACGTCTGGCGACGTTTCTAGCGCGGTCTACTCGGTTCCGCTGGCCGACTATGCGCCGGGCGTGTTCGAAGCCGAAGACAGCAGCGGACGCCGCTTCGCGAGGGCACTCGATGAGGCTGGTGGAACCGTAGGTTCGGCGAATCCGGCAAGAAAAGGCCGGACCGTCGTGCTTTTTGCGAGTGGACTTGGGCCCGTCAGCGAGCAACCGGCGAGCGGGGAACCCGGACCAGTGGAACCACTGGCTCGCACTGGGGTTCAACCGGTAGTGACGATTGGTGGAAAGCGGGCGGAAGTGATCTATTCAGGACTCGCGCCGGGCCGCGTCGGCGTTTATCAGATAAATGTAATCGTTCCGCCCGATTCGGCCGCCGGAGTTCAGACCGTGGCAGTCTCCGCCAACGGCATTGAGGCGCCGGGTGTTGCAATTCCGGTAGAGTAGGGCTAGCTGAGCATGCGGGCAAATTTCACAGGAGCACGGGACTTTTTGAACGGTTTGCCGCCGTTTTCTTGCGCGCCAGGCTCCGTCAGCGGCACGCCGCTAGTGAGGGAAACTGGCTCGGCGGCTCGTCCGTGGAACAGGACTCAAGGCCTGTCGGCTCTCTCGTCTGAGCCCGGTCCCCGGGCGCCCATGCCGCATTCCTCGCGACTGGTTCAGTTGGTCCTGGCATTTGCGGTTTCGTTTCTGCTCTTTGTTCCCCTCGATGCGCAGACCGTCCCTGGACGCTACATCGTCGAACTTACAGGCGATCCTGTTGCTGCACATGCGGAGCGCGTCTCGGCACGGGCGGACCGGCGTTTCGACATGCAGGGTCCGGCCGCGCGCGCCAGACGTCAGGCCCTTCGCCTGGAACAGAGAGCGGTGCGGGACGCCGCTGCCTCGCAGCAGGTCGAAGTTGTCGGCTCGCTCGAAAGCCTTTCGAACGCCCTCATTGTCCGCGTGGCGGACGCCAATGCCGCGGCTTTGGAACGGCTTCCAGGTGTCAGGAAGGTGCACCCCGTGCGTCTGTTCCATATGTCGCTTGACCGGGCGCTGCAGCTGCACAAGGTTCCCGAAGCGTGGTCGCAGGTGGGCGTGGACCACGCGGGCGAGGGAGTTAAGATAGCGATCATTGATTCCGGGATAGACATTGCGCATCCGGGTTTCAAGGATGCATCGCTCAAGCCGCCGGATGGTTTCCCGAAGGTGAACGCGGAGGACGACGTGAAGTTCACCAACGGGAAGGTCATCGTCGCCAGGAGCTACGTCTCCATGTTTTCCACTCCGGACCCCGACGAGACTCCCCGCGATCATTTCGGCCACGGAACAGCTACGGCTATGGCGGCTGCCGGTGTCTTCAATACTGGCCCTCTCGCCTCCATCACCGGTGTCGCTCCGAAGGCTTACCTGGGGAGTTACAAGGTTTTCGGCAGCCCCGGCGTTAACGACAGCGCTCAGACGGATATGGTCCTCAAGGCCATCGACGACGCGGTCTCCGACGGGATGGACGTCATCAACCTGAGCCTCGGCTCCATTCTGGCTCAGCGTCCCGAAGAGGATATTCAGGTCCGGGCTCTTGAGCGCGCTTCCGCCCTTGGCGTGATCGTGGTGGTTGCCGTAGGCAACGACGGCAACCATCCGAACACGATTGGTACACCCGGAACAGGCCCATCGATAATCACAGTCGGTGCATCGAGGAATGATCGCGTTTTCGCCGCGAGCGCGATAGTCGAGGGACAACAGCCGAAAATTGCGATACCCGGATCGGGCCCGAACTCCGCCATTGACATCTCGGCACCGTTGCGCGACGTTTCAACGATCGATGGTGACGGCCTTGGCTGTTCTGCTTTTGCGGCGGACTCTCTCAAGGGCCGGATCGCGTTTATCCTTCGCGGTACCTGCACCTTCGAAGAGAAGTTGAACAACGTCACTTCGGGAGGCGCTGTGGCTGCACTGGTTTATACGGACGCAACGAGGCCTCAACCGATCGGCATGGATGTCCGTGCCGCAAAACTTCCCGCCTTGATGGTGAGCCATTCCGATGGACTGGACATCAGGAAGCAGCTCGCGTCGGCCTCAAATTCTTCGGCAACGTTGAGGTTCACGATAGCTCCACTGTTTACGAGCGCGGAGGGGCTGGCGGGCTTTTCAGGTGTGGGCCCAACCGTCACGGGCGCAATCAAGCCCGATCTCGTCGCCGTCGGGACCAATTTCTACACCGCAGCCCAGGCGAACAACCCTGAGGGAATCCTGTTCGACCTCCTGGGGTACACTCTGACGCAAGGGACGAGTTTTTCTTCGCCTTTGGTGGCCGGCGCCGCAGCCGTGCTGAAGAGCGCGCGCAAGGGGCTGACGTCCGCGCAGTACCGCTCGCTGCTGGTCAATTACGCGGCTCCTTTTTCCGGTGCGCGGGTCCAGGAAAGCGGAGCAGGCGGACTCGATCTTGGCGCTGCCCTGCGAGGCACAGTGGCACTTGCGCCCGTATCGCTGAGTTTCGGCAGCGGCCCTGAGGCGGACGTGACAAGATCCCTGACGCTCTCTAACGTAGGCGCCACGCAGGAGACCTTTCAACTCAGCTTCGCGCCGCGGGGCGGCACGCCGCCGCCTCAGGTCACAGTCCAGACGGTCCAGCTTGCCGCTGGTGCTTCGTCCGAAGTAAGAGTGCGGTTTGCGGCGCCTAATTCAGGCTCTGGTGTTTACGAAGGTTATCTTCGTGTGTCCGGTCTCACTTCCGGCGTGGAGGCGCGGGTACCCTACTGGTATGCGGTTCCCTCCACGACCGCAAAATACATCAGCGTGCTTGATTCACGCGACCGCGCCCGCCGTGCGGCCGTCGTCAACCGCGCCATTCTTTTCCGCGTCACGGATCCGGCGGGTGTGCCGTTGAAGGAACCGGACACGAAAATCGTCGCGACGACCGGCAACGGCGAGTTGTTACGCATCGATTCGCTCGATTCACGCTATCCCGGCGTGTGGGCGGCGAGCGTCCGCCTCGGACCTGAGGCCGGCGTGAACGTCTTTGAGATCAAGGTTGGCGACGTGACCACTCAAGTTGTCATCGTTGGCCAGTAGCTTAAGAGACGGCTGCCGGATTCCCCCAGGCGTGTGGTCTACTTAACTCTCGCCGCCACCCATCGCGTTGGGCAGGAGCGCTAACCCTGAAATCCGAAGTTTAACACTTAAACCCATTCTGTTCAGCGGCTTGCAGGCTGGAAAGCCAACTTCGCCGAAGTTGGCTTTCCACAGCGTAAACCATTAAAAATACGTCGGATAGTCTTTGAAATGATTGCAACTTCGGATTTCAGGCTAACTATACGTAGTCGAAGACGCTGCTCTACAGCCGTCAGTAGTGGACGGGCGACGGTCTAACCCGCTCTGATCTGAAACCGGGAATCCCGCATTTCAGCGCCAACTTCGGCGATGAGGTTCCGGCTCTGGGCAGGGGCAACCCCATCCTCAAGCAAGCCACCACGGTTGGCGCATTATAGGCACGGCGCAAATCCACTCCGGTTCGGCCATGGCCGCGGGCTGCTGTTTCACGGCCAACCCGGTCGGCTATCCGAACGGGACTCCGATCGGGTGTTTTTCCGCGGCCCGATTCGGCGGTCGGGAAGGCCCCGGTCTGGCTCGCCTCTGGTGCCTGGCCGGCCGATGTGGGAAACACGGCCGGACCGCGGCTCTTATCGACAACTTCCAGTTGCCGAAGGGCTTTGCTCCATTCATGCGGGTCATCATCGGCAACATCCCGCCGGTGGTCGCCTATCGTCCCGGCATCGGGTTCTGCAATCTGGTCCCCCAGAAGTTCAACCCGTCGAATCCGAACCTGACGTTCACCCGGAACTACAACACCGGCGCGATCATCATCGCGGCGTTCGGCACGATCCAGTGAGCGCAGTATCAAGTCGCCGCGGCATCCTGTCGATCCGCTACGCGTTCTGACCGGGACTGGAAGTTAGATCCCTGGACCGGTGTTTGTCCCTGGAGCGCACCGGCCCTTCGTTTTCGAGCGCGCTAATAATCTCTGAAACCGGACCACTGCCTCAACGCTTTTCCCTAGTCGTCCGCCCGCACCCACCCGTAAGCCGCATTGTTCCGCTGCCCCCCGCGATCCACATACGCCGTCTTCAGCCGCGAGAATACGTCCGCCGGAAAGGCCTTACGCTGCTTCGTCAGGTCCACACCATACAACTTCGCCGCGTTCAGCCCGAAAATCTTGGCCTTATCCTCTTTCGTGATCTTCTTGTACCCGAACTTTTCGCACAGTTCGTCGCTGATCTGGAAACGTTTGAAGGCCTCGATCGCCCATTGCGGAGATCCCCACCACAGGCAGTCGGTCCCCCAGATGACGTGGTCCGCGCCGTAATACTTGATGTTCTTTCCCATCCCGTGCATGCACATTACCGGGTTGGCAAGCACCAGCGGCGCGAAGAAACTGCCGATTTCCGGATACACGTTCGTCATCCCTGGATTGCGCTTCCTGATGTCCATCAAGACCTTGTGCCATTCGAAATCGCCGGTCGTTGGATCGAAATTCTTCGGGTCCTTAAACTCAGGTTCGCTGATGCCGTGCTTCAGCGCCGAATGGTAGACGATGAAGCTGAAATCCGGATTGCGCAACGCCGCCTTCTCCACATCCTTCGGATTCGCCAGGTGGCCAAGTGTCCGCGACTGGTACGAGTACCCTTTGTGGACGCTGATCAGCTTCATACCCCGCTTGCGCGATTCTTCGTAAAACCACGCCGCGTTGTCGTCGTCAAGCTGGAAACCGCCGCCCGATTGCCCCGGGTCCGTGTGGCAATACCACTTCCAGGAGTCGATGCCGTACAGCGTCACTTCACGGTCCATCTGCTCAAGCAAGGCCGGCTTATCCATGGAGTTCGTGGCTTTGTTCCAGTAGTGATTCGGAGCGAGATTCCCCTGGCAAAGGGCGCGCGTGGACCCCGAAAGTTCGTTGAGCTGCTTCTTGCTCTGTGACATTAGCCAGCTCGGCAGAACGCCGCCCTTCCGGTCGCGACCTTCAAGCGTCTTGCCTGCGGCGTCTTTCTGTTGCTCGCGGCCGGGCACGCCCGAGATCACCAGCATGTCGGTCTCACTGTCAAAGAACATCTCTTTGACGAAGTTCCTGAATCCGTAGGACTCAGCGTCGTCCTTGAGGTTGAATCCCATGTTCTTCACGAACTCGTTGTCGCGGAACTTGAGCGCAAAGCCATTCGTGAAGTGCGCCTGGACGTCCATCACGAAGTACTCACCCTTGGGCCACTTCTCGGCCGAGGCCGCGGCTTCCGTCGTCTCGGCTTCATCCACGTCGAAGTTGGCGCCGAAGACTCTGTTGGATGCGAGGAAGCACGTCGCCAGTCCCATGGGACTGGCCATGAACGCCCGCCGGTCCATGCCCAGGCGGGTCGAGTTACGCGCCGAGATCTCGCCGATCAGGAATTCGACGTGTTTCTGCTCCTTGCTCTGCCTGCGGGGAATGAACTCTTCGTTCGAGACCAACTGGGTGGGCATCGGGGAATCGACGCCCTTTTGGATATCGCGCTGTGCCTTCCTGATCCACATGGGATTGCCGCCCTCCAGAGGATCATTCTACTCGCTTTCCGTCCGTGCTGGCTGAAACCCGTTGGACGAAACTGCGCTCAGAGTGGCAGAATGTGGGCATGGACGAATCCGTTTACCTCGCCGCTAACGGCGATCTCCGTCTCGCCGCAAACCGGAAGTGCTGGCCTGCGCAGCAGAAGGCGGAACAGGCGGTGATCGCCGCCATCATGAGTAACGGCCGCGTAGTGACGCGCGCCCACGCCTATGACCCGGCGAAGGAACACGGATTCATCGACAGTCAAAAGCGCGGCATGGAGGTTTTCCGCGGAATCCCGCAGGACGCACCCCTCGTCGTAGTGGAGGCTGTATGGCAGTATAGCCACCACCTGCTGCACGGCCTGTATACGCATCGTGGCCCCATCCTTACCATTGCAAACTGGAGCGGCGAATGGCCGGGGCTCGTAGGCCTGCTTAACCTGAACGGATCGATGACCAAGGCGGGCATCCCGTACAGTTCTCTCTGGAGCGCCGGCTTCAGCGATGCCTTTTTTCGCGATGGCCTCAAGCGGTGGCTCTCGGGCGAGCGTCTGGTGCATGACACAAGCCACGTCCGTCCGCTATCGTCCTTTCTTTTGCCGGACAGGGCCTGGGAAATTGGCGGGCAGTTGGCTGTCGAGCTTCGCCGGAACAAGGCGATTATGGGCGTCTTCGACGAGGGTTGCATGGGAATGTACAACGCCATCATCCCCGACGAGTTGCTCCACCCGACCGGCGTCTTCAAGGAGCGTCTGAGCCAGTCGGCCCTCTACTCGGGGATGACGCAGGTTTCTGACGCCGAAGCGCAGGAAATCCGGGACTGGCTCGACCAGAAGGGCCTGCGCTTCGCTTTCGGTAACGATCCCGAGTCGAGTCTGGTACCCGAGCAGGTTCTCGACCAGTGCCGCATGTACATCGCCGCTGTCAGGATCGCGGCTGAGTTCGGCTGCGACACCATAGGAATACAGTACCAGCAGGGGTTGAAAGACTTGGCGCCGGCGTCCGATTTGGCTGAAGGGCTGCTGAACAACGTGGATCGCCCGCCCGTGCGCCCATCCGGCGGTGGGCCGGTTCTTTACGAAAACGAAGCTTTACCGCACTTTAACGAAGTGGACGAGTGCGCGGGGCTTGACGCGCTCGTGACCAACCGCATCTGGACTCACCTCGGGCTCGATCCCGAAACTACGCTTCACGACATTCGCTTCGGCGAAGCCTGTGTTGTAGACGGGAAAGAGGAATTTGTCTGGGTGTTTGAGATTTCCGGAGCGGCCCCGCCCCAACATTTCATCGGTGGTTTCAAGGGCGCGGTCAGCGAACGTCAGCCGCCGATGTACTTCCGCCTCGGCGGCGGCACTCTTAAGGGAATCAGCAAGCCTGGAAGCATCGTTTGGAGCCGCGTTTTTATCGACAACGGGGTACTTAAGGCCGACTTGGGATTGGCGAACGCCGTCGGCCTGCCCGCTGAGGAAACCGAGCGCCGCTGGCGCATCACCACCCCGCAGTGGCCAATCATGCACGCTGTCACGCCTGGCGTGAGCCGGGACCAGATGATGGCCAGGCATAAGTCAAATCACATTCAGGTTGCCTATGCGCCGGACGGCGAGTCCGCGCTGCTGGCTTTGGCTTCGAAGGCGGCGATGTTTTCTGAAATGGGTCTAAACGTATCGCTCTGTGGTACTATTGCGGGCCTAGATCCTAGGTTCTAAGAGTCTCATTCTATCCCCACGCGAAGTACCGGGGTACCTTAAGTACTTGTCTTTTCATAGCTTTCAGGATACTATTTCAATAGGCAGTGCTTGAAAGCGGCGACATGCGAACTAGGCGAAAATTAGCGGTTCTTTTAGGTATATTCAGCACCGTCTGTTACGGCGGCACGCGTACGGCTTCGCACACGCTATCTGGAACCTTTCAGCCCAACGGAAAACTCTCTGTTCCGGCCGGCCTCTCGCTTACGACTTCGGGCAGCACGTTCGTCTCGTATCTCGGGAGCATGACGATGCAATACCGGGCGCGGACAACGTCCGTTGGATCGGGAACGATAACGGTGAATGCCACTGCTGATTTCACTCCTGTCGGCGGGCCCACCATCAGCACCGGAAAGCTTACTTTCACTTGCGCTTCGGCCTCGCTCGGCACAGCCTGCGCTGGCGCCCAAACCATGAAAGTGGTCACAAACACGACCATCTTGTCCATTGGGAGCGGCGTATGCACGGGTCCATCCTGTTTTAATGCCGATCCAAATTCGATGCAGATAAATTTCATACTGGAAAACGATCCGCAGTATTCGACGGGAACTTACACGGCAAGCATACTCTTTACCATCAGCACTACATAGATTGAACAGGGGATTAAATTATGATGAACAACTTGAAAAGGCTTGTAATGGGCAGCGCGATGCTGGCGGCGTTTACACCGGCGGCGTTTTCTCAGTTTGCGGCGACCGGCACCACGACCTTGAGCGTAACCGTCGGCGCCGAAGCGGCAATTTCCGTCACCACCGCGACCACGACGCTGACGGCGGGCGCTGGCGCATTCGCCGACTTCACGGGCAGCACGGCGTTTTCCTACAAGATCCGCACCACGAAGGTCGGCGGAACGGGGTCGATCACCGCTCAGGTTACTTCGGACTTCGCCGCGGGCGGCCCGTCGGTCGCCGCGCCGCTGCCGGGCGATACGATGACGTTCGCTTGCACGGTCGTTGCCCCAGGCACCGCGTGCGCAGGCACTCCGGCCGCAAGTACTTCAGCCGTTTCCGTAGCCAGTTTCGGTGCGAACGCGAAGTCGGCCAAGGCAGGAAATGCCGGCAATTCCCTGGCGTGGACGCTGCCAAACGACCCTCTATACGAAACCGGTACTTATACGGCGGTCGTTACGTTTTCGATCAGCGCTACCTAGATCTGGTTCCTGCCGCGAAAAGCTGTGAAAGAATCGAAACAGCAACGTGGAATAGACCTCCAGGCCTGTCGAGGGCATCGCCGGGTCCCCTGCCTTTCGATGCGCACGCATTACCGGAGTGTGTCCGGCGAATTGTTATACCTGAATTATGCACGAAAAAGCCTTCGGCGTCGGCTCTTCGTCGGCGCTGCGTGATCCTCGCGTGACCTTTACGATTGGATTGACTCTATCTTTTCTCGCCTCCTCCTGATTCCGTTTCCTCGACCGCCGTCCTCTAA
>SYKU01000103.1 GCA_005808865.1 Acidobacteriota bacterium
ATGCCGCGCTTCGCTCTCCCCACCGGCTACCGGGTTTTCTTAACGACCGCCCGCACTCGAGGTGCGTCCGAGCTGGGCGGCGGTAGTTCCGAGAGGCCCTCCCTCTCCTGCGAATCCGCCTTCGGCGGGTCCGGCCCACGGATCTCGACGCCTCGCACCGGCGCTATCCGGCCGGACGACAACCACCGCCACGACAACCGTAACGGTTTCCCCAAGCACTTCCGTCAGACGAAGCATTGCTTCCCCATAACCCGGCGTTCGGTTGCGGTCTAGTTCATTCCACGGTCTCACCACTTTCGCGGCGAATCGAAATTCCTTTGCTCCCCGGCATTTCGGCGCCGCGAAACTGATGAGACCTTTTTCACTCTCTGCGTCACCCATTCGGAAACACATGATAAAAAGTCGCTTACAAGTCAACCTGGCATGCGGGACCCGCTTTCCTCACAGGGAGCCAACCTACTGGCTCCACGGCCGGCCACTGGGAAATGAACGGAAAGCGCCAGCCTCGCAGTCTCCCGGGTGCCTCGCGAAAACACGAAATAAATTCTCTGCGTCACCCAATTCCAAGTGCTTGATAGAAAGTCGCTTGGAGGTCCCGTTGGCAAGGACGACGGATTTTCCCGCCACGCCATCGCCACCCGGGCGTGTTTTTTCGGTTCATCCGCTCGAAATTTCAAACCGTGAAGTGATAGCATGGCAATTCATGCCCACCGGAGCCGAACTCTTCGTCAGCCAGATCAAACATCTCGGAATCACGCGCATTTTTACCCTCGTTGGCGACCATCTGAATGAAGTGCTCGCGGTCGCCGCGCGCGAGGGCATCGAGATTCTGGACATGCGCCACGAATCCGGCGTAACGCACGCCGCCGACGCCTGGGCGCGTATCACGCGCAAACCCGCTCTTTCGCTTGTCACCGGCGGGCCGGGCCACACCAATTCCCTCACCGGCATCGCTACGGCGCAACTTGCCGCAAGCCCGCTCATTGCCGTCAGCGGCAGCCGCGCGACAAGCGTCGCCGACCGCCAGGCCTTTCAGGATATCGATCAGGTCGGCATGACCGTACCCGTTACGAAATGGTCCGCGCAGCCTTCGAGCGCCGCGCAGATTCCGTTCTACCTCGCCCGCGCCTATTCCGAGGCGAACAGTAGCCGCAAGGGCGCGGTCCACCTGACCATCCCGGTCGATCTGTTCACGCAGGAGGGCGGGACCGCTCCCGCTCAGGTAACGCCCGCCGGCGCGAACGAAGGCGGAGCGAGCGCATCTGAAATCGAACGGGCCATCGCGCTGCTTCAAGCCGCCGAACGGCCTGTCGTCATCGCGGGCAGCGGCGTTTGGTGGTCCGGCGCGTCCGCCGAACTGCGGCGCTTCATCGAGCACACGTCGCTTCCGCTGTATACCATCACCATGGCGCGAGGGGCCGTTTCGGACGAGCACCCGCTGTGCATGGGCTATGCCGATCCCGCGCTCAATCAGGCTGTCCACAAAGCGTTTCAGGAAGCCGACCTGTTCCTTGTGGTGGGCAAGCGCATCGACTATCGCCTTGCACTCGGCGGCGCTCGCCTGTTTTCGCCCAAGGCGAAGTTCATTCAGATCGATATCCATCCGCAAGAACTCGGCATGAACCACAAGCTCGATCTCGCGATTTGCGCCGACGTAAAGGCGGCCCTTACTGCGATGACCGAGGCCGCCGGCGCGCCGTGGGCGCCGAAACCCTGGCTCGACCGCGTGCGCGGGCTCAAGCATGACTGGCAGGATCGCGTTTCCGCCATCGCCGCCGAAGGCAGCACTCCCATGCACCCGGCCGCTTTTTATGCGGAGCTGAAGAAGTGCCTGCCCCAGGATATTGTTTATTCCTGGGACGGCGGCGATTTCTCCCATTGGGGCCGCGTCACACTTCCTGCCACCGAGCCCGGCAAGTGGCTGCGTCTGGGGCCTCTCGGCACCATCGGTTCCGCCCTGCCCAACGGTATCGCGCTCAAGATCGCTCATCCGGACAGGCCCGTCGCCGTCATCACCGGAGATGGTTCTCTCGGTTTCTACATTGCCGAACTCGACACTGCCGTACGCCACAAGCTTCCGTTCGTTATCATCGTGGGCAACGACGCCGGCTGGGGCCTGGAACGGGAGTTGCAAGGCGAACTCTGCGGATCCACCGTCGCCTGCGAGTTGCGCTCCACCCGGTACGACATCGTGACGCAGGGCTTCGGCGGCGGCGGCGAAACCGTCGAAACTTTGGAGCAGGTTCGCCCGGCGGTCGAGCGCGCTTTCGCTTCCGGCGTGCCGTATTGCCTGAATGTCATCATTCGTGGAGTCCGCTCGCCGTTCACGGACTGGCAAATCGCGGGCAAGAAGAAGTAGGAGAATGGAAATATGAACCGGCGCAGCTTTCTCTACACGGCCGCGGCCACACCGGCGTTTGCCGCCAAGGTTGACGACCTGCCTTTGTACCGCACCGTCACGCAGCACAAGCCATCCGCGCAACCCGGCATGCCGGGTCGCTATCCAGGGCGCGTGATCACCACGCATTCGGAAAAATCCATCGACATCGCGACGGAGAAAGTAGACGTGGCTGTGGTCCGCGAAATGTGCTCGCGCGGAATGACGGCGCTTACCGGGCTCAGCGACGCGCGCGAGGCATGGGCCAGTTTCTTCACGTCCTCCGACGTCGTCGGGATCAAGGTGAACTGCTCGGGCGCGCCGGATATCATGTCGACACCCGCCGTGGTCGCCGAGATCGTCCGCAATCTCAACGCTGTTGGCGTCAAGCCCCAGCAGATCTGGATCTACGAGCGTTTCCTTGGCCAGCTTCAGAGCGTCCATTACGAGAAATGGGTACCCGAAGGCGTACACATCGAAGCTGTGGAAAAGACGCGCCGGTCGATTCGCGAGTACGACCCCGCCACGTATGTGGAAGTCGACTTCTTCGGCGAAGACGACACCCGCTCGAACATGGTGCGCATGGTTACCGAGCGCTTCACGAAGATCATCAACGTCCCCAATATGAAGGATCACGGCGCGTCGGGTGTTACCGGCTGCCTGAAGAATATCGCCTATGGCAATTTTTCGAACGTGGCCCGCTCGCATCGTGACGCGAAGACAAACACACTCTCGTTCATCGGGACGCTCGCCGCGGTTGAGCCGCTGTGTTCGAAGACGGTGCTTCAGGTGATGGACGGGCTGCGCGGCGTCTGGCACGGCGGACCGTTTTCGCCAAATCCGACATTCCGCTTCTATCCGAAGATGATTCGCTTTGGCACGGACCCGGTCGCGCTCGATCGCCTGCTCATCCCGGTGATCGAGGAGAAGCGCAAGGCCGAGAACGCCGTATCCGTGTTTGACCGTTCGCCTTCAATCATCCACCCGCGCGGCCGCCGCGACAATCCGAATAAGAACAGTTTCATCCGCGAGCCCGGCCACATCGAGTTCGCCACCCGTTTTGGACTTGGCGTCTATGATATCGCCAAGATCAAGGATATGAGAATCGAGCTGTGACGCCCTTATTGCTAGTACCTAGTTGCATAAGTCAGAGTACTTGGCTTTGGGGCCGGAAGGGAACACGACTGCCTTCTTCCATTCAAACGGCGCTGCCTTTTCGTTGTAGACTTCAACAAAGTCGTCGATCGCTTGCCGCACTTGCCGCG
>SYKU01000104.1 GCA_005808865.1 Acidobacteriota bacterium
CGCAAACCGCCGCCCCAACTGCTCCACATCCTCGCGATGACTTGCCGATTCCTGTGCCATGCTGCGTGTGCCTCCCGCCCTCGACACAAACTATCAGCCAAGCTCAACCGCAGTCACGCATGCTTACCGGAAACTCACGATGTGACCACTTGCCGCCCGTCTGCTCCGAAGGGCTGAATTCTACTTCCTCGGTCAGACGCTCGTCCCCCGGGCCCGGCCGCCTGCGATGTGGGCTTCCCACGTTGCAATCAGCGGCGCTCCAACCTGAGCCTATATCGGATTGTTGTTTACGCGCGGACGAATGGGGATTTCCGGAACGAGTCGCGACCGGCGAACATCTGGATTTCAGGAACGCTCAACCAGGAGCTTAGAACTACAGCCAGAACGACAACCCCATTGCCAGAACCGCTACCTTCGACCGGACGGGAGGTTGGCCGCCAGCGGCCTCGAAGACCCGAAGAGAGTTGTTGAAGATGGGCTCGTGTTGACCCATGAACTTCGAGACTCATCGTGAACGGGACTTCTCACCTTACCGCGAAGCGCTTCTCCGCCCGTAGGCGCTCTTTCCCCTCGGCGCTGACGCCAGTGCCGGTTAAATACACTACCTCCAGCTTCTTCATCGACACGAGCACCGGAATCGCCGAATCGCCGATGTTCGGCGCGTAGCCGAGGCGCAGCTCCTGAAGATTCGGGAGCGCCGCTATCGTCTCAAGTGTCTGCGCCGTCACAGGAGTGCGGCTCAGGTCGAGCTTCTTCAGATTCACTAGGCCGCGAAGCTTCGAGAGGTCTTTCAATTCCGTGCGCTCCGCTTCGGGATGTCCAGGACGGTCCACGCCGCGATCCGCAAGGTTCGCGCCGCTAAGGTCAAGTTCCGTCAATTGCGTCAGGCCTCCCAGGTGTTCGAGATTCCCGTCCGTCAGCGCGAGCCCCCAAAGTCCCGAATCCACGCGCTGGATTCCGCTCACGTCGAGCTTCTTCAGATTAGGCAGCAGTTTCAGAAACGGCAGCGCCGATCCATTCAGACGATTGCCGCCGATCGCCAGATTCTCAAGCTTTCCGAGCTCAGCCAGATTCTCGAAGCCTTCGTCGTCGATCTGGCTCGAACTGAGATCGAGTTCTCGCAGCGCGGTGAGCTTTGCCAGGTGGTCGAACACCTTGCTCGTGGCTTTCGTGCCCCGCAGGTTCAACCGCTCCAGATTCTTCCAACCGCTCAGATGCGCAATGCCGTCTTCGGTTATGTACTCCGCGAACAGACAGTTTAGGTCAATTACGTTTCGGAGATTTCGGAGATGTTCAAGACCAAGGTCCGTGATCTTGGTGTGGGAAAGATCGATTTTCCGGAGTTGCGGCGACGCGCCGGCGCGCGCGAGGTCGGCGTCGGTGATCCACGTATGCGCATAGTCGGCGGAATCGACGCCGAGCTTTCCTTCATCCGCGGCGAAAGCGGCCACAGTGACGGCCGCAAGCCCCATGAGGACTCTCATCGCTAGCTCCTCCGGCGGTTCGGCAACCGCGATTTCGCGTCCCAGATTACCTTGCAGTCCGGCAGTGCCGCTCTTAGTTCCAAAAGACCTTTTTCGGTGACAAGCGTGTGATAGAGGTTCAAATGCGTTAGGCGCTTCATGCCAATCAGCGTCGCTACGGCTGCATCCGTAAGGTGCGTGCTGTCAAGACTCAGTCCGGTGAGCCGCGACAGCGGGGCGAGACGCTCGAATGCTTTGTCGTTCAACTCCGCGTAGTCGAGCTTGAGGTTCTCGAGTGCCGTCAGCTTCCCGAGAGCCTCGGCGCCCGCGTCGGTCACGCGCGTCCGGGTGAGGTCGAGATTCGCGAGACGCGGCAGGCTTTGAAGCGCCACTAGGCCCTTGTCAGTGATGCGCGCATCACGAAGGGCGAGCGTTTTCAAAGAACCGATCCCCTTCAACGAGTCAAGGCCGGCGTCTCCGAGGTCGGACCCGGTCAGATCCAGTTCGTACAGGTGGCGAAGGTTCCGCAGTCCGGCAACTCCCTCGTCGGTGAAATCCGTATACGCGAGCGAAAGCCGAGTCAGCGTCGCCATGCGGCCCACCGCTTCCAGTCCCGCGTTTGTGACCGGAGAACCGAGCAGGCTCAGGGTTTCAAGTGCCGGCATTGCGGTCAAACTGGAAAGGCCCGGCCCCTCGACGTAGGTCTCCTCCAGGCGCAGGGACCGAAGTTGACGGAGGCCGGCGAGATGGGCCAGCCCCCCGTCCGAGACCATCGTGCTATTGAGGTTCAGTTCGCGCAAACCACTTAACGCCGCCAGATGCCGCAACCCCAGATCGCCCACCTCGGTGGCTTCGAGGTTCAGCTTACGCAATCCGGCGAGACCGGCCAGCGTCTCCATCTGGGCGTCGGTAACACCGGTCGCGGCGAGCGAGAGTTCCGTCAGCCGCGGCGCGGCATTCCCGTTTTCCATCACCGCCTTGCCGCCTGCCGCTTGCACCCAGGCGGCGACATCCGTATCGGTCTTTCCCGCCGGCTCGGGAATCCTGCTCTTCCCCGCCGCGGATGAATCCACAAAGAGGACCCGCGTCTTCGGCAGTGCGGCCCGAAGTGCATCGACTCCCGTGCGCGACGCGCGTGTGTACCGCACGTCCGCCTCGGTAAGACGCGGCAGATGCGTCAACTGGCTGAGTCCGGCGTTGGTGATCCGTGTGCGATAGAGGTTCAGCTGTTCCAGTCCCTGCATGCCGCGCAGGTGCCCGAGCCCGGCATCGGTCATCTCCAAGCCCATAAGGTTCAGCTTACGAAGCCTCGTCAGATTCTTGAGATTCGCGAGCCCGGCATCGGTGACCTGCGTGCCGTGCAGATCGAGATCTTCGATACTGGTTAAACCTGCTATTCTTGCGAGGCCGGCGTCCGTGATCTGTGTGTCGCCGATCCACAGTCGCCGCAGTTGCGTCATGCCCTCGAGATTGCGCATTCCTTCGTCGTCGAATGGACACAGCGTAACGTCGAGCGCTCGCATTGCTTTGAAAGCCGCAAGCTCGTGACCTCTTACCGAACTGGTCCGGACTACAAGTTCACGAAGCCCAACCAGGTTTGCGATTTCTTTGATTCCCGAGTCCTTAAAACGGATTCGGTCGAGAAAGTGATAACTAAAGGTAAGCTCTTCGAGGGTCGTGACGGGAGCAATAAACCGCAGGTCGCGGCTGAGATCCTTGCCGCCGTCGGCGTTGCGGCTCCAGAGAGGACCCGGAAGATGCAGTTGTTTAAGCTTCTTCAACCCGCTCAAGCGTTCCAGATCCGGAGGATCGGCATTGATCCCAACCCAGTCCACGCTTTCAAGCTCAAAGTCGCCATCGGGAAGTTGAGCCACGTCGCGCACGAGCCGGTGATTCTCCGCGAGCTTCACCTGACCGCCCATGTAGAGCGTCCATTCCGCAACCGTCCGGTCGGCGGCCCCCGCGTAGGCAATGCCAAGCGCGGCGATTAGGCAGGCAAGCGTTTTCATTGAAACCGGATCGATTGAAGCATTTGATTGAAGACTCCCTCGAGCGCGGCGAAATCACGTTCGGGAGCTACCAGTATCATATAGAAGAGCCCCTGGGGCCGCGAGACGGTAACCAGCACGTCTTTCTCTTTCCCGCCGAACGGCGATCCGCTGGCGAGATTCGTCACCAGTGCATTGGCCCCGCCGACACGAACCCGCCGTTGGGACTGCGATGCGACAACCATGTTCGCGTTCGTCGAGCGCAGGTTGCGGATCAGTTCGTTGGTAGCGCCCGGGAGATCCCGCTGCGACTGCGGCGTGTAATAGCTGAGTATCGCTCCGTAACCCACTTGCTCCTGTCCGCTCTGGCTGCCGATGATTCCTTGTTTCGGACCGATCGTGACGGACTCCTCGTTTCCCTCAATGGCCCTCCAGTTTTCCGGATAGGCGATCTCGTAGGTGCGCGCCCGGTAGGTCCGCGCCGAGCGGGAAGGTGGATCGATTGCGCCGCCCTGCGGAGCATTTCTCGATGCAGGCAGAGCCCGAGCCGCGGGCAGCTTCGCGACCAGGGCTTTCATCCGGGTGAACTCCGCACTGTGCTCTGCGTCGTAGGCTCTGCGCGGGAAGAACGGGATTTCCTGCTCCACCGCTTTGACGCGATTGCCGGGGTTCGGATGGTCCGAAAGGAACTGCGGGCCGCGCTGTCCGCCTTCGGCTTCGAGTTTCTCGAAGAACCGGGCCATCTCGATAGGGTTGTAGCCGGCGGCCGACATGATGCGCGCGCCAAGCGCGTCGGCGTCGCTCTCGGCGTCGCGGGAATATTTCAACAGAATCGAATTCGCGCCCAGCCCGATTCCGAGTTGCGCCAGTTGCCCTATCAGCCCGCCGCCTCCACCCAACACGCCCGAAGCGAGCGCGGCCGGAAGTTGCAGGAGATTCGCCTTCGAGGCCTGGTTAGTCCCGTGGCGCATCGCGACGTGTGCGATCTCGTGCCCCACCACCCCCGCCAGTTGCCCTTCGTTATCTGCGGCGGAGAGAAGGCCCGTGTGCACGAACGCGGGACCGCCAGGCAGCGCGAAGGCGTTGATGCTCTTGTCCGTGACCAGAGTGAAACTGTACTCGAAGGATTGGCCGTCAGCCTCCGGTTGCGCGGCGAGCTTTCGACCGATTCTAGCGATGTAGTCCTGCAATTCGCGGTTCTCGACGACGTGCACCTGCTGCCTGATCTGCGCCGCGGACTCCTTGCCCAGTTGCACGTCCTGTTGTTTCGAGAACAGATTGAATCCAGGCTTGACCGCGCTTCCCGGCTTGCGCGCGGCAACCATCGTGCCCACAGCCGCCGTCGCGAGCACCAGAGTAAGAGCCCGCACCCACTGCCTCATCTCGTGAAGCCTCCTATCAACAAGTTATAATAAAACGCATGTTAACGCCTACGGAAAAGATCTGGTATAACGGCCGCTTCATCCCATGGAAGGATGCAACCATCCACGTTCTTTCGCATGTGGTCAGTTATGGCAGCTCCGTTTTTGAGGGGATTCGATGCTACGCGACGCCCCAAGGCCCCGCGGTTTTCCGGTTGCATGAGCATGTGCGCCGGATGGCGGACTCGGCCAAAATTTACCGGATGGACATGCCGTTCTCGAACGAAACGCTTGCCGCCGCGATGGTGGAACTCGTCCGGGTCAACCAACTTCCCTCCTGCTATATCCGCCCAATCGCGCTTCGCGCCTATGGCGATATCGGCGTAAATCCGATGAACAACCCGGTCGACGTCTATCTCGCCTGCTGGGAATGGGGCAAGTATCTGGGCGACGAGGCGCTCGCGGAAGGCGTCGATGTTTGTGTGTCCAGTTGGAACCGCCTCGCACCGAACACCATGCCGACGCTGGCGAAAGCCGGCGCCAATTACATGAACTCGCAGCTCATCCGCATGGAAGCGATCCTTAACGGTTATTCCGAAGGGATCGGTCTCGATACGGCCGGCTACGTGAGCGAGGGCTCGGGCGAGAACATCTTCGTGGTCCGCGACGGCAAAATTCACACACCGCCGCTCGGCGCGAGCGTGCTTCCGGGCATCACGCGCGATAGCATCATCAAGCTCGCACAGGACCTTGGCATTCCGCTTGTCGAGACGATTGTGCCGCGCGAGATGCTCTACATCGCCGACGAGGTCTTCTTCTCTGGGACCGCGGCGGAGATCACGCCCATCCGCTCGATTGACCGAATTCAGATTGGGAATGGCAAGCGCGGACCGGTTGCGGAGAAACTGCAAAAGGAGTTCTTCGCCATTGTGAAAGGGGCGAAAACAGACCGGCACGGCTGGTTGTCGCTTGTGGGCGCGGCGGAACCGGTTTCCGTTTGAACGGCGGGCTTGTTTTCGTCCCGCTGATTTGTCCAGCGATGATGCGCGACCCAGTTCAGCCACCTCCCCCGAGATTTGCCGTCTCAGGCCGCGCCTCAACGTATGGACTCAACCGTTTTAACGGATTCCTGGATGAATATCCAGACCTATTAGATGCTTTTCAACAGATTTGATTTGCCGAGGTTTCATGGAGTTAATCGCGGTTCCGTGTGAGTAACCTGTGCATAAAACAACAAGAGGAAAGGATGTGTTTGGCGGATCGGCGGTCGAAGTGGGTTTCGACCGGAACATCACGTCGGTCACGCTATCGGAGGCCGGCGGCGGAACGTATTTGAGTCCCGGTTTCGTCGATATCCAGGTGAACGGATTCGCCGGCGTGGACTACAACTCGCCCCTGACGCCGCACGACGAGATCGCGCGCTCGGTGCAGTACATGTACTCGACGGGCGTCACGCGATTCTATCCGACGGTGATCACCGGCGCGCCGCACGACATGCTGGGGGCGCTGCGCAATCTGGCGATGGCGAAGGACGAGTTGCCTGAAGGGCGCGCGATGGACGGTTTTCACGTGGAAGGCCCGCACATCTCGGCCGAAGACGGACCACGCGGCGCGCATCCGAAGCACTGCGTAAGAAAGCCGGACCTCGAGGAGTTCCTGCGCTGGCAGGAGGCGGCGCGGGGGCAGATTCGCCTCGTGACAGTGGCGCCGGAATGGCCGAACATCACACGCTACATCGAATCGGTGTCGGCGCAGGGCGTGACGGTCAGCATCGGGCACACGAACGCTGAGGCGCATGAAATCAGGGCCGCCGTAAGCGCGGGCGCGATACTTTCGACGCACCTGGGCAACGGGGCGCACGCCACGCTTAGGCGGCATCCGAACTACATCTGGGATCAGCTTGCCGAGGACGGGCTTTCGGCGAGTTTCATCGCTGACGGCATCCACCTGCCGGCGTGCTTCCTGAAATCTGCCATTCGGGCGAAGACCGTGGCGCGGTCCGTGCTCGTTACCGATGCGAGTTCGCCCGCGGGCGCCGCGCCGGGCCGCTACAGGCTGGGCGAACAGGAGGTCGACCTGACGCCCGATAACCGGGTGGTGCTCGCGGGACAGGACAAGCTTGCGGGGTCGGCTCTGCGAATGGACGATGGCGTGACAAACCTGGTGCGTCTTGGCGAAATCTCGCTGGCTGACGCGGTGCGGATGGCGACGCTGAATCCCGCGCGCGTGGGCCAGGTTCCAGGGCGAACGAAGGGCCTCGCCGAGGGCGAACGCGCCGACTTCGTGGTGTTCGACTTCGATGGCCAGGTGCGGGTTCGCGAGACGTGGGTAGACGGCGAGAAAGTCTTCGGGTGAACCCGGGAATCGTCTTCTACGTTAGCGGACACGGCTTGGGCCATGTCACGAGAAACGCCGAGATCCGCCGGGCACTCGTGGCGCTGGCTCCCGAGACGCGGCTGTACCTTCGTCCCTCCGCGAATCTGGACTCCGGCGCGATCGAGGACGGCAGTGCGCTTCAGGTAAACCCGAGACTTACGCTCGAAGCCGTGGCGCGGGTGCTTGCGGCGCGCGAACCGGCGATCGCTGAGGAAGCCGAGTTCATCCGCTCGAACGCGATCACGCTGGCGGTCGCCGACATTCCATACCTTGCGGGCGACATCGCGGCGGCGGCGGGCATCCCTTGTATCGGCATCGGCAACTTCACGTGGGACTGGATATACGAGCCCTACTTCGAGAACTGCCCGGAGTACGCTCACCTGAAGCCGATCGTGCGGGCGGGATACTCGAAGATGGAGCTCTACCTGCGCCTGCCGTTTAGTCACTCCGACGGTCTTGAGGTGTTTCCGGAGGTTCGAGAGGTGCCCTTGGTTGCGCGGCTGGGTAAGGCGGCGGATCGCGGATCGCGGCCGCGAGTGCTGGTTGCAATGCGTGGCGGCATCGACAAATGTTCGCTCGAACGAGCGCGTGAGACGAACGAGTTCGAGTTTCTGGAACCCGATGGACGGCACTTTCCGGACCTGGTGCGCGCGAGCGACGCCGTGGTATCGAAGCTCGGTTACGGGACGATTGCGGAATGCGCCGTCAACGGCAGCGCGCTTCTCTACCCGCCTCGGACGGGCTTTCGCGAGGAGCCGCTACTTGAAGCCGCAGCCGCGCGGTACTTGAGAGCGCGGCAGATCCCGCTTGCCGATTTTGAATCGGGCAACTGGGCGCCGCATTTACAGGCGCTGCTGGCCATGCCCGCGCCGGCGGAAGGGCTTGACGCAAACGGCGCGGAAGTATGCGCGCGGATTATCGAATCGCGATCCCGGGCCTAACCCGAGGCAGCCGGTCGCCCCTTATATTTGAAGTAGAGAAATTGCTAGCGGCTATTTGAAGTAGAGAAATTGCGAGCGGCAAAGATCGTTGCGGAATCGCCGCCTCCGCGTACGTTGGACAGGCCGAAGACTGCCCGCGCAGGCTGCTCCAATGGGGAACAACCTCCGATTGAAGTTTGGTTTATAGCACGAGCGAGCGGGGCCGAGCCGCGGGGATCGCTAATTCGTCTTGACTGGTTGGAAATGGGGAGGAAAGCATTTTCCCTGGCTCCATGACCGGGAAACGCACGCCGGCAGACCATGAAAGCCGGTGGTCTGCCGGCGGGGACTACTGTTTATCGGATCGCGATGCCTAGCTCTCGCAGGGAACGCTCGGGCACGGTAGAGGGCGCCTCGCACATCAGGTCCGTGCCGCGGGCCGTCTTCGGGAACGGGATAACGTCGCGGATGGAGGTCTCTCCCGCGAGAATCATTACCAGGCGGTCGA
>SYKU01000105.1 GCA_005808865.1 Acidobacteriota bacterium
ACGCCGCCGGGAACATCCCCGTCGAAATGCCTGATTTGCCGAAGCTGCCATTCAGGATGGTGGACGGCGTCAAGGAGTTCAACCTGATCGCCGAAGTGGTCCGCACCGAATTCATGCCTGGCCGTGTTGTGGATGCGTGGGGCTTCAACGGCAGCGTTCCGGGGCCAACCATCGAAGTGAACCAGGGCGACCATGTTCGTGTGATATTCGACAACCACCTGCCGGAAATGACTGCCGTTCATTGGCACGGCTTCGAGGTTCCCATGGAGATGGACGGCAGCGTTGGACTCGGGCAAGACCCTGTGGCGCCTGGCGGGCGCTTCGTGTACGAGTTCACACTGAACCAGCATGGAACGTTTTTCTACCACTCCCACTTCGCAATGCAGGAAATGATGGGCATGCTCGGCATGTTCATCATGCACCCGGCGGAACCCCTGACGCCGCGGGTGGACCGCGACTTCGGCATCATCCTGCAGGAGTGGGCGCTGCTCCCGAACAATACCGTTCCCAATACGCTCTCGATGGAATTTAACTGGCTCACGTTCAATGGCAAATCCGGCCCCGCAACCACTCCGATGATTGTGAAGCACGGCGAGCGCGTCCGTATCCGTCTGATCAACATCGGCATGGATCACCACCCGATTCACTTGCACGGCACCCAGTTCGCCGTCACCGGAACCGAGGCTGGCCGCATTCCGAATCACCTCTGGTACGCCCAGAATACCGTGCTGGTCGGAGTCGCCCAGGCTCGCGACATAGAATTCGATGCGAAGTACGTTGGCGATTGGATGCTGCACTGCCACCTGCCGCACCACATGATGAATCAAATGGCGTCCATGGTGGGGCCTGTCTCCCACGGCGGCCACGGTCTGCACACCGGCGGCAGCATGACGGAGGGCATGGGGATATTGCGCAAGGGCGACGCTCTCGCCGAAGAGAACGGGCCCGTGCTCGGCCGTGGCATCGGCCTGGCCGGCGACCGGGAGCGGCCCACTTCGAACCTGATCGGCGCGAGCCAGGAAGGCCATGCGGGGCACGTCATGGCGAAGAGCGGCGGCTCGCCGGAGATGTACCCCATTGACGATCCCGAAAAGAAAAAGATCCCCGGTTATCCGCAGGACATGTGGATGCCCATGGACGAAATGGGTGGAGACAAGCCCGAAAACTACGGCCTTCGGCCGGGATGGAGCGGGGCCATGATGGGCATGATGACGCTGGTCCGCGTCCTGCCCGAAGAGGTTTACGACAAGATCATGGACTTGAAAGCGGAGCAGTCGAAGCAGCCCAAGGAGAGGAAGCGGGATGAACACAAGCATTAGTCCCAGACGGGTGGCAGTGGTGGGGCAGGCCATCGTCGTTTGTGGCCTGCCGTGTACGGGCGCAAAGCGCGGGCCGGGGCATCCCCGATTCCTCTCCACCTTGATCGTCATGACTATGGCGGCAGCCTCCTACGCCCAGGCGCCGCCAACTTCAGCGGCGGCGCAGGTGCCCGCCGCTCCGGGGCTCCGCTTGGAAGATCTCGAGCGAATGGCGGTGGAGAGAAACCCGGTGCTGCGCCAGGCCGAGGCCAACAATCGCGCCGCTGCCGGGAGAGCGCGCCAGGCCGGTCTTTATCCCAATCCTACTCTCGCCGCCGTTGGCGAGGAAATTTCCGCTGGCCCCATAATACGCGGCGGCGAGTTCGGCGGCGGTTTTTCTCAACGCATCGTCACGGCGGGAAAACTTAGTCTGAGCCGCCGCGTAGCCCAGCAGGATCTGAACGAAGTCAAGGCGGAAGCGGACGCCCAAAGGTACAGAGTGTTGAGCGCGGTGCGGTCGCTCTTCTATCAGGCTCTCGGCGACCAGCGGCTCATCGAGGTACGCACGGAGTTGTCAAAGCTTGCCCGGCGCGCGGTGGACATCTCGCGCGAGCTAGCGAACATCGGACAGGCGGACCGCCCCGATCTGCTTGCTGCGGAGATCGAAGCGGACCGCATTGAGCTCGAATTGATCAGCGCCGCGAACGCCAGGCAGCGGACCTGGCGCCAACTTGCGTCTGTGGTAAACGCCCCATCCCTGACGCCGGTGCCTCTCGCAGGGGACCTGGATAGTCTGCCGAAGCTCGAACTCGACCAGGCCCTCGAAAAAATATACGGTGAGAGCCCTGAACTGCGTGCCGCACACGTAGGGATCACGCGCGCGGAGTTGGCCTTGCGGCGCGCCGAGGTTGAGAAATTCCCCGATCTGATGGTCTCCGGTGGCGTTCGCTACAACCGCGAATTGTTGGAGCAGACAACAGGCGGGAGTCCCAGGCCGGTCGGCAGGGAGGGATTCTTCGATATCGGCATCCAGATTCCGCTCTTCAATCGCAATCAAGGTAACGTGGCGGCGGCCCGTGCGGAAGTGGAGCGATCCCGTCTCGATGTCGACCGCACCAAACTGGCCCTTCGCGCTCGTCTCGCAGTGGCCTACAAGGAGTATCAGGATGCGGTGGCGGCCGCCGAGAGATACCGTACGAAGATGATACCGAAGGCCCAGCAGGCCTACGAGTTGTATTTGAACAGCTTCCGCCAAATGGCGGCCGCGTATCCACAGGCGCTTGTAGCGCAGCGAAACCTGTTTCAACTCCAGGATGGCTATGTCACGGCGCTGGTCAACGGCTGGCAGCGTTCGATAGAAATCCAGGGATTGCTGCTCGGAGACAGCGTGCAACTCATGGGGTCGCCTTCCGGCCGCGCACCGGCGGCGCGGGGCCAGGCTGGAGAAAATGGTAACGACTGAGTAGTGCGAGAATTCAAGTTACTGGGAGACACCATGAATCGACTGACCATAACGGCCCTCGTGACCCTCGCGCTGTTAGCGACGGCCGGCGTTTGGGCGCACGACGCGAAACTGCACAAAGGCAAGGTGATCGAGGGAGAAATTACTTCCGTCGGCGCCGGCGGCTTCGAACTGAAGACCCGCACCGGAACTATCAAAGTTGCTTTCTCAAGCAAGACGAAGTTTGAGCATGGAAAGGATACGGTTGACAAAAGCCATCTCGCGAAAGGAGACCGCGCGGGAGTGATTGGAACGAAGCTGCCCACAGGCGAAATTGTAGCCAGGGAAGTCCTCCTGGGACTTCCGGCATCGAAGGAAGGCGCGGTGCCCAAGCCGGACCAGGCTACCAAAAAGAATGCGGAGCACAAGCACTGACTTCCTCGAGGGCTCACGTTTCAATTCGCAGCGTTCCCATCATTCCCTGATCTTCGTGGTCGAGGATATGGCAGTGATATACAGATAGCCCTGTGAAGTCTTCGAACCGGGTTCGCACGCGCGTCCGCTCGCCGGCCTTCACAAGAACCGTGTCTTTCCATGCCGGAGCCGCGGTTCCGCCGGGCCCGACGATCTGGAAGGCATTGGTATGCACATGCATCGGATGATCCATGGCCGTACTGTTCAGAAACTCCCAATCTTCCGTTTCCCCAAGCTGAACCTGGGTATCGATTCGATCCATGTCGAAGCCTAGTCCGTTAATGGTGAACGCCATCATGCCGGGCCGCGTCCCGACCATCCCCAAGCCCAAGCCGCCCATCGATTGTCCAAGCACAAAGCGGCGCAACAATCGGGGATTTGTCAGCGGAGAGACCGAGCCCAGTTGCGCGGGTATCGGAGACGATCTTCCTTCTCCGCCGGTATACACGATTCGACCAAGTTCAATGGAGGTACTGGCCGGCAGCCGGAGGCTTCCCATTCCCGAACGTGTTCGCGCGTAAGGAAGGCTCCGAAAGCGGTAGGACCCGGGGTTACGATTCCCGCGAACGAGCAGTTCAATCCGCTCTCCCGGCGTCAGAGCAATCGTCTCCGCTTCAAATGGCGATCTTACGAGCCCTCCGTCGACACCGATCACAACGAAGGAGTGCTCCTCAAGCGAAAGGTTGTAGAAGCGGGAGCTGGAACCATTGATCACGCGAAGGCGGAGCAAACCGTCCTGGCGGATCGCCAGTTCTGGCATCGTCTCTCCCGAAGCTGCCACGAGCGGCCCTTCTCGCCCCTGGATGACATCGCTGACGCTTGGCGCGGCAAGCGTGCCATTTGGCAAGAGGTCGAAGTCCTGTAGGAAAACGACCCGCTCCGGGATGTCAGCCACGCCGAGTTCGGTTTCCAGATCCGATCGGACAACGATGGCTCCGGCGAGACCACCTGCCACCTGACCGGCCGAGTAACCATGCACATGAGGGTGATACCAGAACGTACCGCCGGGGTGGTTCAAGGGCAGGGTAAATCGATACTCATGTTCGTCACCGGGCGGAATCCGGAGGAACGCGTCGTCGGGGCCGGGGCTGGGCGCCAGGTGAAGACCGTGAAAATGAAGATTCGTGGGTTCGGTAAGGCCGTTTCGTAAACGGATCTTGACATCCTGACCGGGCCTGAGATCGATCCGCGGACCGGGTACGCGGCCGTTGTATGTCAGCAACTCGACCAGTCTTCCGCCAAGATTGACCCAATTCCTGGCAGCCGTTAGGTCGACCACCGCCGGCGCTGGTTCCGTGGCCCGCAGGAGCCTTGAGGCGGTTGCGGCAGCACTCGACCTAAGAAAATGTCGTCTTTGCATGAATTGCCTCCAGGAAATTTCCCCGCAGCCTGGTGGCCATTCCTTCGAACTGCCGCGCAACGCAAACTTTCGTTTCGCAACGCTTCGGAGTCTCCGGCCACAGGACCGCAAGGGCGCTGGCGTTGTCAGCGCCCCTGGTTCTGGTGAAGGTGGTTAGTGACCTCCTTGCTTTGCCATGCCGGCATAGGCGGTCGCCATTTCGCGGGCCGCAGCCGCCAGCTTACGGCAATGCTCTGCATATGTCTTACAGTGACCGGCTGTCTGAGCCGACATTGGATGCTTTTGCTCGCGGCCTGTTGGATTCCTTGTGTACTTCTCCGCCAACGCATCGTGCTCCTTGGCTTCGGCGTCGTGACTGGCCGCTACCGCTTCGTAGTGCTTGGCCAACTTGGTGTAGTCCGCGGGCGTCTTTGCCGTCGCGGCGAGTTTGCGGGCCGCGGAGGGTGAAGGCTTGTCGGCTGCGAACCCATTGCCTGACGTTAACGCGAAGCTCAGGACCAGTCCAACAAGCGCCTTCATTGTAGATCTTGCCATTTTCATTGCCTTCTCCTTGTTTTCCTTTATTCTCTTGGTATGCGCCGTCGCCGTGGAGCCTTGCACGGCCGCAATTCGAAGAACGGGTCAGGACGCGCATAGGGTCCACTGTTCAGGCTCACTGGTAACGCGGAGGCTTTGCTCTCCGCTAGTCACAGCAGGCAGGGCGGTCGCACATGTTCCCGCTCAATACCACGGGCTCACGCCGTTTCGCAGCCAGGCGCTCGACCCCGTCATCGCCGGCGGTGATGACGCGTCCCCACTTCGCACGCGACCAGGCATCTGAAAAGGAGGGCTTCACAACAGACGCCAGTTCACCATCCTTCGAAATCTCACCGTGTGCCGCGTGGCCTTGAACAGCCGACTGCCTGGCCTCTTCCTGCCGTGTGTATCGTCCCCATTTCGCCCTGAACACCTGCTCGGCTCGCGCTGGCGAGAGCGATTCGTGGCGCTGGCTGGACGCCGCCGCCCCGTGCCGGCAGCATCCAACGCACTCCATCGCGCCGGATTCAGCCTTCTGCTTGAGAGCCATTCGACGCGACTCCTCACTTGGAGTGTAGCGGCCTGACTTCATTTTGTAGCGCTCCTCTGCAAGTCCATCGTTTGCCGAGGCGAAACTCGCGGAAGCCATTATTGCTCCCGCCATGAGAACTGTCATCGAGGTCTTCATTTGAATCTCCTGATCCATCAACCTGAGGCGTGGTGACGCGTCTCACCAAACCTGCTCCTTATCTTCCGGGCGCGTTCGGACACGTCTTGCGACGCACGGACAAACTGCGGCGGCAGGGAACGGGAAGCTAGATCAGGAACTGATTGAACTTCAGGAATAGGCGCGGCGATGCAACGTATGGGTGCGGGGCTAACGGCGCTTGCGAGCGTGAAAGTCCGCTTGTCGGCGGGACGGTCATCCCGGGCGCCACCCAGACCGGCGGAACAATGCTGGCCGCCGCGGGAATTACCGGAGCGGCCGGCGCAATGCAACACCTCGGAGTTAATGCGTCGCCGACCGGCGGTTCGTGCGTTGGACAACAAACGTGACCCGTCCGCGATCCGTGTGGCAGCAGCGCCGAACAAACGCCGGTAACATTGAGAAGCAGGACCCCAGCCAACACGATCACGAAGCCGGTATTGGATCTGCCTCTCATGTATACGTCCCAGTGCCTTGCAAGCACGTCACATGCCGTTCGCCAAGGAATTCATTCCAAAAGGTTTCACACCGGCTGGAACGGTCCGCGGCGGATGCCCTGCGTGAGAACACCTACATCCTGGGGTCAAATACTCTTACTTCCGTCCGTCGCAGCGCTGGAAAACAGAATCGCGTCAGGGCCCGTCATGAAGCAACTGTTGCAATTGGCAGCCGATGGGGCAGGCGATCGTTTCTTTTCGCCTGTCGTCTTCCGTGGAAATGACAGGCCACAAACAACGATCGCCTGCCTCACCGCCACCACGGTTCTGTGTACGGACTTGGGACAGTCATTTCCTCACTGGCCCGTAAATTAACGTGCCCTGCGCAGTTGCAGGTCCCTGCCCAGGACATCTCCAAAGCGAAGGCCGGACTTTCCCGCCCTCAGACCGGGAGACGGACCATCCCCGCCCATCGGCAATCACAGCACCACCTCGCGGCGATACCGTCTCGCGTCCATTTCGAACTCAATATGCACAATCGGCGGACGCGCATAATGCCAGGTCACCGGGCGTTCTCCAAGAACCTCCGGCGCCGCGCACGCGTGCGCCGTGTAAACGTTCACCGCCGTCGATGCATTCCATGCGGCGCCGAGGCCTTCCAGCCGCTCCGACACGCGATTGCGCACGGAGAGCGCCTTTTCCGCCATCGCGTCCGCGGATGTTTCGCCGTACCGCACAATGTCCAGCGCCTTGCCCGTCCCCTCGCCACGCTCGCCCGCGCCCGAAATCACGAACGTCTCCCCACCCGCGCCGTTCGAAACTACCGCGTAGGAGAACCCGTACAACACCGTCTCCGGGGGTGGCTCGATCACCGGAGAAACATTCGTGCGCACCACTGGATTCACATCGTCCACCAGGACGCCCCACTCCCGAAGCACATTGCGGTACCCGTCGTTGAACTCCTTGAACTCGGCTATCGTCATCGGACGGCGGCAGCGCAACTCCATCGCGCAAAGCGCCTGCTTCGGCCGGCCGAGCGATTCGACATGCGCCGCCACGGCTTCGAATCCGTCCGCCAGAGCCGGCGGCACGGCGAATCGCGCGTGAACGATTTCGAATCCGGGAGCGGCAACCACACCCGCGGAGTACGGCCGCCCGCCCTTCAGGAACCTGTATCCGCCCTGCTGGCATTCGAGCATGTTCTCTACGTTAACAAATCGAGTGGTACGCTCAGATCGTCGCGAGATCCGGCGCAGGCTCTGTCGCGATTTCAGAGCCTGCCGGGTGCCCGGCACAATAGGCGGTTCGTCGCACGCCCCGCATCGAGGATTTCTTTTTCAGGCCGCGCGAATCGCGCGGTGGCCTGGACTGGCGCCAGTTCGAGCGCGATTCGCTGGCGGGCGGACAGCATGCGCTGTTTCGCCGGCCCTGGGCCGGTCCCGGTAATAATATTCGCCGTGCTTGAACATCCGCTTGAAACCATGGCCCGTGCGGTACAGCCAGGACATCGCTTGCAGGCACGCCGTTCTCCCTTTTGCCGTCCAGGAATGGATGGAGCGCGAGCTGAAACTGCGCGACTCCAGCCACAAGATGGACGCGGTGCGCGTCATGCTCCGGTTCAGCCACGCCACTAGTACCTAGTTGCGTAAGTCAAAGTACTTGGCTTTGGGGCCGGAAGGGAACACGACTGCCTTCTTCCATTCAAACGGCG
>SYKU01000106.1 GCA_005808865.1 Acidobacteriota bacterium
AGTCTAACCCCTCGCGCATTGGCGTGAAGTTCAACAGTTCAGTCGCACGCAGGGCCGCGGAGGTGTCCGCATGCGGTTCCTCAAACCTCATTCTCCGGATTAAATTCGCCGAGGCCAGAAATGACACCGCGTTCAGCACGAACACGGCGTCGCGTCCTAGAAAATATGCTGCCACTCCGCCCAGAGCGAAACCGACAGCGAAGTTGAAAGACCATGTCGTTGAACCAAGCGTGTTTGCGACGAGGATATCTTGTTCGGGAACGATATTGGGAATCACGGCGCTTCGCGCAGGTTCAAAAAATCCCCACATCACCGTTTCGAGAAACAGAAGTGGATAGATGAGCCATACTGTTCCAGGCGTACGCGCAGCCAGCATCCCGAGAACGATCACGGCGCGCGCCAGGTCGGCCCCGATCATCACGCTCCTCCGGCTGATACGGTCGTTTACGACTCCAGCTATGGGACCGAAAATCGCCTGCGGGAGAACCTGCAAAATGATCGCGGCCGCGATTGACTGCGCCTTGCCGGTCATTTCCAGGAGCAGGCCGTAGACGGCCACCGTGTAGAACCAGTCCCCGATTTCGCTGATCATCTGCGCGTACCACAACCGGCGGAAATTAGGGTTGGTTCGCAAGATCAGCGCGTAAGCGGAAAGGGAGACGGCCGAGGGCATGAAGATCTCAGTGTAAGGATTGCAGGGGTGGCGTGCAAGACGCGCCGCCCGCTTGCCGGCTTGGGAATTCGGACCGCCGACGGCACCGGCGTCGTAACAGGTTCGGAATCCCTATAGATGTACCTGAAGGGTTTGGTGACCCGTAGCGTCACCAACTTGGGTCATTTCAGCCCGATGGGACCGGAACTCTCACGATCACTCAAAATGGGCCCGAGGGCGTGAGTGGCGACGACGCCTCGACCTTGCCCGCTTCCGCAGAAGTTCAGCCTGATCCTGGTCGAGAACAAAACCGCCGCGAAGGGATTCCGCGTCGAGAACCGAGCGTTTGTCACGGCATGGCCGCCCGGCAGTAACGTTCAAGCACTCGCTAGTCCAGGTTGGCGGGCGGAGCATTTGAGCCCCACGCGACTGCTATCCTTTTCTGATGAGACTCATGGTGCTCGTTCTTGCGTTCGTCTCCTTTGCGGCGCCGGCAACGGAACTAGAGATCCGCGTGATCTATGACAATACGTCTGCGCGCGCCGATATGACGGAGCACTGGGGTTACGCCGCCGTTGTCACCTTCAGGGGGCGCCGCGTCCTGTTCGACTCCGGCACCAGGCCGCCGCTCTTCATGGAAAATCTGAAGAAAGCGGGCGTGGACCCGGCCACAATTGAGTCCGCGGTGATCTCGCACGATCACGCCGACCACCGGAGCGGTATCCACCTCTTGTATCCGCAAAATCGCTCGATGACGGTGTACTATCTCGACAAGTTCGTCCCGCAGGCTTTCGCGGACGCGGAAGCGGTCCACATGAAGCCGCTGCGGGTGACT
The DNA here is from genome assembly GCA_005808865.1 of Acidobacteriota bacterium. GTDB lineage: Bacteria > Acidobacteriota > Terriglobia > Bryobacterales > Bryobacteraceae > SYKU01. The sequence goes on from SYKU01000106.1 coordinate 1,488, forward strand.
GGTCCTCGGGAAATTGTACCTGGCGTTTTCACGACGGGCATCGTCGAGGGCCAACCGCCGGAGCAGTCGCTCGCCATTGAGACGTCGAAGGGAATCGTAATGCTCACCGGCTGCAGTCACCCGGGCGTCATTAGAATGGTGGAGGCGGTTGAAAGGCAACGCGGCAAGGACAGGATTCGGCTTCTCCTCGGCGGTTTTCATCTCTTCCAGATGGATGCGGATCAGGTCGCTCCCATCATTTCCAGACTCCAACTGTTGCGTGTCGGCTCCGTCATCCCAGCGCATTGTTCAGGCGACCTTGCGAAACAAATGTTTCAGAAGGCCTTTGGCAAGGACTATGATACGGCTGGCGCCGGGAAGGTCATCACGCTTGATTAGAGTGGCTCGCTTATTGAATCACCCATCCCAACCAAGTACAGTAGAGAGTTGCCTCTGAAGGAATTACGCCCCGGTACGCCCGACGAACTCGCCGCTGCGCTGCGCGAAGCCGCAACGCGCGACCGTCACATCGCAATCGAGGGAGCGTCTTCGAAGATACGGATGGGCGGGCCGCGACGCGCGGCCAATGTCGTCATCGGCACGACGGCCCTCAACCGCCTGCTGCTCTATGAGCCCGAGGACCTGACGATCAGCGTCGAAGCCGGTATGCGCTACGCGGACCTGAAGCGCATCCTCGCCGAAAACCGTCAAATGGTTCCGCTCGACCCGCCCTTTGCCGAAACCGCCACGATAGGCGGCATTCTCGCCACGAACGGTAGCGGTCCGCGCCGCAGACTCTACGGATCGGCCCGTGACCTTGTCATCGGCATGAAGTTTGCGACGCTCGAAGGCAAGATCGTCCAATCCGGCGGCATGGTCGTCAAGAACGTCGCCGGCCTGGACATGGCGAAGCTGATGATCGGCTCGTTCGGTACCCTCGCGGCCATCGCCACTGTAAATTTCAAGCTGACGCCGATGCCGGCGCTCGAGCGCTCCTTCCTGCTCCCCTTCGGGACCGCCGCCGAGGCCGTTGCCGCGCGAGACCGAATTCTCAGCAGTGTGCTTCAGCCGTCCGCGATCGATATCCTGTCCAAGTGGGACAGTCCCCTTGGCCGGGCAACCGCCTCGTTAGAGACGGCCGGTTTCACCTGGAATCATCTACTCGCCGTCCAGGCTGGCGGTAACGCCGCCGTCGTCGCGCGCTACGAATCGGAGATGCGGGAACTTGGGGCAGACTGCACAGTTCTCGAAGGCGAGGCGCAGGCTGGCTTCTGGCGTTCCGTTGGGGAGTTCGCCGCGCGTAAGAATGGCTGCATCGTCCGGGTCTCGTGCCGGCTCGCGCAAGTCCGCGACGTTCTCGAATCCACATCCGTGCCCCTTCTTGCCCGCGCGGGATCCGGCGTTTGTTACGCCGCGTTCGATGAACCCGCGGCCGCCTTCGCATGGATGGAGGACGCGGACCGCAAGGGATACAAAGCTATAATGGAATCCGCGCCTGAAAGCGACAAGGATTCAACCAATCTGTGGCCTTCTCCTGGGCCTGGCTTCGAAACGATGACTCGGGTGAAACAGATGTTCGACCCCAACCGGCTTCTAAACCGTGACCGACTCTACCACCGTATCTGAAGGCCCCAAGCAGGCCGATCTCGACCGTTGCGTCCACTGCGGACTCTGTCTGAACGCCTGCCCCACGTACAGGGAACTCGGACTGGAGATGGATTCGCCGCGCGGACGCATCTACCAGATGGTTCAGGTGAAGGAAGGCGCACCGATCACGCCTTCCTATATAGAGCACATCGAGCTTTGCTTAGCTTGCCGCGCTTGCGAAACCGCGTGCCCATCGGGCGTTCCCTATGGCCGCATTGTGGAAGCCGCGCGCGCCGATATCGAGGCTCGCGAACCGCAGCCATGGCTCAAGCGAACCGTCCGGCGCTTCGTCTTCGGTCACCTTCTCCAGTCGCCCCGGACCTTGAGCGCGATGGGCGCCGCGCTTTATCTCTACGAAGCCAGCGGCCTGCAGCGTCTGGTTCGGGCTTCGGGGGTGCTGAATTCGTTGGCCCGATCGGCTCGCTCGAAGCCCTTGCGCCTGGCGCTGAGCCCCCGTTTTTCTTCAGCAAGATCGGGAACACTTTTCCGGCTGAGGGCAAACGGCGCTACCGGGTCGCGATGATGGCGGGCTGCATCGCGAACGTTTCCTTCGCACGCCTCAACGAAGCCACGGTTCGCGTGTTGCAGAAGAACGGATGCGAAGTGGTTGTGCCTCGAGACCAGACCTGTTGCGGCGCGTTGCACGTCCACGCCGGAATTCGTGAAGAAGCCCGCAAGCTGGCGCGCCGCAATATCGACGCGGTGCTCGACGGCGGGTTCGACGCCATCATCACGAACGCCGCGGGCTGCGGATCCACGCTCAAGGAATACGATGAACTGCTTGAGCACGACGCGGAGTATCATCCGCGCGCGAAGCAGTTTGTCCATCTGATGAAGGACGTGACCGAGTTTCTGTCGTCGATCGAACTCAATCCGGCCATGGGTCAGGTGCCGGTTACGGCGACGTATCAGGACTCCTGCCACCTGGCGCACGGCCAGAAGATCAAGGCGCAGCCTCGCAAGTTGCTCGCCGCGATACCGGGGCTTCAGTTCAAGGAGATGCCACTTGCGGACATTTGTTGCGGCAGCGCGGGCATCTACAACGTATTGCAGAACGAGATGTCGATGGATGTTCTCACGCGGAAAATGGAGAGCGTCAACGCGACGAAGGCCGGCGTGATCGTGACGGCGAATCCAGGCTGCATGCTGCAACTCGAAGCCGGCGCGCGACAGCATGGCTCCGGTCAGCGGGTCGCGCACGTGGTGGAAATGCTCGATGAGGCGTATAGGAACTTCGGCCCCAGGTAATCTACGCAGAACTGCCGGCAATGGATTGATCCCTCGTTGACTGAAACTTGCCTGCGGCCCCCGTGGGCTGTTCAGAAATCCTGGGCTTATCGTATCGGTGCCGCGTCAAATCAAAGTAACGTATGATCCGCGAAAAACCGAAAATCCTCCAAGGGTGAGGATACATTTCTCCACATCCACTTGCCCTCGTCAGCACGGCGCGGCCAGTTCTGGCGCGTGCTCGGCGGGAAACCATCCCGTCGAAAACGGCTAATTGAATTGAAATGCCAGCCACTCCAGGAGAATGGTCAAGTCTTCCCTAATCGATCGCCGAAGGACGGCGCTTCCTTTACGCACAGGCATCGCGTAATCTTGCTGGCATGGTCTGTCAAGACCGTCCACGGCATGTTTTCCGGAGCCCTGCAAATCTAGGGTAATCGGTGTCCGGCAGCTCTGGCCGGTAGCGGATTTTCAACCGCCAGGATACGATAGCACCATGGAATCCATCAACACCACCTTCCCTCGCCGTTCTTTGCTGGCTATGGCGGCCGCGCCACTCGCGGCTCCTCTCCTATCGGGGGCGAAGAAGAAGATTCCGGTCGGTCTCGAACTGTATTCGGTGCGTGACGAACTGAAGACGGACTTGATGGGCACGGTCCGCGCGGTCGCGAAGATGGGCTACGAAGACGTCGAGTTTTACTCGCCCTACTACGACTGGACGCCTGCCTATGCAAAGGAGGTCCGGAAGTTGCTCGACGATCTTGGCGTCAAATGCCTGTCGACTCACAATAGCGGGCAGACCTTCACGCCCGAGAAACTGCCAAAGGCGATCGAGTTGAATCAGATTCTGGGCAGCAAATACGTCGTGCAGGCGAGCGCCGGACGCGTCACGAGCCTCGATGGCTGGAAGGGCGTCGGGGAGAATCTGGCGAAGGCGGCCGAGACGCTGAAGCCACTGGGATTGCGCGCCGGTTATCATAATCACGCGACGGAGTTCAAGCCACTCGAAGGAAAGCTTCCGATGGAAGTGATAGCGGCGAGCACCCCCGCGGACGTGATGCTGCAATTGGACGTCGGCACCTGCGTCGAAATGAAAGTCGATCCCGTAGCGTGGATCAAATCGAATCCCGGGCGCATTCGGTCGCTGCATCTCAAGGACTGGTCCGAGGCAGGTGGGTTCCAGGTGCTGCTCGGCGAGGGCGCCTCACCTTGGAAGAAGATTTTCGCGGCCGCGGAGAAGGTTGGCGGCGTCGAGTTCTATCTAGTGGAGCAGGAGGGCAGCCGATTCACGCCGTTCGAGACGGCCGAGAAGTGCCTGGCGTCGTTCAGGAAACTGCGGAGTTAACTAAACTAAGCCGGCCGCGGCATTCGCCATCGCGTCGAGTGCGACGTAGTCTTTCTTGCCATTTCCGAGCAGCGGGATCTTTTCAAGCACAACGATCTTCCGCGGAATCGCCACTTCCGGCGCACCGAGGTCACGGCCCGCTTGAAGCAGGCGTTCTCGCGTCAGCGTCTTGTCTTCGGTGAAGAGTACGATGCTTTCACCTCGGCCTGGTTCCGTCCGCGAGGAGGCCGCGTGAAGGATACCGGCGGATGCCGCGGCCGCGATTCCCTCGCTCACCTCGAGCGACACCATTTCGCCCGACACTTTGGCGAATCGGCGCATGCGGCCCAGAATATGAAGGAACCCGTCCGCGTCGATATTGACCACGTCGCCCGTGTCGTACCATCCGGGCCCGAACACAGAGGATGGCGGGTCGATTACGCCCGGCTTCTCCTCGCGCATGTAGCCGAGCATGACGTTCGGACCCCGCACATGCAGGATGCCGCCTTCACTCACGCCCGGCACGGGTTCGATACGGCATTCGAGATGGGGCAACGCCTCCCCTACCGATCCCGCGCGCCACGTCATCGGCGTGTTCACGGCAATGACCGGCGAGCATTCTGTTGCTCCATATCCTTCAATCACGCGGATGCCGAACTTGTCGAAAAACGCAGTCCTTACGTCGTCCGTCAGTTTCTCCGCGCCCGATCCCACCAGGCGCACACGCCGAAAGTCGGAGGGATGGCCAAAGCGCGCATAGTTCCCAAGGAAGGTGTTCGTTGCGAACATGATGGTGCAATCGCGGTCGTAGATCATTTCCGGGATCACCCGGTAATGCAACGGCGTCGGGTAGAAAACCACCCGGCAGCCCGAGACCGCCGGGAGCACCGCGCCGATCGTGAAGCCGAATGAGTGGAACAACGGGAGCGCGTTAAGGATCTTGTCGGTGCAGGTGCAATCGATCACCGCAAGCAACTGGGCAACGTTCGAGAGGATGGAAGCATGGCTGAGCACCACACCCTTCGGCTTGCGCTCCGAACCCGAGGTGAACAGGATCGCCGCCGGGTCCTCGGGCTTCACTCGACGCCGGGCCCGCCTCGGAAACATCATGGCCCACGCAACCCAGAGCTTGTCCCCCATGCCGAATTGCGGCTTCAAATCCTCAAGACAAACCACGCGAACATCCGTCAGCTTTTCCGCCGCCGTCGTGAGCCGCCCCCGGTCGAGGAACGCCCGCGATGTCAGCAGGGTCCGAACTTTGGCCGCCCGGCACGCGCTGTTCATGGCATCGCTGCCGGCAGTGTAGTTCAACATCGCGGGCACTCGACGGAAAGCGAACATGCCTAACATCAACGCGAGCGTCGTGCCCACGGTTGGCATCAGAACACCGACGGTCTCTCCCTCGGCGCTCAACTTCGAAACCATGCGTCCAATCGCCAGGCTGGTCTTCAAGAGTTCGCCATAGGTCTGCTCTTTGTAGTCGAGACCTTCGACAAGGCCGCGTCCGCGACCGTGAATCTCCATTGCATCGAGGAACGCCTCGAAAATGCTCCGCGAGGGTTGCGAAACAGCAGCCGCTTCCTGAAGCATGCGCCGCATTTGTTCCGCGGCGAGGCGCCGGCGGATCCGCGGTGACCGCCCCGCAGGCATGGCGATGACGCGGGGTTCGTGGATCGTGACTCTGATTCGCGGGAACCACCGGCGCGAGAAACCGCCCCGCACCCTGCTGAACTTCGAATGGACGGCTCCTTCGATATGCACGACCACTACTTGCGCGCCCGTGCGCGCCGCAAGAAACGCCGGGCCGTCGTATATCTTCATCATCGACCCCGTCGTCGTGATCCGCCCCTCCGGAAAGATGAGTACCGGCGTTCCGGACTCAACCATATGCACCAGCACCTTCATCGCCATGGGCTTTGTGGTGTCGGCGACGACGTGCGGCATGAGCGCAAGCACGGGTTTGAAATACCACCTGGCCGCGATCGATGTGTGGACCATCCACACCGGCTTTACCGGCAGGTAGGCGGCCATGAGGACGACATCGAGAAAAGACTGGTGATTCGCGATAACCAGCAGGCGATCATGCGGGGTCATGCTTCCGCGGACTTCGACGCGGAACAAAAAGCGCAACAGTATGCGCGCGAACGCAAAGAACATGACCTCACCAGGGCAGTTCGAAAACCGCCTGCTCGAACTGATCAAGCGCACCGCTAAAAAAATGATCCTCAGCCGGAACCCACACCAGCCGCTTCGGATCGGCCACCCTCGCGAAGACGGACTCAAGCTCGTTCCGGGGGCCATGCTCGTCGGTGGTGCTGTGCACGAAGTACTTGGGAACGGTGCAGGTTTCGAGAATGGAGTGTTCACTTCGACGCGTGGGATAGCCCACGGCGATGAGCCTGTGCGCCCCGGCAGTGGCGCAGCCGAGTTTCAGGATGACGCGCGAACCGAACGAAAACCCGGCAAGCGAAAACGGAACATCTGGATAACGTTTCCGAAACCATTCAAGCGCGGCGCGGGCATCTTCGACTTCTCCCATGCCGTTATCGTGGACGCCTTCGCTCTTGCCCACTCCGCGAAAATTGAACCGCAAAACCACCGCGCCCGAACGCCGCAGCGCGCGGGCGGTCCTATAGACCACTTTGTTGAGCATCGTGCCGCCATGAGGTGGATGGGGGTGGCACACAAGGCACGCCTCCCGCGGATGCCCCTCTTCCGGCTCTTCGAGCAGCGCCTCGAGATCGCCGGCGGGGCCAGGCACCACGCACGACTCGATTCGACGCGGCAATCAGTTCGTCCGGTAGTTGGTGAACTGCATGTCGATGCCGAAATCGGCTGCGCGGAGCAGTTGAATCGCGGCTTGCAGCGCGTCCCGGTCCTTCCCGCTTACCCGCACCAGATCGCCCTGGATCGAAGCCTGTACCTTTAGCTTGCTGTCCTTGAGTTTTTTCACGATCTCTTTGGCCTTCTCGATTGGGATGCCTTGCTGGAGCGTGATTTCCTGCTTAACGGTGGAGCCGGCCGATTGAACGATTGTGCCGTATTCCAATCCCTTGAGCGGCACTTTGCGTTTTACGAGTTTCTGCCCCAGAATCTCGATCACCGCCTTAAGCTTGTACTCGTCCTTGCTCGAGAGCTGGATCTTGCTGTCTTTCTCGTTGAGAACGATGTCCGACTTCGAATCCTTCAAATCAAAGCGGGTGGTGATCTCCTTCAGTGCCTGCTGTATGGCATTCGAGACTTCGGGGAGGTCGATTTTTGAAACGACGTCAAAAGTGTTGTCAGGCATGTTCGTAATCCGTCTTAGAAGCGTTTCTTCGGGCCCCGCTGCTGGTCGAGCGCGACCAAAACCTTCTCGGTAATAGCGTCGATCATCGCAGGCATGGAAGAATCGAGAGCCATCGTAACCGCGGCGCGTACGCGCTCGGGATCGATCAGCGCGATCTTCGGGAAACTCGCGTCCGATCCGTTGGCTCTGCCGGAAGGCTTCGCCCGCGGCGGCGCCTTTCCAAGCAGGGGTCCAATAATGCCGAGCAGCACTGACGCCTCGAACGGTTTCTGGAGGGAGCCATCAGCATTCACTCGCAGGGCCTCCTCACTGTCGATTGCGGTTACCGCGCCAAAGGTCAGCACCACACGGATGTGTGCGTAGACGGCCGTGCGCTTTACGTGTTCGCAGATCTGATAACCGGAGCGGCTCGGAACGGCGACATCCACGAGAATCAGGTCCGGATCGACATCGTCGAGACGCAACAGCGCCGTCTCGCCGTCTGTTACCGTCACCACCTCGTAACCTTCTTCGCGAAGTATCCGCTCACCCATGCGCTGTGCATGAGGACTGTCGTCCGCGAGAAGGATACGGCTCATTTCTTCTTTTTCTTTTCCTTCTGCTTTTTCTGTTTCACAGGCTGGCGATTGGTGGGCAGTGGCGCCTGATCTGCCGCGGGCTCGGTGGGCTTCACCGCGGCCGGGGCGCCCGCGGGAGGGGCCGCTGGAGGGGCTGCCGCCGGATCGGTTCCCGCAGCCGGCTGAGTCCTGCGAGCATCGGGTGAATTATCAAGCTGTGTGGAATCGGTAACCGTGGAAACCGTCACATCATTCGCGGTCGCCCCCGCGCTCGTGCCGGCAGTGCCGGCGGCAACCGGGGGAACGCTCGCGGGGATCCCGGGCCGGAGGCTCGTGGTTGGCGGAGTACCCGCCTTCGCGGCAAGACGCGTATCCGGACTCTTGCGGAAGATGCTGGTCACGGCATTCAACCTGCCCGCCTTCGTGCGGTTGTCCAACTCGTACTGCATGCGCGCTACCGCAACCGGATCAGCTTCAGGAATGGAACGGCCCAAACCCTCGAGCTTCTTCTTAGCGTCTTCCACTCTCGAACTTAGCGGATAATCCTTCACGATCTTCGTGTAGGCCGCAGCCGATTGGTTCTCGAAGCGATCGCCCATCTTTCCGTACGAATCGCCAAGCTTCCAGAGCGCCTCGTCCGCGCCACTATAGAGGGGATACTGGTCGGTCAGAGTTTGAAGCCGGTTCGCGGCCGCCGGATAGCTGCCCTTGTGGTGGTAATAGCCACCCGCCACGTATTCATGATCGGCAATGACTTCCTGGACCTGCCGGAGCATTTGTTCCGCTTTCGGCGCGTGTTTCGTATTCGGGAACTGCGTCAGCACCTGGCGGCATTCGTCTTCGGCGCGCAGTGCATGAATGGGGTCCCGGTCCGATTTCTCCATCTGCTTGAAATGGATTCCACAGATCTTGTACTGCGCCTCAGACGCTTCCTCCATGGTCGGATAGAACAGAATGAAATCCTTGAACTCGGCCTCCGCCTGAGCAAGCCCGTGGGAACCTCCTTCACGAAACCAACTGTCGGCGATGGCGAGTTTTGCCTTGGCAAGGAATTCGCTCGTGTCGTAGGTGTTGACCAGTGTGTTCAGCGTGAGACGCGCCACTTCAAAACGGCTTCGCTCGATGTCGGCGACAGCTTTGTCGAAAAGTACCTTGTCCGGTTGCAGGGTGTCTTTGGTGATAGGGTTCTCATACTTCTTCCTGCGGGCGCAGGAAGAAGTGAGTGCGAGCGCGGCCACCAAGGACAGGACGAGGAGCAGGGTTCGGGTGGGGCAGGCAGTTCCGCGCGGCAGGCAGCCGGAAGCGACCGCCCCGCCGCGACGCGGAAACTGCAATGCTGAAAACCCACACGGCCCAGTCGTCAATTTTCTAGAGGAAGACAGATTCATTTTCCGATGCTCCAAGAATCATACCTGAATGGCCAGCGCTTCGCTGGCTATTTGCTGCATCTCACGGAAGGCAACTGCGGCGCTGGACGACTGAAAAATCGACGATCCCGCCACAATCCAGTTACAACCAGCCCTCGCCGCAGCATCAACGTTCCGATTCGTGATGCCGCCGTCGATCTCGATCGGCAGGTCCGCGCTCAGCGCACGCAACCGGCGGACCTTCTCAAGCGTTTGCGGCAAGAACTCCTGCCCGCCGAAACCAGGATTCACGCTCATCAGCAGCACGAAATCCGCGACGCCCAGCACGTCTTCGAGCGTCGAGACCGGCGTCGCCGGATTTAGGACCGCGCCCGCAATCGCGCCTTCGGTCTGAATGAGGCGCAGCGTCCGGTCCAGATGATTACAGGCTTCCTGATGTACCGAAATCTGGTCCGCTCCTGATTCGATGAACGCCGGAATGTAGCGGTCCGGGTCAGTGATCATCAGGTGCACGTCCAGCCTCAGCCGCGTTGCCTTGCGAATCGATTTCACAACGGGCGGGCCGATCGAAATATTCGGCACGAAATGGCCGTCCATCAC
>SYKU01000107.1 GCA_005808865.1 Acidobacteriota bacterium
AAGCCAAGTACTCTGACTTATGCAACTAGGTACTAGAACGTAACGTATCGCAGTTTGAGGGATGCTCTCTTCGGCCAAGTATCCGCCGGCAACCATTGCGGGGATGTTGCGGCTCGTGCTTCGCGTCTCGGGAATCACGGGCCTCCTTCGAAAGGCCGGCTTGATCTCAATGCGATCCGGCGTTTTAAGTCCGGTGCAGCCCAATCGCGACGGAGCTACTTCGCGCGGGTGAGAATTCTCCGGAGCGTGCCACCGAAGATGTTGGCCTGTGCTTCAGGCGGTACGCCGCACACGTCGAGCATCTTGCGATAGCGCTCGATCTCTCGATCGAATTCCTCGATCTCTCCACCGAAGACGTCCGAGCCGAAGATCAGCTTCTCAAACGCGCTGGGTCCTCCTTTCGGCGTGTGAGGGCTGGCAATGCCGGACCACCAGAAAACGGATTTGAAAAACGCGTAATCCTCCTGCTTCTTGATCAGCGTGGATCCGGAGACATCGAAATACAGATTGGGATTCCATCGTGCGACCTCGGCGGCCCAAGCATAGTCCGGATTGCCTAGATGGGCGCCGATCAGCGTGAGCTTCGGGTAACGGCGCGCGATGTTGTCGAGTGTCGTCGGCCGCATGCGGTCCACGCTAATGTCGGCCGGAACGTCCGGGTTAGAACGGTTCACAATGCCTGTGTGAAACAGAACGATCATGCGGTGACCCTCAGCGGCAGCGAAAATGGGCGCATACGCTTTATCGTCGAAACTCTTGAGCGGCCCGGAGAGTTCGCCGAGGCCGCGGAAGCCCGCGGCGTGAAAGCGCTCCACTTGGGCCAAGGCGTCCGGGTCGTCAAGTTTGATGCTCCCGAATCCGATGAGCCGCTTCGGGTACTTCCTGATCGCCATCTGAACCTGATTCAGGTCTTTCGGCAGCGTCAGCAGAAACGCAGTGCCATCGACGGCGTCGAGGCGCGCAATCATCTTGTCGAGGAAAGCGGAATCACCGTTATGGTGAACGTGCGCGTCGACAAGGCCGCGAGTGGGTTGGCCTGGAAGTTGGGAGGAGAGAAGCAATGCGAGCAGTGCCGGACCAGAATGCACGTTCATACCTTGAAATCTTACCGCACGCCACCGCGCTAGAATTCATTCATGAACCTTCGCGCGGCGAGCCTGACCGGTCTTGTTCTCTGGTCTCTCGCTGCGTCGAGTTGTAAGGACGTCACTCGAACGCGCGCTTCGATTCGCATTGCGGTCGGAGGAGCAGCCCAGGCCGTCTACCTTCCCACTACCCTCGCGCAGCAATTGGGCCACTACCGGGACGAGGGGCTCGAAGTTAGCATCGAAGATTTCCCGGGCGGAGCGAAGTCCCTGCAAGCCTTGCTGGGAGGGAGCGCCGATGTCGTCTCCGGTTTCTTCGATCATGTGATCCAGATGGCCGCCGAGGGCCGCGACTTGATTTCATTTGTTACGATTCTGCGATATCCCGCCCTCGCGGCGGTTGTCTCCCCACGGACCAGCCGCCATATCTCACGCGTCGAAGATCTTAAGGGCGCGACGGTCGGAGTGACTGCCCCCGGTTCAGGAACTCACTTCTTCATGAATTATCTGCTGATCAGGCACGGACTCACGCCCGACTCGATCAGCGTCACGGGAATCGGCGGAGCTGCAACCGCGCTTGCGGCCATGGAACACGGGAAAGTAGACGCTGCCGTCATGACGGATCCGGCGATCGCACAACTAGCCAAGCGCGCCGGGCCTCTCACCATCCTCTCCGACACGCGCACCGCGGCGGGAGTAAAGGCGGTGTTCGGAGTCTCGAGTTACCCGGCCTCCGTGTTTTACACCAGGTCCGAGTGGCTCGCACGCAATCCCGATTCGGCCGCCCGCCTTGTGCGGGCGATGAAACGGACGCTGGCCTGGATGCAGTCACATTCGCCGCAAGATATCGCGGACCGCATGCCCGAATCGCATCGTGGCGGCGACGCCGCCGTTTACGTTGAAGCGATCCGCGCCTCCATGCCGGTGTTCTCTCCCGATGGCATCATGGCGCCGGACGGGCCCATCGCAGTGGAAGAAGTTCTCTCCGCATCGCTGCCCAAAGTGCGGGACGCCAAAGTGGATGTCACTCGCGCCTATACAAACCGCTTCGTCGAGGGCCCCTGACACGCAGGGCCGAGGCAAGTAAACATAGCCCGGCGGACAATGCTCCGAACGTCGCTGGTCCGGGCGCCTGCGTGACGGTGAGAGTGATGTCATCGAGTTTGATATCGACCGGCGCGTTTGAACCGCTTCGGATGCGGACATCCTTCGACGGCGTACCCGGTCCGTGTCTCGCATCTCGAACATGCTGCCCATCGGCGCCGCGGCGAGCAGAGTGAAACTGATCTTGTCGCCTCGCCGCTGTTGAAGCGAGTCGCGGGATGTAGTTGTTGGCCTGAGGGGCCTCCTGTCCTAGCGTACTATATACGCCAGGACCCGTGGGACAAAAAAAGAAACCCCGTTGATCGTCACTTCTGAGACGCGCACCCACCAATAGGTCACCCCCTTGACCTGCCGCTCCAGAGGTGAGATCGTACCACGAGAGGGAAATTACGAATGCGTCTTGTCACCACATTTACGCTCTTCGCGTCGCTCACCGTAGCGGCAGTCGATTATTCTTCGAGTCTCACATCCGGAAAGGCCGACATGAAATCCGCCGGATCGCTCGCTTTCGGGCCGGACGGCATTCTGTTCGTCGGCGATTCGATCGGCGCGGCCATCTTTGCGATCGACACGCGGGACCGGAAATCTGCCGCGAGTTCAGGCTCGGTCGAAATCGCGGGTATTAATGAAAAGATCGCGGCCATGCTCGGCACGGCCCCCGACCAGATTCTCATCAACGACATGGCCGTGAACCCACTTTCGAAGAACGCTTACCTGTCCGTCTCACGCGGTAAGGGGCCGGATGCGATTCCAGTCATCGTCCGCGTCAGCCGCGCCGGGAAGCTGGAAGAAATTCCGCTCGATAAAGTGAAGCACTCCCGTGCCGATCTGCCGAACCCGGTCGAAGCCAAGAAAGACGCCCGCGGCAATAATCTCCGCCTGGATGCCATCACCGATCTGGCATTCGTGGACGGAAAGGTTTTCGTCGCTGGCCTTTCGAACGAAGAATTTTCCTCGAACCTGCGGTCCATCCCGTTCCCGTTCAAGGCGGTCGAGAAGGGAGCGAGCGTCGAGATCTACCATGGTCAGCACGGCCGGTTCGAAACCAATTCGCCGGTACGCACGTTTGTTCCGTACGAGATCAAATCCGAAGCGTATCTGCTTGCCGCCTATACCTGCACGCCGCTCGTGAAGTTTCCAGTCTCGTCGCTCAAGCCCGGCACGAAGGTGATGGGCACGACCATCGCCGAACTCGGCAATCGCAACCGGCCCCTCGACATGATCATCTATCAGAAGGGTGGACACGACTTGATCCTGATGAACAACAGCAGCCGCGGCGTGATGAAGATGTCGGCGGAAAACCTCGATAAGTTCGAACCCATTAAGTCCCAGGTCGAGCGTCAAGGGGTGCAGTACGAGACGCTCGCCGGCTGGAAGGGCGTGGAGCAACTCGACAAATTCGACAAGGACAACGCCATGATGCTGGTCCGCAACGATGGGGGCTCGCTCGATCTCAAGACCGTGGCTCTGCCGTAGCCCAATGCGATTCCTGGCGCCGATCCTGCTGGCGCCTCTTCTTCTTGCCGCGCCCCCGGTCCGGTTGGATGGCACGGTGTTTCGCGTCTCCGGGGGCGGGGCGCGGTGTGAAGAGCTTGTCATTTCCGTGGATGCGCCTGGCGATATTCCGGCGCTTAGCGGAAGCTGTACGGTGGAAGCCGACGGGTTGGCGTTCCGGCCCAAGTATGCGTTGCAGCCTGGGCTTCGCTACAGGGCAGTGTACAGCGGCGCTGTTTCGATGTTCGAAATTCCGAAGCGCGTTGTTACACCTTCAGCCGCGGTCGTGCAGGTTTTCCCCTCCAGTGCGGTGATTCCAGAGAACATTCTAAAATTTTACCTGCACTTCTCCGCGCCCATGAGCCGGGGCGAGGCGTATCAACATCTTCGGCTTCTGGACGCGAAGGGAGCGCCTGTGGCGCTTCCATTTCTGGAGATCGACCAGGAACTTTGGGATCGGGAGGGGCGCAGGTTGACCGTGCTGTTCGATCCCGGACGCATCAAGCGCGGACTGGCGCCTAACGAGGAAGTCGGCTTGCCGGTAACCGCGGGCGGCCGTTACACGCTGGTGATTGACGCAGGGTGGCAGGACGCGGCCGGGCAACCGTTGAAAAGCGAGTTCCGGAAAGAGTTTCTCGCCGCCGAGGCGGACCGCACGCCGCCCGATCCCAAGACCTGGAAAATCACGGCGCCCACCGCTGGGAAGTCCCATCCGGTTTCGCTCGAATTCCCCGAACCGATGGACCACGCGTTGCTCCGGAGTTTGATTGAAGTGACGACGCCCGCGGGGCGGAGTATCGCGGGATCAATGGATGTCGATCATGAAGAAATGCGCTGGCAATTTACGCCCGCTGATCCTTGGAAGCCTGGTGAGTACGTGGTGCAAGTGGCGCGTACGCTCGAAGACCGCGCGGGAAACACGTTAGGGCGACCCTTCGACGTGGATGTATTCGAGCGCGTGGAGGCGCGGATTTTGAAGGAGACGGTTCCAGTCTATTTCACGGTTCGCTAGCCCGCGACCTTCGTTACTGCAGGCCGGCCTGGATCAGTTTGTGGGCGATGACAAAGTGAAGCGCCGAGTCGCCTCACTCTTCGAGACACACTGATAAGACTCCGATCGGATTTCATTGAATGTGGAATTGAGCCCGGGGATGGTCTCGACCGAGTTCACGCGTGAGGTCAAAATGGGCGCGGTCCAGCGCCTCGGCACGGCTTCCTCCATCGCCGAAGTGGCGTTGACGCACCGTATGAAGCGGAACTACGGGCTGCGCAAAACGTCGCCGAGCCGCCAGTCCCTTCTGTATAATGCTTGAACGGTCCAACGACGATGAGCCAGAACAACTTCCCGAAATTGCATAACGCGATGTGGCCCGGACTGGTGGGCAAAGGCCCCGATTCCGAGCCCCCGATCAGCCTCGATACCATGCTCGACCTCACCGCCGCGGCGGAGGTGGACGGCGTTCGATTCGACGGCGTCGATCTCTTCCTCTTCGATCCTCATGTGAACATCGACGCCGATCACGGCGAGTTGAATCGTCTTGCGGACAAAGTGGCGGCTCGCGGCTTCGCGATCGGATCTCTGGTCGCGCCCGTTTGGCCGCCCACCGGTGGCGGTTCCGCGATGGGCGGTGATGACGACCGTAAAGGGTTTGTCACGCAGGTGCGCAAGGCCTGCGAGATCGCGAGGACACTTCGGGCATTGGGTGTGCGCCCGTACGGCGTGATCCGCATCGATTCCGCGAGTGGCGTCGCGGACTGGGCGAAGGACCCGGAGGCAAACAGCCGCCGCATCGCGGAGACATTCAGGGAAGCGTGCGACATCGCCGAAGGATACGGCGAGCGCCTCGCCGCGGAGGGTGAAATCTGCTGGGGCGGAATGCACAGTTGGAAGCGAATGGTGCAGTTGCTTGAACTTGTGGACCGTCCTAATACGCTCGGATTCCAGGCCGACATGGCCCACACACTTTTATTCACCCTGGGCTTCAATGCGCCTGAAGATCGCCTTCTTCCCGCGGATTTTGCCTGGGATAGCGACGCCGCGTTCCAATCGGCGCTCAAGACGATGACGGACGCGCTCCGCCCCTGGACCATCGATTTTCACATCGCGCAGAACGACGCAACCGTCAAGGGCTCGGGTTCTCATGACAAGACGGGCCGGCACTGCCTTCCGAACGACCCGAACGGAAAGTTGAACATCGCGCGCGACGCTGGTCACTGGATGCGCAACGGCGATGGCGCCGTAACAAAGGCCTTCCGCCACATCTGCTGGGACGGGTGCATGTTCCCGAACGAAACGATGATGAAGCAGCGCACGTGGAACGATATTCTTTCGGCGATGATCGCCGTCAGAAATTCGCACGGCTGGAGCGAGTAGGTGACAATGACCCAAAAGAAAATAAATGTCGGAGTTGTAGGTTACGGATTCATGGGCCGCACGCATTCGAACGCGTTCGGCAAGGTTAACCAGTTTTTCAAGCTCGAGCACCAGCCGGTCTTGAAGGCTGTCTGCGGACGCAATGCCGAAAACGTAGCTACGTTCGCGGAGAATTGGGGCTACGAGTCGTCCGAGACGGACTGGCGAGCGCTGGTCGCCCGTCCGGACATCGACCTGATCGACATCGCGACGCCCAACGATTCTCACGCCGAAATCGCGATCGCCGCCGCGGCGGCCGGGAAAATGGTGATGTGCGAAAAGCCGCTCGCGATGAATGCGGCGCAGGCTGAAGAGATGGTCGCGGCGGTGGAGAAGGCGGGCGTCGCGAACATGGTGTGGTACAACTATCGCCGCGTTCCCGCTGTTACGCTGGCCAAGCAGTTGATCGACGAAGGAAAGCTCGGCCGCATCTTTCATTACCGCGCGAAATTTCTTCAGGATTGGACCATCTCGAGGGACCTGCCGCAGGGCGGGGCCGGATTGTGGCGGCTCGACGTGAACTCGGCTGGCAGCGGAGTCACAGGCGACCTGCTGGCGCACTGCATTGATACCGCGCTCTGGCTGAACGGCGGCATCAGCCAGGTAACGGCGATGACCGAAACGTTCATCAAGGAGCGCACGCATACGCTCACCGGTAAAGTGGAAAGAGTTGGGATCGACGACGCGAGCGCGTTTCTCGCACGATTCTCGAACGGGTCGCTCGCGACCTTTGAAGCCACCCGGTACGCGCGCGGGCACAAGGCGCTCTACACCTTCGAGATAAACGGCGAGCACGCGTCGATCTTCTGGGACCTCCACGATCTGCATCGCCTTCAGTACTTCGCCCATTCCGACGAAGGGCGCCTGCGCGGCTGGCGATCGCTCCACATCACCGACGGCGACCATCCTTACATGAAGAACTGGTGGGTGCCTGGTCTGCAGATTGGCTACGAGCATACGTTCATCCATCAGGTGGCGGATTTCCTCGGCGGGTTGAGTGATGGCAAGCCCGCCGGTCCGACTTTTCGCGACGGTCTCGCCACGGATAATGTCACGGACGCCGTGTTGCGCTCTGCCGCGAGCGGACGATGGGAGAACGTGAGTTGAGAGTAACCCGCGGACATGGGGTGTGCGTCCTAAAAGTGACGACTAGGCAGCCGCTTGCCCTTCCCGGAAATC
>SYKU01000010.1 GCA_005808865.1 Acidobacteriota bacterium
CTTCATCGCCGGCGCGGGCATCGTGGTAAGGAACTCCATCATCCTGGTTGACTTCATCGAACTCCGGCTCTCTGAAGGCATGCCGCTCGACCAGGCGGTAATTGACGCCGGCGCGGTGCGGTTCCGCCCCATGATGCTTACCGCTGCGGCCGTGGTGGTGGGATCGTCCGTCATTTTGTTCGACCCGATTTTTCAGGGCCTCGCGATTGCGCTGATGGCCGGGGAGATCGCGTCCTTGCTGCTGTCTCGAATGACAGTACCCATTCTCTATTTTGTCTCCCAGCGAAAACAACACCAAGAAGGAGTCTAGGATCATGAACGTGGAACGTTTCTTACGTTTGGTCGCCGGCGGGTTTGTAGTGGTGAGCGTCGCGCTTGGCCACTACGTCCATCCCTACTGGTTCATTTTCACGCTCTTCGTTGGGCTCAACCTATTTCAGTCGGCACTCACAAATTGGTGCCCGATGATGACCTTCCTGCGCAAGATAGGCGTTCGCGACCAGACTAGCGGCTAAGCCAAACGACTCGGCGTTCACATCGCGATACAAAGCCGGACATCATGGGATGACCTGTTCCATTTCTGCAATTCCGCGCTCCGGATCCGCTCGCCGCGAAGTATCCGGCGCGTCCGCATCGCGCGAAGGTGCTACGATGGAGCGGCAAGAGGTAAGCAAACAATGCCAGAGGAACTGACACCGGCGCACGATCAATCCGCGGAGACCACCACCCCGGAACCACCGCAGCCCGAGGCCGCTGAAGATACGGTTGCCGATTTCATCACCCGGAACGTCCTTGAGAAGGACGCTGTATTCTTCGAAGGTTAAATTACGCCCACAGTTCGTTGATCGGCCCGTACACGTCCTCTTTCGAATCCGGCACGTACTCGAAGCCGCGGCCAAACGGATCGTCATAACGCACCGTTGTCCAGTTAATCCCGAGCGCCGAATAGATAGTAGCTTCCACATCTTCCGGCTTGACGTCGCGTCGACGCGACCATCCGTATTCCGTCGTGGCGCTCCCGGTGGCGTTGGTTGAACCGATCGATCGTCCGCCCTTGATTCCAGCGCCCGCGAACATCGCGAACTGTTGCAGGTAGTGGTCGCGCCCCTGTGCCGCCGAAAGCGCGCCTACGGTGCGGCCGAATTCACCGGCGGCAACGACAAGCGTTTCGTTCAGGAGTCCGTTCGCTTTCAAGTCGGAGAGCAGCGCCCCCAATCCGTCGTCGAGGATTTTCGCCCTGGCCGGCAATTGGTTTGCCGCGTAGATGTTCTGGTGCATGTCCCAGCCGCCGAGCGTGATCTGAATAAAGCGCGTGCCCTGATTCGCCGCCAGTATCTGTTTCGCCACAAGACACGCGTTGCCGAATGAATTGTTCCCGTACCTCCGGCTCTCGTCCGCCGTGAACTTAAACGATGAGTCCACAACCGGGTTGTACATCATGCCCTTCGCGGCCCGGTAGAAATTCTCGTAGTCCTGCGGCGGACGGCCGAGCGGCGAGTTGATGCGCAGCGGGTCGTCAAGCAAGTGTAGAAGGCTCCACCGGTCTTCGAGACGCGCCACACCGTCCACATTGGTGGTGTTGCTGATTCCCGTGCCCTGGCCGGTACGGTCCGTCGCCGGGTTCACTTTGAACGGGGCATATCCGGCTGGAAGATAGCCCGGCCCCGAAGCTCCGTTCGAATTCAACGCGAGAAACGTCGGGAACACCTGATTCGCTTTGCGTTCCACGTCCTTTTCGATCGCGACAATACTCCCCATGTTTGGCGCGATGCCGCCGAGCGCCGCGGCGGGGTTGCGGCCGATCTGCGTCCAGGTTTGCGCAAGCGAATGCACTAGCGCCCACGATCGCATGGACCGGACGATGGCCATGTTCGGAATCTGATCCGCCAGTTTCGGCAGGATGCCCGCGGGCCACCTGATGCCGCTAATTGTCGCCGGCTTCATGACGTCGGTGGGCGTCACGCCGATCACCTCTTTGTAGTCGAAGGTATCGATATGACTGGGCGCGCCCGCAAGCAGGAGAAAAATCACGTTCCTCGCACTATTCTGTGTGGTGACGGCCGCGGCCGTTACGGATTCGGCCGCGCGCGCCCGCCTGGCAAGGAATGCGCCCGTTACGCCCGCTACCGGCAGATGGAACAACTCGCGCCGCGTCCAGTGCGGCCGGTCGAAGAACGTCTTGTGAGGCCGCGGATTCCGCGCCGTGAAGCGATCGAAGAGTTCCTGTCCGTTCATCCTGGGTCTCCTCAGTAATTGAAAAGAAAATCGACCTTGTTATAGAGCGACCAGAGAAGGTTCTCTGCTTTCTGCGCGCGGGTGCCCGATTTGAGGCTCGCCAGCGCCGTGGATTTCTCCGCATCGTTCGGGTAGCGCGAAAGCACGGCCAGAAACAGGTTGTTCACCAGTTGATCGTCGGGAAGGTTGATGTGCTGCGAAAGCAGACTCACGCCCGCCGGAGTAGCACGGATGCGACTCATCACGAAGTTGTCGTTCATCATGTCGAGCGCCTGCAAAAGCGAGCCGTCCTGGCGCCGCTCGTCCTCGTCGCGGTTTCCGCGAAGGAAGCTGTCCAGAAATTGGCTGATCCTGCCGCCGCCGTCGGGCATGTTGATAGTCTCGGGGAATTGCATCGCGAAGGAAACCGGAGCGAAGCCGGGCTGGTCCGTAAAACCCCGAATGTTGTAGTTTGGCTTTACGTTGCTCGACTGAACCATCGCGTCGTGGATCTCCTCCGCCCATAGCCGCCGGACAAACTTTCTCGCGAACAGCTTCTCCCACGCCGGGTTCCACTCTCCGTTGTAGCGGGACGAAAGCTGGTAGGATTGCGAGTTCGCGATCTGACGCATCAGCGCCTTGAGGTCATAGCCGCTGTCAACAAGATCTTTCGCGAGCGCGTTCAATAACCTGGCGTTCGAAGGCTGCAGAGTCCAGGGTTCCGGGGGCGGATTGTCAGGGTCGAGCCGCGCCGGATCAAACTGATTTACGGGATCGACAATGCCGCGGCCGAAATACTCTTTCCAGATATGATTCACCGTCGCGCGCGCGAACTGAAAATCTGAAGTTACAGCCTTCGCGAAGGCGGCCCTATAGTTCTCGCCACCTGCGGGCTTGGCGCCAGTGAACAGATAAACGGGCGGCACGTTTCTCTGCGTGCCGATTGCCGCGCGTGTAGGACGGTTGCCGGTGGTTGTGTTGAGCGCGTAGTCGGTGCGATAGCGCGTGTCGTCCTCGACAGAATAGTGCGGATTGTTCACATTCGCCACACGCACCGGGACTACGGCGGCATGAGACATGAACGATGCGAGGCCCCAAGCTTGGGCCCGTGTCGCGCTCTTTCCCCACAGGCTCAGCGAGTCGAGATGGCCGCGACCGTTGTGGCAAAGCAAGCAGTTCACATGGCCCAATCCCAGGAAGGTATCCATCGCCGCTACCGTCTGCGCATCCCAGATATCTTGGACCGGTCCGCCGGTCACTACGCCGCCCACCATCCAGTTGAGCTCGCCCTGCTCGTAACTGTTCGATCCCTTGGCGGATATCAGCTCCGCGGCCATTTGGTTGTAAGGTTTGTTTCCTCCCACTGCGGCCCGGATCCACAAGTAGAAAGCATTCCGCCCTTCGTTAAAGCGTTGAATCCCTACCGATCCCTGACCTGCGCGGTTGCTGTAGAGGTCGCCGAAATACATGGTCCACTTGTCGGTGTACTCCGGCGATGCGAGCAACTCATCGATCAGTTTCGCGCGTTTTCCTGGCGACGAGTCCGATGTGAAGCTGATGACACGCCCTGGAGTGGGGATTCGGCCGGTAATATCGAGAGTGGCGCGCCGGATGAACTCGAAATCGTTGGTAAGATCGGCCGGAGTCGCACCGTTGGCTTGCATATCGGCGAACAGGTAGCGGTCGATCGTGGGCAACGCTTCGTATTTCTGGCTCGTGTCCGTTCGGCTGCCGCCGGGAACGAATGCGAGACGGGTGGCGACGCTCTCCGTCAAGCTGCTCAGCACGAAGACCTCCGTCTCCTTCTCGCCGACGCCTGTCTTGAGCAAGCGCTCACGCCGCGGCCCGAACAGCAGGCACTCCGCGTGGTCGGCGAGCGCCGGCGCCTGGTCTTCCTCAAGCGCTTCCGGAGCATCGGACGTCTGCGAAAGGCCGCATGCCAGAGCGGCGAACATTGCCCCAGTCAGGCGGAAACATCTATTTCTCATCCGGCTCACCCCCTATTTTGCGAACCAGTTCTCCGTCACTACTCGTGAACCCCGCATGGCGTCGCGAGTTTCTAATCTACATTAGCAACCGATGAATGTACTTTTTGTACCGTTACCTCCGTACCATGGTTTCACGAGGAGGATCGGTTAGAATTACGGCATGAAACACCGGTGCCGTATGGGAATCTTGCTGTTGTCCTTCGCGGCGGCGGCGCGGGCGCAGACGCTGGACAACCGGTCGTTAAGCGGCAAGTATTTCTTTCGGCACATTCAGCTATCTCCGGATTCAAGCGGATCCGCTACCGACGCTCGCAGCATGACCGGCACCATCACGTTTGATGGTGCGGGAGGGCTTTCCTTTGCAGGACAGCAGACCGTTGCCACCGCCGCGTCCGTTTCGGTGAGCGGTTCGGGAAATTACTCGGTATCCCCGGCTGGCCTGCTGACAATGACGAATCCGCAAACGCCGGCCGGCACGATCAACGGCCGCCTCGGGGATGGCGCGATTCTGGGTTCAAGTACTGAAACCACAGCTAACGCCTACGACCTTCTGTTTGCCATCGCCGCGCCTGCCACCACGGTTGGAAACACGGCGCTAAATTCAAGGTATTGGGTGGGCACCCTGGAGTTTCCGCTTGGTGTAACATCCGCGGTTAGGAGTGCGTTTTTCAGCCTGTCCGCCGATGGCGCCGGAAAATTCTCGACGTTCACGCTCTCCGGGCACGCAACGAATCAGGGCAACGTTCCTATCACTCAGACGGTGACGGGCGCAACCTATTTTCTTTCGGGCGATGGCAGCGGTACGGCTTCGCTTCCCGGAGCCAGCCTCCTCGCTGCGAACAGGAACCTCTATATTTCCCGTGACGGGAACTACATTCTGGGCGGTTCAACCGCGGGCGGCGCCCACGACATGTTGATCGGCATTCGCGCTCCGGCGAATGCCCAAACGTCCGCCAGTTGGAAGGATCGCTATTGGACAGCGGGCATGCGCGCGGGCGGAAGGATCGAAACCTCGGTAGGCGCTGTAAGCTCGAACGGAGCGGGAAAGTTACTCTCGGCGCGTCGTATTCGCGGCTTCGGTGTGGGAGTTGTGGACTACACTGGCGTGGCCACCTACAGCGTGAGCGCGGATGGATCCGGAAGTTCTCAGTTGGTGAAGACCGCGATTGGAGCGGGCGGAAACGCGTTCGTGGGCGTGGGCGTCAGCGCGGTGGATCCCGGAACATACGAATTGTCTTTCGGCCTCCGTATGCCCGCGGTTTCCGGATCGGGAGTGTTCATCAACCCGCAGGGAATTGTGAACGCGGCCGGCTTCGCGCCTGCCGGAAATCCGGTGGCTCCCGGAGAATTTGTCACGATTTATGGTTCGGGCCTTGCTCCGGTAACGCAGGTGACTGCATCCGTGCCGTTCCCCGTCTCGGGTCTCGGCGGAGTCACAGTGCTCGTCAATGGACTCCCGGCCCCGGTCTACGCGATAGCTTCAGGTAGCATAAGCGCCCTGATTCCGTTCGCCGCGACGGGAACGAAGGCCACAATCGTGGTGAACAACAATGGGGCGAATTCGAATGCGGTGGATGTGGCGTTGACGAAGACAGCGCCTGGGATCTTTGCGCTCGATTCGTCGGGCTCCGGTGCTGCCGCCGTGTTGCACGCCGATTTCTCCGTCGTGAAACCGGAGAGCAAGGCGAAGCGCGGCGAGACCGTGCTGGTGTTTCTTACGGGCTTGGGGGCGGTGTCCCCTGGAATTTCGGATGGAGCGGCCGCATCGGCCTCGCCTTTGAGCCGCACGACCGGACCTGTTTCCGTCTACGTCGGCGGAGTAAAACTACTCGCGTCCGACATCAGCTACTCCGGTCTCGCCCCCGGATTGCCCGGTCTCTATCAGCTAAACATCAGGATTCCTTCGACGGTGCTTCCGGGCGACGCGGTGCCACTGTCCATCGAAACAGGGGAAGCGTTTCACGACCAAGTGGACATCGCCGTCGCACCCTGAGGTAGGACCGGCCTCCCGGCCAGTCCGTGTTTTTGACAACCTGGCAAACTTGGACACAACGACCGCATATTTCCGCACCGTAGAGTATGTCTTATCCCACTGCGCCAGTAAGGCTCTGGTAATCGGACTGTGAGCCGGATGTCCGACTCGGCTGGGCTGGACGATGCCGGCCACATCCCGTCAGCCCGCGGCTTGGGCGACTGCTGCGACCAATCCTCCCGCGCGGCCGCGCGCCGAATAGCATGCCACTCCTGGCGGCTGAGCGGCGCATGCATTAGTATGAGGGGGCTCGCTTGGTCCCCCACGGCGCATAGCTGCACACCTTGATGAACAGCGGGCCGAAGTCGGCATCATCAATGTAGAAGTAGTAGTGGTTGACGTAGACGGTCTTGTCGCGTGTGAACTGGACTGCCCGTCGATCTTCTTGCCTTGGTAGGCTTTCGCCTTTTCCTGCGCCATGCCGACGAACACGATGCCGCCGCGGGTGCCGCGCTCGCGGCGGAACTGATCGGCGACGTCGTCCTTCCCTTCTTTATGGCTGAAATGATAGACCGGTATCTGTTGACGCTCAGCCATCGCCTTCACGGCATCGCGGAATTTCTCGGTCACTTGGCCCAACAGGGTCAAATGACCGGCGAGGAGTTCAGAGATACTCGCCATGACCGAGATTCCACGGAATCCCGCGACACTACGCTGGTCGGTTTGAGGTCGAAAACCTCGCTAGCCAATCTGCAGGGGCTCTTCTCTGTTACGATCATCAGTTCGAGGACAATTTGAGCACGACAGCAGAAGCGTGGACTAATGAATCCGTCCTGAAGTTTGCGGATGGCCGCGAGCCGGTAAGGGCGTTGGTTGAAGCTGCAAGGGATCTAATCCTGAGAGCCATCGACCAGGGTTGGGCCGGCCCTCCTTACGATCCGATGAAGCTGGCCGAACTGAATGGCATACGCGTGTCGCCCCGGGGAGATATCCCGGATGCACGAACGGTTCCGCTCGGTCACAACCGGCTTGTTATTGAATACAACCCAACGCGGCCGAGCGAACGCGTGCGTTACTCTATTGCTCACGAGATTGCGCATACGCTGTTTCCGGATTGCGGAGCTAAGGTCAGGAACCGTGGACTCCACGGCGGGGGCATAGACGACTGGCAGCTAGAGGCCCTCTGCAACATCGCAGCGGCGGAGATACTCATGCCGCTGGGAAGTATGAAAGCCGACGAGATCGGACCACTCGACATTAACAGCATTACCGAAACCAGAAAGCGGTTCGCCGTGTCGACCGAGGCTGTCCTGGTCAGGTTAGCTCACCTGTCCATCGAGCCCTGTGCTGTTTTCGCGGCCTCCAGGCGAGAGGCAAACAGTTCATCTGATTACTGGTTCGACTACATCATTCCGACCAGGACCTGGAAGCATAGCATTAGACGCGGGATGAGACTGCCTGATGCTTCGCCTGCGACTGAATGCACAGCAATCGGATTCACCGCAAAAGGAAATTGTCACTTTCCTGCAGTCTCCGAAAGCATCCGCATGGAGTGTATCGGAATACCTCCGTATCCCGGAGCGATGTTTCCTCGAATCGCCGGATTCTTAGCTGGGCGAAAGCGCGCTACGACGTCACTTCCGGGTATCCAATTCCTGCGCGGAGATGTCCTCAAGCCGCGTGGAACGGACCATCGGCTGATAGCACACGTTGTTAGCGATGCCACACCAAACTGGGGTGGCAGGGGCGTTGCGATGTCCCTGAAAAACAAATGGCCCGCCGCGCAGGAGAGATTTAGGGAGTGGGTCGGCGCCCATCATCGGCCTAAACTCGGCGAAGTCCACTTCTGTCAGGTCGCTGAAAACATCGAAGTCGCGAGCATGGTTTGCCAGCATGGCTACGGCGCCTCAAGTGGCCCGCGGCTGCGTTACGCTGCGCTGGAAACCGCACTCACCTCAGTCGCCGACCACGCCAAGTTAGTTAAGGCATCAGTCCACATGCCCAGAATCGGCTGCGGACAGGCGGGTGGTTCCTGGATGGTAGTTCGGGAACTGATAGAAAGTTCCTTAGTGGCAGCGAATGCTCCCGTTACGATCTACGATCTGCCGGAAGCGAAGGATTCAGGAGTCGCCCAGCTTTCGCTCATATCTTCAGCCGAACAGCCGCTCTGAGCGACATGCGAACAATCGTTTTGTTGTCCGGTCCAATTGCCTCGGGAAAGACAACGCTGTGTGATGACCTTGTGAACCACTTTGGATTCCGGGTGTTCAAGACCAGGGAACTCATCGAAACGATGAGTTCGGTTCCGGCGGAGCGCAGGGCTCTGCAGAAAGCTGGCGAAGCACTTGACAGTAAGACCAAAGGTGCATGGGTTGCGGATGCGCTCGGCAGAAAGGTTCAAGAGCTGCGAGCCGAAGAGGACGTCGTAGTTGACTCGGTTCGGATAAAGCAGCAAATCGATGGCGTCCGTAAGGCTTTCGGGGGCAGTGTGGTTCACATTCACCTCACAGCGGATCTTGAAATCCTTGAGCGGCGATACTTAGCGCGCAGGAAAAGGGCCCCGATCCAGGAATTGGCCTCGTATTCCGATCTCAAGCAGGACCGAACCGAGCGAGGCGTAGGAAGCTTGAGCGAGTATGCAGACGTTGTTATCGATGCTGGTCGCTGCACTGCGAAAGACGTGTCTGTCCGTGTCGCTAGCCGCTTAGGGCTATATGGCCGTCGGGTTCAACCCTTGGTCGACGTTGTAATCGGCGGGGAATACGGGAGCGAGGGCAAAGGCCACATTTCTTCGTTTCTGGCGCCTGAGTATGACTACCTCCTCCGCGTTGGCGGCCCGAATGCTGGACACAGCGTTTACGAGGAACCAAAGGTTTATGTGCATCACCAGTTACCTTCCGGTACACGGAAATGCGAAGCGAACTTGATTATCGGACCAGGCGCAGTTCTATCGGTACCGAAGCTCCTCAGGGAGATTTCGGAATGCCGCGTTCCGGTTGACCGTCTCTTCATCGACCCATGCGCGATGTTAATCGAACAGGCGGATATCGACTTCGAAGAGCGTACGTTAAAGGGAGAGATTGGAAGCACCGCTCAGGGAGTGGGGAGCGCGACGAGTCGGAAAATTCTGAGAACTGCTGCAAATCCAAGTGTGCGATTAGCGAAGGATGAAAAGGACCTCAAGCCTTTCCTTAAGGAAACCCTGCGAGTTCTTGATGATGCGTTTGCACATGGGAAACGGGTTCTCGTTGAAGGCACGCAAGGTACCGGTTTGAGTATTCACCACGGCGAATACCCCTACGTTACGTCGCGAGACACGTCTGGCAGCGGTTGCCTAGCTGAAGCCGGAATCGCCCCAACACGAATCCGGCGCACTATAATGGTCGTCCGGAGCTATCCGATTCGTGTGCAGAGCCCTAAAGACGGCTCATCGGGCCCAATGGGAATTGAGCTGAAATGGAGCACAATCGCGACGCGCCCTGGCGTGAGCCTGAAAGAACTCAGGGGAAACGAAAAGACCTCGACCACTAAGCGGAAGAGGCGCGTGGCGGAATTCAACTGGTCGCTTTTCAGGAAGGCTGTTTCGCTCAATGGACCTACAGACGTCGCGTTGACTTTTGCGGACTACATACGGATCGAGAATCGAAATGCAAGGCGTTTCGAACAGTTGACCCCGGAGACGCTGCGGTTTATAGAGGAAGTTGAATGCGTCGCGTCGGCGCCAGTTTCCCTTATCGCAACTCGATTTGATCACCGCAGTATCATTGATCGGAGGGCCTGGTAGTGGCCGGTAATGGTGCTCTTCTAGCCAAACTGTATCCTCGTCTATTTCACATGGCGCACGCTGGCGCATGGCCGGGCATTCAGCGCCACGGCCTCTTGAGCACATCGGCCATCCTGGACCTTTTCGAGGTTAGGGGCTCACGTCGCGACGCGCTGGAAAGTGAGCGTCGCTCTCAGTCCGAAGAGGTCCTACACCCGGTACACGGGCGCGCCCTATTGCGCGACCAAAAGCCGTTGAACGAGAAGAAGCTGGTCACGGCACTGAAAGATGGGCTCTCGGCGCGCGATTGGTATCGGCTGCTTAATCAAAGGGTGTTTTTTTGGGGGCCGGAAATCAGGCTTGGCGTGCTGCGCGGGGCTCGTGAGTATGAAGCCGACCGGCAAACTATTCTCGTTGTCGACACAGCCGAACTGATTGCGCGGCATGCCAATCGAATATCACTTTGCCACATGAATAGCGGTGCGACTCAGCCTATGGCGTTCCCACGCGGAATCGGTACATTTTTGCCACTCGAAGACTATCCTCTAGCCGCGAGACGCAAGAAGAGCGGAATCAAGGGGGCCGTGGCCGAGGTCACCGTTCTACATTCCGTACCCGATATTGGCGATCTTGTCACCGAAGTCTACGAGATCGGCGGCGGATCGGCGCGCGTGGACCTGATTTAGATATCGAGTGTTACCGACTTTTTCGCTCCTGATAGGTCTGTTGTGGGATGTCTGCTGTGCGCTATGCTTATCATTAATTGTGGGCATGCTGCTAAGCGCCGACATCGCCGCGAAATCCGTCCAGGCCGCCGTCGCTGCAATCGAAATTTACAACCTGGATTATGCATGGGAACGCGACTCGGCGCACCGGTATGGTGAGCGGTGGCGCGGGTGCCGATTGACTGGGCTGAAGCTGCTCTGATCGTCTCTTTTTAGTAAGTCACGAACATCTCTGTCTCCCCTTTTCCTGGA
>SYKU01000108.1 GCA_005808865.1 Acidobacteriota bacterium
CGCGGCAAGTGCGGCAAGCGATCGACGACTTTGTTGAAGTCTACAACGAAAAGGCAGCGCCGTTTGAATGGAAGAAGGCAGTCGTGTTCCCTTCCGGCCCCAAAGCCAAGTACTCTGACTTATGCAACTAGGTACTAGCAAAGGACTGAATGTGCGCGGCCCTGTCGCGGCCATCACGGTAGCCGGCTCGCTCCGTGACTCTTTGATCGCAGCGTTAAGAAGATCGACGGCGGCCTTGCGCGGGTGCCCGTAGGCAAAGGTCGTAAACCGATTTCTCGTGCCCTTTCCGGAGTCCCAATTTCCCACCGGGATGATGGCAATTCGCGGCGTGACCGCGCGTAAGAGCGGTTCAGTAGTCGCGTTGTCCGACCCGTGGTGCCCGACCTGATAAACGTCTGCGTCCAGCACGGACCCATTGCCGGGGAACAGTTCGAGGAGTCTTGAAATGCCTTCACGCTCCAGGTCGCCCATGAAAAGGAACGACGCGCTTCCGAACTGAACGCGAGTGACAAGGCTGTGGTTGTTCTTGTTCTCAAACGCGCTCTTGCTCCATCCTGCCGGCCGTTTATCGAGGCGGCCCCAGAGAACACTGATTCGCGGATCTTCGCCGCCGCACGCGATTGGGTCGATCGCCGAATCGGTAAGGCCGGTATGGTGTGCGCTTGCCTGGGCTGTGATCTCAGCGACCGTGACCTCGCGGAGTTGGATATTTCTGCCCCCGCTGCGCGCGTTTGCGCGGATCCAGTTGGGGCCTGCCGTACCATGGCCGGTGCGTTGCCCGCTGTCCACGTACGTCTTGATTGTGATTTTGTGCTCCGCAATACCCCGGAGCCCGTACGTATGATCGATGTGGTTGTGCGTGATCAGGATGAGGTCGAGCGTGCGGTGCAGATCCGGCCGGTTGGCGAAGAACCGGTCCAGGTAGTTGAGTAGTTGGACTTTTGATTCTTCATCCTGTGCGCCGGCGTCGATGAGCATCGCGCCACAGGAGAACTCAAGAAGCGTCGCGTGCGCCTGTCCCACCGGGACGAAGTGTGCGCGCATGACTGGCTGCTGCGCGCTGGCACTCGCGACGATGAGGATGGCAAGAAGTAACTCTCGTTGGTTTCGGCCACACATGTGATACCCTTTCGCCATTCTCCAGAGTCGAAGAAAAGACGGTCTTCGAGAAGCTCTTTATCGTAACGCACGCGAGTTCTTATCGATGGACAGCGAATGCATGGCAAATTTCGCTGCCACGCGGCGTCGTCCAAAACGCGGCGCCTTCCGGCCCGGATTCCGGTCAGAAGGGAATGCGGCTCTTTCGTTGCGCCAACCTGGCGGGATCTATCCCGGGCATCGCGCGTAGTTGGGCGATGCTGGCGAACGGCTGACGCTCGCGCCGCGCGATGATGGCCTGTGCCACGTCCTCGGCGACGCCGAGTACCCACGCGAGCTCATCGGCCGGCGAGCTGGTGACGTTCACGAGGGTGAGGTTCTCCCGGAAATACGACGTCGACCGCGCCAACTGCTCGCCGGTTCCGTTTGCGCCGCGCTTCGTCATGTCGGCAAAGACGTCGTTCCACCGGTCCCAGGATCGCGACTGCTTGAGGAAAACCGCGGGGGCGTGGCGCCGTCCGCGGACCGCCTGTACCGCCTGAAGATCGAAATCGGATTCAGACTGCCCGCGGTGTTTCTGCCTCAAACCCCTCAGCGGCCACGGCGAGGGTCCACACGAAGGCGGCGGAGCACCCGCTCCGTTGGCCATATTGAAGACGCCCGATCGTCGCTTGGTGTTCGCCGTCAGCGCGCTGACGGCGAGCCTCGCCTGTTCGGCGCGGGATGCCCTCCCCGAACTGGCTCACCGTCCGCGCATGTTTCCCGCTCGACGAGGACATCTCCAAATAGTTCCCGCCGTGCATGGGCTTTCCCGTACACGTCCTTCATCGGGGTAACGATCTTTTGAGTCTTCACATCGACGACACGTCTGTACGAGAGGAAAGCGTACTGCCCGTCGAGGCCCATCGTGATCCAGTCGGCGGAGCCCGTCGTTGGAAGGTCATCTTCAGACCCGGCCATTGGCGCCACACCAGCCCCGACCGCATTTCTAACGCTATCTGACAGCGACCACCTGCACCTGCTCCAGTTGATCCTGAATAACCTGGACCGTCGTTCGGGCGGGCGGATTCTTCGGAAAGTACTCCTTGAAGATCGCGTTCATCGCCTCCATCTGCCCTATGTCCTTCAGGTAGACGTGCGCATCCACGACATTTTCCAGGTTCATTCCCGCCAGCCTCAAGATGTCCCGAATGCTCTCGATGGAATCGCGCATCTGCGCTTCCAGGGTTGGGCCGGCGCCGGACTTTCCCGATGTGTAGAGAGTGTCCTTGTCAAGCACTCCGCCATTGGACGATGTCGGGCTCAGGCCCGCGGACGCCGGAACGACTCGGCCCTTGTTCCTGCGGTCGCGCGTCGCGATGAAGGTGATTTCGACGCTGATAGTCCCCGGCAGCTTCGAAACACAAAAGCTGGCACGGCTGGGCGCCGAGCCGAGCGCGAACGAGTCCTTGTAGATCGAGTTGAGCTTGCCGTAGACCCCGCCTTTGAGTCCGCCCGCATCGAGAAAGTAGACGTTGGTGAACACTGCGTCCTTGTGCGCGAGGCCGGCGGCGGCCAGGATCTGTCCGATGTTTTCCATCGTCTGTTTCGTCTGGCCTTCAATGGTCGTAGCGAGTTCATTGGTCTTCGGTGTGCGGCCGCCGCTTCCGGAGACGTATAAGGTGTCGCCCGCAAACACGGCAGGCCGGTAAGGGCCCATGGCAGGGGGAATCGATCCAGGCGGCGGCGTCACGATCGAGATTCTCGACTTATCTGCGTAGGCTATGCAGGTGACCTCAATATTCGCCCCACCCGGCAATCCGGGAAACTCAAGCGTCGTTCGCGCGGGGTAGTGATCAGGGCCAAAGAAGCTGCCGTAGACCTCGTTCATTTCCTTGTACTGTCCCATGTCGGCGAGTTGCACGTGGCAAGAGACGACATTTCCGAAATCCATGCCGGCGGCGCGGAGTACGTGACCTACGTTTGTCATGGCCATCCGAGTTTGGCCCGCGATGCCTTTCGGCCGCGCACCGGTTTGCGGATCAGTGTCGATCTGCCCCGATATGTAGAGAGTCTCGCCCGCCAGTACCCCTGGCGTGTACGGCTTGCCGGCAGGAAACTCCTTCGGATAGATAAACCGCCGGTTGACCCGGTACTGGCCGCCGGCGGAAAGAGGTTGTGCCGGGCATTCGGCACTCCAGACGGTCAATCCCGCGGCGGCGAGCAGGCAGTTGCGCAAGAGTTTTTCCATAAGACAACACTTCATCGAACCAAGGTTACCAAACCGCTTTCCGCGACGGGTCCCGGTGAGCAACTGTCCGCTGAGTTCGCGTGTTACACTGTCGGCAGAATCCGCAAGCAGGAGTTTCTTCATGAAATCGAAAAGATCGAAGTCGGCCTCCGCAATGAACCGGCGCGAGATGTTCCTCGCTGGCGCCACCGCGGGCGTGGCCAGTCTGTTTGACCCGCGGGGCGCGCAGGCCGCCACCACTCTTCCGGTCCGTGCCAGTGGTACGGAGGTGTACGCCCGTTTCGGCGTCAAGCCTTTCATCAACTGCACCTCGACTTACACAATCAATGGTGGTTCCGCGATGTTGCCGGAAGTGATCGAAGCGATGAACAACGCCTCGTTCTACCCGGTAAACCTCGACGAATTGATGGAGGGCGCGGGAAAACGTATTGCCGAATTGTTGCAGGTGGAGGCTGCCATGGTCAGCTCGGGTGCTGCCGGCGCGATCACTTGCGCCACGCTCGCTTGTGTCGCCGGGGGCGATCCCGAGAAGATGCAGCAGCTTCCCGATACCACGGGCATCAAGGGCGAAGTGATCGTCCCGCGTTGGTCCCGCAGCGTGTACGATCACGCCGTACGAAGTACGGGAGTCAGGATGGTCGAAGTAGACACGCTGGCGGAGCTTGAGAAAGCGTTCAGTCCGCGCACCGCGATGGCGACCGGGCAGATCAACCTCGCGGGCGAAGGCAATCCGTTCACGCTCGAGCAGTATGTTGCCGCGGCGCATAAGCGCGGCGTTCCCGTCGTGATGGATGTCGCCGACCGGCTCCCGCTTGTGCCGAACCCGTATCTTTCCCGCGGCGCCGACCTGGTAGCCTACTCAGGTGGGAAGATCATTCGGGGGCCACAGACCGCGGGCATGCTGTTAGGCCGCAAGGATCTGGTGGCGGCCGCGTTTATGAACAGCGCCCCGCACCATGCCTTCGCGCGAGCCATGAAGGTGAGCAAGGAAGAAGTGGCCGGCATGGTGAAAGCCATCGAAATGCTGCGCACCGGCAAGCGCAACCGTGACGCCGAGGACGCCGAATGGCGCGGCTGGTTCCGCCATATTACGGACACCGTGACGAAGGTTCCAGGCGTTTCGGGTGAGATCATCGAGCCGAAAGACAAGCAGTACTACCCGACGATGAAAGTGGTCTGGGACCCGAAGAAAACCGGCATCACGGCCGGCGAAATCGGTAAGATGCTACTCGAAGGCGAGCCCCGTATCATGACCCATGCCGGACTCAAGGAAGGCGACCAGTCCAATGAGATGTTGCTGCGGCCGGTCGCGATGTGGGCCGGGGAATACCAGATCGTGGCGGAGCGGCTGTATCAGATCCTAAGCAAGGCTCCCGGGCCACGTACCAAACCACCGCGCGCCGCGCCGGCCGGTGACGTGGCGGGATTATGGGAGTCGGTCCTGCATTTCAAAGTGGGTACTACGCGGCACACGTTCTATCTCGATGCCAAAGGGAACTACCTGAGCGGACAGTACGCCGGCCGGCTCGTCAAGGGAGCGCTGAAGGGCCACGTCGACGGCAACAAGGTCGAGTTCAGCAGCGCGGGAAAGTTCGAGGGGACGTCGCTGCAATACACCTATAAAGGGACCTTCGACGGTAAGCAGATGTCGGGTGTGGTCGACCTCGGCGAGTACGGCACGGCGACCTTCACGGCGACCCGGAAAGCGTAGGAGATCCCGGCTCGTCCGCGCTTCACTTCGAGTGATGCGAAGCCTGACCGCTTGCGTTCCGGCCGCACCCAGCCGACTGGAGACCCGCAGTGGAGTCTCAAAGAGGCAGATCAGAGTGAGTCTCGGGATCATTGACCCGATTGAGCCTGCGCGAGGGCGGCCTGGTCCGCTACACGGGATGATGGGACGCCGAACTGGAGTTTCCGGCATCGAACGGCTGGGTCATCGATGCGGCCCGCATCCGAGAAGCAGCAGCAGGCCCGGCGACATGAAACTCGCATTAGTAGACTCTGTGTTGCGCAGCGGCTAGTACCTAGTTGCATAAGTCAGAGTACTTGGCTTTGGGGCCGGAAGGGAACACGACTGCCTTCTTCCATTCAAACGGCGCTGCCTTTTCGTTGTAGACTTCAACAAAGTCGTCGATCGCTTGCCGCACTTGCCG
>SYKU01000109.1 GCA_005808865.1 Acidobacteriota bacterium
GTCTGAGCTGGCTGTAGGCAGCAGCACGGTCAGAGGATTCTCCTAATGCATTGGTGCGGATTGACTTATGCGTTTTGACCCCAAGAACTTCGGTCTAACTGCTGTGTCGAAACTCAGTTATGCCATGAAGGGCGGCCTTTTGCCAAGGGCTCGTGAGAAATCCGGGCTAAAGGCCTATCAACATTGGCTCCGGCGCATACCGCGGAAGATTTCCTGCCAGAAACGTGCAGAATCCAGATGTTGAGGTACTAGTTATAGCTAACTGCTGAGCCGGATCAACTGCTCGGCGTGCTTCAGTGCCTCCGGCGTCAGCATCTGCCCGGAGAGCATGCGGCCGACCTCCCGCGTGCGCGCCGCAGGGTCAAGTTCTTCGACAACCGCGATGGTCCTGCCGTTCGATTCACGCTTCTCGACCGAGTAGTGATGGTCCGCGAAACTGGCGATCTGCGCCAGATGCGTGACGCACAATACCTGATTCCCGGCGGCGAGTTTTTTGAGCCGCCTCCCCACGCCTTCGGCAGCGACTCCGCCGATGCCCGCGTCCACTTCGTCGAACACGAGCGTGCGCGCGGCCGAGTCTCCCAGACAGGTTTTCAAAGCCAGAGCGATCCGCGAGATCTCGCCGCCCGACGCCACTTTCTCAAGCGGCTTCGGTTCTTCGCCCAGATTCGGCGAGACCAGGAACTCCACCGCGTCCGCGCCGCTCCCCGACCATTTTGTGGTCGCGAGGGCGATGCGAAAAACCGTCCGTTCCATGGCGAGCGATGCGAGTTCAGCCACCACTTGTTTTTCAAGCTTTCGAGCCGCCCTGGCGCGCTGCGCGGTGAGTTCAGCCGCAAGCCCCTCGTACTCAGAGCCGAGCTTCTGCTTCAGTTTGCGAAGCTCATCCATGCGTTCTCCCGCGTTCTCAAGGGCCGCGATGTTGGCGCGGACTTCTTCAAGAAACGCCAGCACCTGTTCGAGCGAAGCGCCGTACTTGCGCTTCAGACGGTCTATCACGGAAAGCCGCGATTCGATCTCTTCGAGCCGGCCGGGGTTCGATTCCAGATGCGAAAGGTAATCGCGCAGCGCGTATGAGGCCTCTTGAAGGCCAATCTCGGCAGGCCTGAGCGTTTCGCGAATCTCACCAAGAGCCGGGTCGATACGGCACAACTCTTCAAGCCGTTTTGCGGCGGCACGAACCTGAGAGAGAGCTGATTCGGGAGAATCATACAGAGCGGCGTACGCGGTCCCTGCCGTCTCCTGCACCTTGCCGAGGTTCTGAAGAATCCGCCGCTCGGTCTCAAGCGCGGCGTCTTCGGCCGGTTCGAGCGTAGCGCTTTCGATCTCGGTTCGCTGGAAAGACCAGAGATCGAGCAGTCGCAGCTTTTCCTGTTCACCGCGCTCTAAGTCCTCCAAGGCGCGCGCTGCCGTCATCCACGAATGGAACGTGGCCGAGACGCGCGTCAACAATTCGCTTGAACCGGCAAAGACATCGAGCATCTCCAGTTGCGAGTCCCTGGAGAACGATAGCTGCTGATCGTGCTGTCCGTGGATATCGCCCAGCAAGGGGGCAAGTTCCCGCAGCAACGCCACGGTGGCGGGCCGGCTTCCGACAAACGCGCGCGACTTCCCGTTCGCCAGAATCTCGCGCTCAATCAGCAATTCCCCGTCTTCCGCGGTGAGGCCGTCCGGAAGCGCCTTTCGAGCGACCTCGAAAATTCCTGAAACGCGCGCGCGGTCCTC
This sequence comes from Acidobacteriota bacterium, assembly GCA_005808865.1. Taxonomy (GTDB): domain Bacteria; phylum Acidobacteriota; class Terriglobia; order Bryobacterales; family Bryobacteraceae; genus SYKU01. The sequence goes on from SYKU01000109.1 coordinate 1,726, forward strand.
GCCTGAGCGGATCATCTCCGTCGAAGCCCGCGAGCCGAACAGGAGTCCAAGCGCGTCGACAACAATGGATTTTCCGCTGCCCGTTTCACCGGTAAGCAGATTCAGGCCGGGATGAAAGCGCACCCTCAGCCGGTCGACCACGGCGTAATTTTCGACAACCAGTTCAAGGAGCATGTGAGTCTGGTGCCTAACCGTCAAAGCCCTGCAATTGTGTGGCCTTCCGCATGACGTGCCCGCTAAGACAGAATGGAGCGAACCACTTCGCCGTGGACGTCGGTCAGGCGCATGTCGCGGCCGCTGAAACGGAAGGTCAGGCGCTTGTGATCCATGCCCAGCAGGTGCAGGATGGTCGCGTGGAGATCGTGAACATGAACTTTGTTTTCCACGGCGTAGTAGCCGTAATCGTCCGTCGCGCCATGGGTGACACCGCCCTTCGCGCCGCCGCCCGCAAGCCACATCGTGAATCCGAATGGGTTATGATCGCGGCCGACACCTCCCTGCGACATAGGCGTACGCCCAAACTCGCCGCCCCAAACGACCAGCGTTTGATCGAGCAACCCGCGCGCCTTCAAGTCCTTCAGCAGACCAGCCACCGGCTTATCGGTCGCCTTCGCGTTGCGCGTGTGACCTTCGAGCAGATTGCCGTGTTGATCCCATCGGTCCAGGCCCTTGAGCGCGGGCGTGAGCGCCTCGACGAAACGCACGCCTCTCTCCACCAGTCGCCGCGCGAGCAGGCATTGCCGTCCATATGCTTCGGTTTCAGGCTTGTCGATGCCGTACAGTTCAAGCGTCGCCTTCGACTCGCCGCTGATATCGGCCAGTCCCGGGACCGCCGATTGCATGCGGAACGCGAGTTCGTAGTTCGAAATCGTGGCGTCGAGTTCGGTGACCGACCCCAGGCGATCGAGCACTCCCCGGTTAAGGCGTGAAAGCAGAGCCAGCTTTTCCTGCTGGATTTCCGGTGATGCTTCGCGCGGCTCAACGTTCGCGATGGGCTTAGCCCCGCGCCGCAGAAGTGTACCTTGATAGGCGGCGGGCAGGAATCCGCTGCCGAAGTTATCCATGCCGCCGGGAGGAATCAAACCGCTGTCGAGCACCACGAATCCCGGCAGGCTTTGGCTTTCGCTGCCCAAACCGTAGGTGACCCAGGAACCCATGCTGGGGCGGCCTTGCATGGAGAAGCCTGTGTGCATCAGGTAATTCGCGGCGGTGTGCTCGGAGTTGTCCGCGACCATCGAACGGACGATGGCGAGATCGTCTACGCAGGTTGCGACATGCGGAAACAACTCGCTGACGTCCGCGCCGCACTCGCCGTGCTTGCGAAAGTTCCAGTACGATTGCATCACGTTGCCGTTGTCGTTGAACTGCGTGGGCGGCATCGGGATCTGGAGCGGCTTGCCGTGCTCGCGCGCGAGGCGCGGCTTTGGATCGAACGTGTCCACTTGCGATGGACCGCCATCCATGTAGAGAAAAATCACGGACTTCGCCCTGGCTCTGTGGTGCGTAGGCTGGACGGCAAGCGGGTGCAGCACGCGGTCGTGCTCGCTCGTGGCGGCCATTGCGGCTATGGCTAATCCGCCGATGCCGTTGGCGCCGCGGCATAACAATTCACGTCGTGTGAAGCTCATCGAATAAATATGAACTCCGTTGTGTTCATCAGCACTTGGCAAACGTCGGCCCAAGCCCTGGCTTCGCCGCCGTAGCGCGCGGTCAGCGAACTCGCCATAGCCAGGATCTCGCGAGTCTCTTCGGGCAAAACCGACCGTCCAAACGCCTCCTCGTAGAGCCGCGCGACCCGCGCCTCGGGCGCGGGGACAGCGTCGAGCACGCGGCACGCCCAGCGCTCCGCCTGAAGCGCGATGAGTTCACTGTTCATCATCCACAATGCCTGCGAAGGCACTGTCGAGGCTCCGCGGCGTCCGATAGTCGTGATCGGCAGGGGGTAGTCGAAAGTGAGAAACATGTCCGTCAGGTAGTTGCGGCGCACTTGGATATAGATACTGCGGCGTCCGGCGCCATCGATCGGGCCTGACTTCGGTTTTCCGCGGCCGTCCATGAACGCGCTGACGTAAGGCGGGACGCTCGGGCCATAAAGGGTCCGGTCAAGATCTCCTGCAACCGCGAGCAGGCTGTCTCTAATGGCTTCGGCTTCCAGGCGGCGGATAGGCATGCGATGGAGAAGTTTGTTGAGCGGATCGGCCGCATCGGCCGCGCCCCCGGGACGGCTCGACATTCTGTATGCGCTCGACAGAAGCATGCGGCGATGGAGTTTCTTGATCGACCAGCCGCCAGCCATGAATTGGTATGCCAGATGATCGAGGAGTTCGCGATGGGAGGGCGGCTCTCCGGTGAGTCCGAAATTGTCCACCGTTTCGACAATGCCTCTCCCGAAATGATGCTTCCATACGCGGTTCACGATTACGCGCGCCAGTAAAGGATTCGAAGTGTCAGTGATGCGCCGGGCGAGTTCGAGACGCCCGCTGCCGGTCGAGATCGGCGGCTGGTTTTCGCCGCCGATCACCGTCAGGAATCGGCGCGGAACAGCCGGGCCATGCGTCTTGTGATTTCCGCGGATGTGGATCGGAGCGTCCTTTGGCAAGCTTTCCGTCGCCGCCATGGCAAACGTGGACGGCGGCGCCGTGGCGCCCGGGACGGGAGGGGGTGCGATGCCGTTCTCACCCCGATCCGGCGGTGGAGCCTTCTGGTCCGAAAAGCAAATCTGATCGACGGCAACCGACTGCTCGCGGTCCAGGTCTTCGATGGCAAGATAACCCACGTTGCCCACGCCCATGCGCGCGTCGATGGTTTTCCATGCGAATTGATCGCCCCCGGTGAGAATGCGCCCGGCATTCGTGTACTCGTCGGCAATCAATTTCACGGTTGCGCCGCCCGCCATGCGCACGTGGATATAGCGTTTCTTGATTTGGAACTGCTTCGAAATGAGGATGCCCTGCCCATTGTTCGAATAGCGTCCCGAGTCGGCGATGCCGCTCACCGGGCCGCTGCCGAAGGCCAAGCCTGTCGAGGTCCACGTGGAGAAATCGACGCCGTCGAAACCCTCGAAGACCTCGTAGCTTGGATCTTTTACCGGCGGTGCGCCGGCCGCGCGCGGGTGCCCTTCCAAGTGTGCTAGCGCGCCGCGGATCTCCACCGCGCGCGCCGGGGAATCGACGGCCGCCTGGCGAAGCCTGGAACTTTCGAGAAAACCTGCGAGGGCGTAGTAATCGGATGTGGGGATGGGATCGAACTTGTGATCGTGGCAGCGAGCGCATGCGACCGTGAGTCCGAGCAGCGATTTGCCGATGACATCCACCTGATTATCTGTGCGGTCCGCGATGGCCTGGAAGGTATCGACCGGCGTATTGATGACTTCACCCAGCCAATAAAAGCCCGTCGCGATGGTAGGCTCCTCGATATCTCCCGTGACGCGGTCTTTCGGCAGCAGGTCGCCGGCGAGTTGCTCGATCACGAAGCGGTTATACGGAACGTCGTTGTTGAAGGCGCGGATGACGTAGTCGCGGTAACGCCATGCGTTGGGCTTGTCTACGTCGAATTCATGGCCGTCAGTTTCGGCATACCGGACGAGGTCGAGCCAGTGCCGGCCCCAACGCTCTCCATAATGAGGCGACGCCAGCAGCCGTTCGACCACCGTTTCGAATGCCTTCGGCGAACTGTCGGCGAGGAAGGCGGCGACGTCCCCGGGCGTGGGCGGGAGTCCCGTGAGATCGAAGGTGACGCGGCGTATGAGCGTGCGCCGGTCCGCGGGCGGAGCAGGCGCGAGTCCTCTCGACTCAAGCTTTTCAAGCAGAAATGCGTCGATACTGGACTCCACCCATTTCGAGTTACGCACCGCAGGCGCTGGGTGGTCCTTGATGGGCTGAAACGACCAGAATTTCCGTGCACGATCGAAGTCGATAGCTGCCGCCGACAAGGCAAGCGCGGGCAACAGCAGAAACGCTACGCGGACGTGTGCGGCGGTTGCGCCCATGAATTCATTCTAGAGTGCGGACAGCCAGTCCGCCATCCCGGCATGGCCGCGGTCGCGGGCGAAATCGCCTGGAGTCTTTCCGCTGTCCGCCTTCGCATTACGATCCGCGCCTCGATCAAGCAACAGAGCCGCCGATTCGCGGTCATCATTAGCAGCGGCGGAATGCAGCGGAACGAAGCCGGAGTCCTGGCGGGCGTTCGGATCGGCGCCGCGATCGAGCAGCAGCCGCAGAATCGCGGCGTTCCTGCTCGCGGCCGCAGAGTGGATTGGGGCCACTTTCGTGGGATTGTTGGATGACTGATCGACCTTCGCCCCGGAGTCGAGCAGGAACTCCGCGATGGGGAGGTGTCCGAAGAAGCACGCGAGCCCGAGCGGCGTGAAACCGTCGGGAGCAAACGCATTGACCAGAGCGGGAGCACGCGTGAACCATTCCTTAACCAAGTCAAGGCGCCCCGCGGCTGAGGCTTCGAAAATGTCGAGAGCGGCGCCGAACCGCTCAAATATTTCGACCAGCGCGGCGCGCCCGCAGTACACAGCAAGCAGGATGGCGGATGTGCCGTTTTCCATTCGCGCACCCGTCAGGGAAGGTTCGGCGCGCAGCAGAGATTCCACCGTCTCCGCGTCCCCTTTTTTCACGGCTTCGAGGAGGCTTTCCTGGGAGGTCATAATTGACAATGATACACGTCGATGCCGGAATTCATGCATCTGTCTGGTACGCCCGCTCGCAGGTACCGTAACGCGCCGCCTGGTATCCAGCGCCCAGTCAGCCACAGGTACTCTGGAAACACTCAGCAACCCGGCGGTGTCCAATAGAAGATCGAGGTACAGTGCATGGAATCGCTCTGGCAAGACTTGAAGTACGCGTTCCGCGGTTTCCGCCGGACCCCCGGACAGCGATTCGTCGAGATTGGCGTACGAATGGCTTTGGGAGCGACGCGCGGTAACACTGTTTCCATGGTGCTGGGACACACCGCGAAATGGACGCTGCTGGGCGGCGCACTTGGGCTAACGTTGGCCTTAGCGGCCGGCGCTCAATTGGAACCGATGCTGTTTGGGGTGAAGCCCGCGAACCCTTGGAATTTCGCCGCCGTGTTTATCTTCTTGATAGGCGTCTCGCTCGCCGCCGCATGGCAGCCCTTACGCCGCGCGGCCAACATGGACCCTTCGCGGGCGCTGCGGCACGATTGAGTGTACGTTGTACGAAAATCGAGGGATGCGCTCCACGTGGTTCTATTCTAACGAATCGTGCGCCGATGGATGATGGTAGACCGCAGCCTGAACCGCCGGTGACGTGATAGGATGAGCCTCAGGCAGGATCGATGACGGCTCAGGAAGGCATCCTCACAGCGCTGTTCGCGGCCGTTTGCGCCGCGTGGCTGGCGCGGGAAAGGCATGCGCGCGCGGAACGCCGCAACGTGCGCGGAATGTTCGGACTCGGTGAAGCGATCCTCAGCGCCTCATCGCCGCGGGAAATTCTTAGCCGCGTGTCACGCGTGATTCCCGAAGTCCTGGGTAATGTCGAAGTCCGTCTTTATCTTCACGACCGTCCGATGCGCAGCCTCGACCGGATTCTGGACAAACCCGAGGACGAGGGCGAATCGATTTCGATCGAGTCGCCCCGTGGCATGGTCCAACGTGGTGTCGTCGTGTGTTTCAAGAATAGGGCGCTGCTGGAGATTCGCGATACGCTTCTCAGCCCGTTCGCCGAGGACGATTCTCAACTGGTGGAACTGATGCCCCCGCGAGCGCTGCTGTTCTTGCCGATGTTCGCGCAGGAAGACGTCATCGGCGTGCTCGAGATTCGGGACAGCCACCGCACCAGAGCTTTCTGCCCGGACGGCGGCGCCGTGGCCCAACATTTGGCCAATCAGATGGCGTTGGCGATCCGCTTGCTGCACCAGCGCTCGATGCAGGAGAAACTTTCGAGAACGGAAAAACTGGCGGCCGTCGGCAGGCTCGTTGCGGGGGTCGTGAACGACCTTCAGGACCCGCTCTGTGAGATTTCCCGCATGGCTGAACGTGCCCTGCGGGATGGCGATGGATCTGACGCGGAGGCTCGACGGATGGCGAAAGAGGCGCGCAAGGCCCATGGAATAGTAACCAGACTGGTTGCTTTCGCGCGCGCCGGGCAGGACGAATCGAAACCCGTAGAAATCAACAAGGTGTTGCGCGGCCTCGCCGAATACCGGAACCAGGACTGGAGCGCCCGCGGAGTTCTTGTCAACCTTGCGATCGGAGAGTACCCGTTGTTCGTACTCGGCGCCGAAGGACAACTCGAACAAGTGCTTATGAATCTCCTGCATTATGCGGAACAGGCTCTTCCCGAGACGGATCCGAAATCGATCGGCATCCGCACCGCGTCGCTCGCTCGCCGCGCCTTCATCGATATCGAGTTCAGTTGCGCCGGCGAAGGCACGGATCCTTTCGCGGCGGGAGCGGAAGGCAGCGCGCTCGGTGTGTGCCGCAGTATCGTGGCTGGGCATGGCGGAGAAGTAACTCTTGCGCGGACGGCCCCTGGTGTCTGGGCTTTCGAAGTAGTGCTGCCCTGCGCGCCGGAAGACGCTGTTTCGGCCATCTCTGCTTCTCGCGAAGGAAAACCGGCGCCGAGCAGCCTGACCGCGCTTCTCATTGAACCCGACGAACTGGAGCAGGCGCGCCTGATGACGCTGCTGAGCGCGCGCGGCTACCGCGTAATACCGGTTCGCGGCGCTGAGCAGGGCGTCGACCTCGCGGAAAGGCTGCGCTTCGACGTCGCCTTCAGTTCCGCGCATCTGCCCGGCCGGGATTTCGAGGAAACTTGTGCGAGCATCCGTCAGCAGGTTGGCGCATTCGTGCTGCTTGAGGATGCCGAAAGCGCCGCCGCCGCGCTTGACGTTGGAGTGGAAGGGAGATGTTTTCTGGTGAAACCGGTCGAGGAGGACTGTCTCGATCACACCCTCGATGCGGTTGAGACTTATCTGCGTCAGTTGCCGCTGGCTCATGTTTAAGGGGCCGGGAGAAGGATTATGAAACGCCGAATAACCCTTTGTATTCTGTTTGCCTCGATCGCCGCCGTACCGGGAAAAACGGAAAAGTATTCAGGACCACGTCCGGCGAAGGCCGACGTTCCATACCTGTTGCACGGGGACGACTTGGCCGAAACCGAGTCGGCCGAAGCGCGGGAAGAGACGCGCAAAGACGACAAGGTCTACACAATTCAGGGTGCGAATTCGCCGGCTCGTACTCCGCTTGCGGGACCGATTTTTATTCTCAAGACGGATAAGCTGGATGCGACGCGTCTTGAACTGTACCGGCTGGAATCGAAAAACGGCAGGCGGGAGGTGACTGTTATGCGGAAGAAGAAGAATGTGGCACGCCCCCTGCGCCTCTCGGTCTCCCGTCTGGAAGAGGGTCTGTACCGGATTGAAGTGGACCAGAGCCTGGAGAATGGCGAATACACGCTAACGCCATCGGAGTCGAACCAGAGTTTCTGTTTTCAGGTGTATTGAGGGTCTTGAGAGCGTCCGGAGCGCCCGGCAGGCGTCTGCCGGTCATTTGCCGCTCCTGGGCCGTGCCGCGTTCATTCCCGGAAGGACTCCGCGCTCCGGATCGCTTCCGAATCGCGCCTTCCCCTTCCCCCCGGCCGGATTCTTATGTTCCGATGATCCGCGCGGGCGGCATTGCTTCGCTGGAAATCGACGAGAACCCGACGCCGGCAGCCTGCCTGGGCTCCATTCGGCTCCGCTTGACCGGATTCTCCGGATCAGGCGTAAGAATGCACGAATGACCCGCACCACCAGGCCGTGCGTGTCTAGTACTGAGAGCGGTTGAGGTCTCACTCCCGCGTCACCGGCCTGCAACTATTTCTATTCCTCTTTAGGCGTCCAGGCGCCGATTCCCCCGCCTGCGGCATTTGTATCCCCGTCATGGGATGCTCATGCACTCTCTCCCCACGTCCAACCCTGCAAACTTCGCGAAAAAACAAGAAGTCTACTCTCTGCGTAACCTTCGCACAACATGCTGAAACCAAGCCGGTTGGATGCGGAAATTGCGATCTCTCCACGCCGCCGGCCTTGCCCGGCGCCCAGGCACAGGACTCCGCGCGCAACGAACCCGCCGCACATGCTAAATTTAGGTATCACACCCGGTTTCCAATCCATGAAAAATGGTGACGCAGGCGAGAAGTTCCAGGCCCTCGTCGATCTGATGGCGCGTCTCCGCGCGCCGGACGGTTGCCCTTGGGACCGCGAGCAGACTTTCGACTCGATCAAGCCCTATCTCCTCGAAGAGACCTATGAGGTCATGGACGCTATCGACACCCACGATTGGCCCTCCCTCGGGAGCGAACTCGGCGACCTGCTCCTCCAATCCGTCTTCTTCGCCCAAATGGCATCCGAACAGGGTCTGTTCAACATCGGAGATTCCATCGACGCCATCAATCGGAAGTTGGTGCGCCGCCATCCTCACGTTTTCGGAGAACAGACTGCTAAGACCGAAGCCGATGTCCGAAAGATCTGGAGCGAAGTGAAAGCCCAGGAGCGAAGTGACGAAAAGAAGGCTGATAGCCGCGAAGCCAGCCCAGCCTCTCTGCTCGCCTCAGTCCCCCGTTCCCTCCCAGCGCTCGTCGAAGCCCAGCAAATCAGTTCCCGCGCGGCGCAAACCGGGTTCGACTGGGATTCGCCCGATCAGGTTGTCGACAAATTGCACGAAGAACTTGCCGAGTTCAAAGAGGCAGCTCGCAGCGGCACTCGAGAAGAAATCGAAGGCGAGTTGGGTGACCTGTTGTTCGTGCTCGTCAACCTCGCGCGGTTCGTGAGAGTCGATCCCGAACAGGCCCTTCGCAAGAGCAACGCCAAATTCCGCGAGCGCTTCGGATACATCGAGAGGAAACTTGCCGAAACCGGCCGCGCGCCAACGGACTCGACCATCGCGGAAATGGAATCCCTCTGGCAGGAGGCGAAGAAGCCCGCATGAGCGCGAAACCGGAAATCGAGATACGGGAGCTTGCGACGCACCGCGAGTTCGCCGAAGCAGTTGATATCCAGCGCGAGATCTGGGGGTTCGCCGACCTCGAGTTGTTACCCGTCCGGCTGTTCGTCGTCGCGGCGAAGGTCGGCGGACACGTCTTCGGCGCCTTTCACGGCTCCCGCATGGTGGCTTTTCTCCTCGCGATTCCGGGGCTTAAGGGCGGCGGTAAATACTATCTGCATAGCCACATGCTCGGCGTGCTGAAGGAGTACAACGACCTCGGCATCGGCAGGATGCTGAAGCTCAAGCAGCGCGAAGACGCCATCTCCCGCGGCATCGAACTCGTCGAATGGACGTTCGATCCGCTCGAACTCAAGAACGCGTTTTTCAACGTTGAACGGCTCGGCGCGATCATCCGCCGTTACGTCGAAAACCAGTACGGCACAAGCACCAGCTTCCTGCACGGCGGATTGCCAACCGACCGCTGCACGGCCGAGTGGTGGGTCTCGAGCGAGCGGGTAAAGGCAGCGCTGGAAAGCCGCCCTGTGACGACGCCCCCTATCGTGGAGCGCATCGCGGTTCCCGCTTCCATCGGCCGCCTCAAGACGGAGAACCCGAAAGAAGCGAAGAAGGTGCAGGAATACGTCCGCGAAAGTTTTGTCTCCGGATTCCGCCGCGGCCTCGCCGTAGTGGCCTTTGAGAGATCCGAACAGTTCGGCACTTACCTGTTGGCGCCGCATGACGGTGAAAAGCTGACGGTTGAAAAAGCATGATCCTTGAACAAATCGTCCTGCGCCAGATCCGCATGCCTCTGGTTCACTTCTTCGAAACCAGCTTCGGCCGCACATACTCGCGCGACATCGTACTGGTGGAAGCTCGCTCGGGCGGCGTCTCCGGCTGGGGTGAAGTGACGGCGGGCGAGAATCCCTTCTACAACGAGGAATGGACCGGATCCGCGTGGATGATCCTGCGGGATTACGCGTCGCCTCGAGTTCTCGGCGGATACGAACTAACCACTGCCGCCGATGCCCCTCCCCGCTTCGCGCACATCCGCGGCCACCGCATGGCCACTGGCGGACTCGAGGCCGCCATCTGGGATCTTGAAGCGCGCATGGCCGGAAAGCCGCTCTACCAGCACATCGGAGGCGGCGCGCGTTCTGAAATCCCCTGCGGTGTGTCCATCGGCATACAGGATTCCGTCTCCCAGCTTCTCGAAAAAATCGAAGTCGAACTCGCTGCCGGCTATCAGCGCATCAAGATGAAGATCAAGCCGGGCTGGGACGTGGACGTCATTCGTCAGGTCCGCGAGCGTTTCCCTTCGGTGCGCCTCATGGCGGACGCCAATTCCGCCTACACCCTCGCCGATGCGGATCACCTGAAGAAGCTCGATCAGTTCTACCTCATGATGATCGAGCAGCCATTGAGCCACGACGACATTATCGACCACGGAGTGCTTCAATCGAAGCTCGATACGCCCATTTGCCTCGATGAGTGCATCCGTTCCGCCCGTCATGCGGAACAGGCCATCCGGCTGCGCGCCTGCGGCATCATTAACATCAAGCTCGGCCGCGTCGGCGGCTTTCGCGAAGCCATTCGCGTGCATGACGTCGCGCAGGCGGCGGGCATTCCCGTCTGGTGCGGCGGGATGCTCGAAGCGGGCATCGGGCGCGCGCACAACGTGGCGCTTTCAACGCTTCCCGGCTTCACGCTGCCCGGAGACGTCTCGGCAAGCAAACGTTATTGGGCCAGGGATATCATCGCCCCGCCCGTCGAGACCACACCGTGGGGAACCATCAAGGTTCGCGAAGGCGCCGGCTTCGGCTACGAAATCGATCACGATTTCCTGCGCTCAATCGCGGTCCAAGAGGAGACCATCGATTGAAGTCCGGTTTGAAGCCAGACGCTAAAGCCGCGGCGCTTCTCTACTTCCTGATCGCGGTGATGGTGCTGCTCTGGTCTGCCAATTTCATCATCGGCAAGATCGCGCTCCGCCAGTTTCCGCCCCTTATCCTGGGCGGCTTGCGAGTCACCTTCGCCGGGCTTTTCATCCTGCCTCTTTATCTGCGTCAGTCGTGGCGCGAGGGCACGGCAGGGCACTGGGCGGACGCTCCGCTGCTGCTCCTGCTTGGCGTCATGGGAGTCGCGCTGAATCAGTTCCTCTTCGTCCTCGGACTCAGCCAGACGACGGTCGCCCACTCCGCTATCATTATCGGGCTCACGCCAATTTTCGTTCTCTTGATTGCCGCCGCGATGAAGCAGGAACGGATCACCGCGCGGCGGGCTGCCGGGATGGCGGTCGCGCTCGCAGGTGTCGCGATCCTGAATAGCGCCACCCAAACCGGCGCCGATGGCCGATCCACCGCTACAGGGGACATTTTTATCATTTTCGCGGCGATTACGTTCGCCTGGTTTACCGTTGTGGGTAAGGGCGTGACTCACCGGCAGAACTCGATTACCGTGAACACGTTCGCCTACGTGGGCGCGGCGATCGCTTTCGCTCCGGTGATCTTCTGGCAGTCCCGTAGTTTCGATTTCCGCGAAGTAACCACAATGGGCTGGATCACCGTAGCTTACATGGCGCTGTTTCCGTCCGTAATATGCTACCTGATTTACTATTGGGCCCTGACGAAAATCCCCGCGTCGAAGCTGTCGGCGTTCACCTATTTCCAGCCGCTTCTCACCACGCTGATGGGTATGGCGGTCCTGGGCGAGCACATGACTGCCCATCTGATAGCGGGCGGAACCGTAATCTTCGGCGGCGTGTACTTGACGGAGCGGAGCTAGCGTGGCTTCCTTCGCCCAACTGCTGCGCGAAAACCGGAACTACCGGTATACATGGACCGGCCAGCTCGTCAGCGAAATCGGCGACCACTTCAATAACATCGCCGTATTCAGCCTCGCACTCGCCAATACCAAATCCGGCCTCGTCGTAAGTGGCGTGATGTTGTCGCGGGCTATTCCCGCCGTGCTTGCCGGGCCCCTCGCCGGGGTGCTGCTGGACCGCCTGGACCGCAAGCGCGTTATGATCTGGAGCGACGTGGTTCGCGTGTTTGTCGCTCTCGGGTTCATCCTGACCGTGGGGCGCAACGACACCTGGCTCCTCTACCTGCTGAGCGGTTTGCTGATGGGCGCGTCGCCCTTCTTCACCAGTGGCCGCGCGGCGATTCTTCCCGCGATTACGAGCAAGGAGGAGTTGCACACTGCGAACTCTCTCACGCAGACCACGCAATGGGCCACGCTCACCATCGGCACGTTTCTCGCCGGGGCAGCGGTCACGCAGTTCGGTTACCAATGGGCCTTCTTCCTCAACGCGCTCTCCTTCGCATTCTCGGCGTGGTCCATTTCCATGTTGCGCGTCGAGGGTGTCGGTTTCCGGGCGAGATCGGACGCGCTTACGGAGAATGATGTCGTGCGTCCGTGGCACGAGTACAAGGAGGGACTGCGATACATGCGGTCCGTGCCCTTGGTGCTCGCGATCGCGCTCGTCGGAATGGGCTGGGCGACAGGCGGCGGCGCGGCGCAAATCCTGTTCAGCGTATTCGGCGAACTGGTATTTCAAAAGGGACCGTCTGGGATCGGCACCATCTGGGGTTGCTCGGGAATCGGCCTGCTCATCGGAGGGGCGTTCGCGCACTGGCTGGGCCCGCGGATCGGATTCGAGGGGTACAAGCGTGCCGTCATTTTCTGCTACATCGTCCACGGCGGCGCGTACGTGTTGTTCAGCCAGGCCCCCGAGTTTTGGGTGGCTCTGATTTTCATCGGCCTCTCCCGCGCGGCCGTGGCCGTAAGCGCGGTCATGAACTTCTCGCAATTGCTGCGGCACGTGCCGGACAAGTTCCGCGGGCGAGTGTTCTCAACCGTCGAGTCGCTGGTTTGGTCTACGATGATGGTTTCGATGGCTGTGGCGGGAATCGCGTCCCAGTCCTACAGCCCGCGAACAATTGGCGCGTGGGCTGGCGCCCTCAGTTCCACGACGGCGATTTTCTGGGCCTGGGCTTACTGGACGGGGAAGTTGCCCGAGCCCCCAGTCGAGGGTGTGGGCGCGAGAGAGGTTGAGGTCCATGGCGAACCCACTGTCTGAGGGCATGTCACGCTGTAAGTTTTGCAACCGGCACGAATGGTGCAAACGCCAGGGCTGTTGCAGAGTGGTGTTGCAGGTGCCATGACAGTTGCAAGCGCCGGGAGTGTTGCACGCAAAGAGGTAGGGCAGACAGCCGTTTCTTGCCGTCCGCCTTATTCGGGAGGTGTTTCGTGACACAGCCTGAGTTAGCAGGCAAGGTCATACTGGTCACGGGCGGCGCAAAACGCGTCGGGCGTGGCATCGCTTTGCGCCTGGCCGCTGAAGGCGCGCGAGTCGTCATCCACTACAACTCTTCGGAAGCGGAAGCACGCGCCACCGCCGTCGAGTGCGCCTTCGAAGGCCAACCTGCGCTGCTTGTCCGGGCCAATCTCGAAAGCATTCCGGAGATCTCTCGGATGTTCGATGAGATCGCGGAACGCTGCGGTCGCATTGACGGCTTGGTCAACAACGCCGCCCGTTTCACGAGATTCGACCCGCTCGATATTACGGAGGCGGATTGGGACTTCATCCATTCCGTGAATCTGAAGTCGGTGTTCTTCTGCTGCCAGAACGCGGCCCGGTTGATGCGCAAGTCGGGTGGCGGCCGGATCGTGAATATCAGCTCACTCGGCGGCATCCGCCCCTGGGCGGAGCACGCGCACTACTGCGCGTCGAAGGCAGGCGTCATCATGCTCACGCGCTCGCTCGCGAAAGCGTTCGCGCCGGACATCACGGTGAACTCGGTTGCTCCGGGTGTGATCCCGTTCGGCGAGCCGGACGCGCGGGCGGCATCCATGATCCGCAACACCCCCGCCGCACGCGCCGGAACCGCTGCCGAGATTGCCGACGCGGCAGTCTATTTCCTGCGAGCCTCGAATTTCGTGACCGGTCAGATTCTCGCGGTGGACGGAGGCCTCAGCCAAAGATAGGCGAATATCAGCCGCCGCCAGCCATTACAGTGATGGCGCCATGGAACGTGAATGAGAGCTGGTGCGTCGGAGCGGGTGCTTTACTGGGAGTACCCGGAAGCCTATGGCCGCGTTTTTGAACAAAATTGCGAAACGACGCTAGCGTCCCGTTTTGGGAAAATCGCGAGCCGGGCGCCCGGGCCTCATCCGGAATCCGAAGCCCAGTCGAGCGCCGGAATCGGGGCGCAAATCGCCTGCTCCGCCGGGCCGCGCCGGGTCTCCGAATCGGCATCCGGAAAATAGAGGATACTCAATGTTGATGTTGCCCGTCGCGTTTCTCCTCATGGTTGCCGGATCGTTCGAGTCCGACGTACTGCCCGTCTTCCGTGCGAAGTGTTTCGCCTGTCACAGCGCAAAACTTCGTAGCGGCGGACTCTCGCTTGAATCGCGGGACGATATTCTCCGCGGCGGCAAGTCCGGCGGCGTGATCGTGCCGGGCAAGCCGGTGGACAGCCTGCTGTTGACCCTCGTCGCAACCGGCAAGATGCCCATGGGCGCGGCAAAGCTGAGCGTTTCGGAGACGGCCGCGATTCGCACCTGGATCGAGCGTGAAGACCGCAAAGCACCGGTCTCCGAGCGCGATGTCACGGCCATCTTGAGCGCCAAGTGCTGGGTGTGTCACGGGCGGCGTGAGACGATGGCCGGTCTCGATCTGCGCACGCGGGAATCGATGCTGCGCGGCGGGAAATCGGGTCGTCCGGTAATTGCGAGTGGAAAACCGGAAGACAGCCTCTTGATCAGGCGAATCGTCGCGCAGGAAATGCCGCCGCCGAAGCTCCAGGAGCAGTATTCGGTTCGAGGGCTGACGGATGACGAACTCGCGAAGGTCCGCCAGTGGATCCTGGATGGCGTGCGCCCGGATAACGAAAAACCCCTGGAAGTGAGTGCCGCGGATGATACCGCTATCAAGCCGAAAGACCGCGAGTTCTGGTCATTCCGCACGCCCGTAAGACCCGCTGTAACCCCGCCGCGTTTCCCGGCGCGCAACGCAATCGACGTACTTACTTTGGAAAAGAAGCCGCTCGCCCCCGAAGCGAACGATCTCACCCTGATGCGCCGAGCCTACTTCGATTTGACCGGTCTGCCGCCGTCTCCCGAAGAGGTGGAGGCGTTCCGCGCGGACCGCGATCCGGCCCGTTATGAGCGTCTGATAGACCGCCTCCTCGAGTCGCCGCGGTATGGCGAGAGATGGGCCCGCCATTGGCTCGATGCTGTAGGCTACACGGACAGCGAGGGCGGCAACAGCGGCGATCAACTGCGCCCGCATGCTTGGCGGTATCGCGACTACGTAATCCGGTCGTTCAACGCGAACAAGCCGTATGACCGGTTCCTGACCGAGCAACTCGCGGGCGACGAGCTATTCGATTACCGCGCCGCGCGGAATCTTACTCCTGATCAGATCGAGCTGATGGCTGCCACTGGTTTCTGGCGGACCGCCCCCGATGCGACCTACAGCACGGAACAGAACTTCATCCCGGAACGAATGGACGTGATCGCGGGGCAGTTGGAGGTGTTGGGGTCCGCGGTGATTGGGCTGTCGGTCGGCTGCGCGCGATGCCACGACCACAAGTACGACCCGATTCCGACCCGCGACTACTACCGGCTCGTCTCCATCCTCACCCCCTCATACGATCCCTATCACTGGCTCCCGCCGACCTTCCCGTGCGGCGGCGTGGGTGCGAAGTGCGATGAAAACAATACGCGCTACTTCCTGCCGAAGGCAACGCCGCAATGGCAGGAGACGGTCGCGTTCAACGGCCCCGCCCTCCGCCGGGTCGAGGAATTGCAGAAGCAGATTGAACAAAAGGCAGCTCCTTACCGTGAGAAATATCTTGCGGAGAAAAATGTCAAGGAAGTGAAGCTGGCTGAGTTGGAAGCCACTTACGAACCGTTCAAGAAGGAAAAGTCCTCCATCGACGAGCAGATCCGTAAAGAGAAAGCGGCTCTTAAGCCTCTGCCCCTCGTAAGAGCTCTTTTTGATCTGGGGCCGCAGCCGCCACCGACCCGTATTTTGATGCGCGGCGATGCAACAACCCCAGGCGCTCTCGTCTCGCCCGGCGCGCCGTCGATTCTGAACGCCCCTGGGCGCGATTATCGCTTGGAACCCCTCTCGCACTCTTCCGGACGGCGGCTCGCGCTCGCGAAGTGGCTGACGCATCCCGAGCACCCCCTCACCGCGCGCGTGGCGGTGAATCGCATCTGGCTGCATCACTTTGGTTCAGGCCTGGTCTCGACGCCCGGCAACTTCGGCCGCATGGGCGCGGCTCCCGCGAATCAGAAACTGCTCGATTGGCTCGCAACGGAATTCGCCGGCAGCGGGTGGGACGTGAAGGCCATGCACCGGCTGGTGATGACGTCCGCAACGTACCGGCAGCAGTCGGGTGGCGACGGATTCACGCTGCGGCGCATTGACGCCGAGTCCGTGCGCGATTCGATCTTGAAGGTCGCAGCCCGGCTCGACACGAAAGCCTTCGGCCCGGCCGATCCGATCAAGCCCCAACCCGATGGCGAAGTGACCACCGAAAGCCTCCGGCGAAGCGTCTACGTGACGCATCGGCGAACTCAGCCGATTTCGCTGCTCGAAACTTTCGACCAGCCGTTCATGAACCCCAACTGCGTCCAGCGCGGACTGTCGGTGGTTTCCTCCCAGGCGCTGCATTTGATGAATGGCGACTTGGCGCGCGACAATGCGCGCTTCATGGCGGGAAGAATCATCGACGCCGTTGGAGACGACCCCGGCACGCAGGTGGAGCGTGCGTATCTCCTTGCGCTCGCGCGCAACCCCACCGCGGATGAATTGCGGGCCGCCATGTTCGCCATGGAAGCCGCAGGCAGGGAATGGGCCGGGGATCTTGAGAAGAAGCAGCCCGCCGAACCGCTGAAGAGCCGCTCCCGTTGGCTCGGGCTCGCCACTGTCTGCCACACACTGATGAACTCGGCCGAGTTCCTGTACATTGACTGAAGGACGGCATATGCGTACTCGACGCGACTTCTTTTCACGCATGGGCGACGGGCTGACCGGCGCGGCTTTGGCCTCGCTGTTTGCCGAGGATCTGGGCGCAAAACAGGCGCTTTACGATCTGACGCCGAAGAAGCCGCATCAAACGCCGCGCGCCAAGTCCGTGATTCAGCTTTTCATGAACGGCGGACCGAGCCAGGTGGATCTCTTCGATCACAAACCTGCCCTCGCCAAGTACGCGGGACAGCCGCCGAGCCGGGATCTGGCCGCGGAGGTGCGGGCCGTGCGCGAGACTGGCGGGTTAATGCCATCGCCCTACAAATTCTCGAAGCATGGGCAGTCGGGAATTGAGTTGTCTGAGATGCTGCCGCATCTCGCGAAGGTTGTGGACAACATCGCGATCGTGAGATCCATGTTCACCACCCATCTGGCGCACGAAGCAGCACTGTTCCTGATGCATGGCGGCCGGATACTTCCCACGCGCCCGTCCCTGGGATCGTGGATCGTTTACGGACTCGGTTCGGAGAATCAGAATTTGCCGGCGTACGTTGTTCTCGACGATCCCAAGGGACCGCCGATCAACTTCATCCAGAATTGGCAGACGGGATGGCTTCCGGCCGTGTTTCAAGGGACCCGCGTGCGCTCCGAGGGCTCGCCGATTCTGAACCTGCACGCGAAACAGGAGTACCCCGGCGGCATCGTCGATCTTAGCCGGAGCCTGCTGCATCGCATGGACGCAGGTCATCGGGATCGGCATCCTGGCAACGCCGAATTGGAGGCGCGGATCGCGAACTACGAACTTGCGGCGCGCATGCAGTTGGAAGCCACCGACGCGCTCGACATCTCGAAGGAAAGCGAAGCAACGAAAAACGCCTACGGCTTGAGCGACGAACGCACGGCTTCCTACGGGAAGCGCTGCTTAATGGCTCGGCGTCTCGTCGAGCGCGGTGTCCGTCTGGTGCAGGTCTACATCGAAGGGCAGATCTGGGACAACCATAACAAGATCCGCCAAGGCCTGGAGTACGCTTGCGGAAAAACCGATCAACCCGCCGCCGCCCTTATCCAGGACTTGAAGGACCGCGGCTTGCTCGACTCGACGCTTGTGATCTGGGGCGGCGAGTTTGGGCGCCTGCCCATCGCGCAGGATCCGGGACCGAACGCCGGCCGCGATCACGGGCCTTCCGGCTTCAGCATCTGGATGTCGGGCGGAGGGATCAAGGGCGGTACGACATACGGCTCCACCGACGAAATCGGTTACCGCGCCGCTGAAAACAAGGTGAGCGTTCATGACTTCCACGCGACCGTTCTACACATGCTGGGCATGAATCATCGCGATCTGGTTTTCGAACGCGAGGGCCGTCAGGAGCGGATCACGGACGAATTCCCCGCGCGCGTGCTCTCCGAAATCATCGGCTGAGAAAAACATCGTATGCCCCGAATCCTGGTCAATGAATGCAAGCAAGAGGTTTCATCGTTTAATCCCGTCCTGAGCCACTACCAGGATTTCGACGTCAGCTTCGGCGCCGAGATCCTCTCGGTTCACAAGAATGTCACTTCCGAGATGGGGGGAGCGCTCACCGTTTTCGGCGATCGCAGTGATATTGAGATCGTACCCGGGTTCAGCGCGCGTTCCATCACGTCTGGCGGTACGCTTTGCGACGCGGACTTCCGCCGCATAGCGGCAGAATTCCTTAGCGCCGTTCGCGACGCCCGCGATGTCGACGCCATCTATTATTCCCTTCACGGCGCGATGGGCTCCGAGACCGAGCACGATGTCGAAGGCTACCTGCTTGCCGAAACGCGAAAAATTGTGGGCGAACGGATTCCCATCGTCATTTCGCTCGATCTGCATGGAATTATCACGGACCGGATTCTCGAACACGTCGACGCGCTCACGGTCTATCACACCTACCCGCACGTCGATTTCTGCCAGACCGGTGAGCGCGCCGCGCGGCTGCTGCTTCGAATTATCGACGGCGAAGTGAATCCCGTCTCCGTCCGCGTCCGCATTCCCGCGCTCGTCCGCGGCTACGAACTCATTACCGAAACCGGCATGTTCGGACAGTGCGTCCGCCGAACCATCGCAATCGAGAACAGCCCCGGCGGACTCTCCGGCGGCATGTTCATCGGGAACCCCTTCACGGACGTTCCCGAGCTTTGTTCAAACGTCTTCCTGTGTACCGATCGCGACCCCGTCCGCGCCGAGCGTGAGGCCATCGGGATCGCGAAGCAGTTCTGGGAAATGCGTGAGCATCTTCAGCAGCCGCTAACGAGTCTTGCCGAAAGCGTACGGCTCGCAAGAGCGGCGAGAGGCCGGGTCGTTCTGGTCGATGCGGCGGATGCGACAAGTTCCGGCGCGTCCGGCGACAGCAATGCGGTGCTTCGTGCGCTGGTCGAGGCGGGCTATCGTAAGACGGTCCTCATTCCGATTGTCGATCCACCCGCGGTCGAAGCTGCATTCGCGGCGGGAGTGGGGGCGAGCATTCGTACAGGAATCGGCGGTAGCCTGGATCCGCGTTTCACGCCGCTTGAGATGCAGTTGCAGGTGCGGATGCTATCCGACGGCCACTTCCGCAACGAATCTCACGGCAGCTACTGGGACGGCGGTTGCACGGCGGTTCTCGAGTCGGACAACGTGATGATTGTCGCGACCAGCCGCCCCGTGAGCCTGTACGACCGCTCGCTGTTCCTCGCTCACGGCCAGGATCCCGCGCTGTTCGACGCAACGGTCGTCAAATCGCCTCACTGCCAGCCGCGCTTCTTCGCGGACGGCGCCGGGATCCTGATCAATATCGACGCACCCGGTTCGACCAGCGCGAATCTCAAGAGCCTTGGACACACCCGTTGCGCGCGCCCGGTGTTTCCGCTTGACCCGGACGTAACCTTCATTCCGGCTGCAAAGCATTTCGGACGGGGTAAGGCGTGAAGATACGCGAAGTGAGGGCCTTCGGGCTAAGGGGCCGCACGCCGGAGGGCGGCTGGTCGAACGAGTTGCAGCCGGACGATTGCGTCCACACGCTGATCGCGGTGTTAACGGACACAGGCGAGATCGGATGGGGCAGCGTCTTCACGAGCGAAGAATTGGTCCGCGGCGCGCTCTCCGTTCTGCGGCCTCTTTTTCAGGGCGAGAACGCGCTTGAACCCGAGCGCGTCAGTGAGAAGCTCCATCAACACACGTTTTGGCAGGGGCGAGGGGGTTCGATTACGCATGCCATCAGCGGCATCGACATCGCTCTCTGGGACCTGCTGGGGAAGGCGACGGGGCAGCCGGTGGGCCGGCTCCTCGGCGGACGCTACCGCGAACGTGTTCTCCCTTACGCTTCGTTGCTGATGCGTGAGCCTGAGCGAATGCCGGATGAACTGCTGCCTGTCAAGGCGCACGGATACCGCGCGTTCAAGATCGGCTGGGGACCGTTCGGCCGGCGCGACAACGCAACCGACGAAGCAATAGTAAAGGCTGCCCGCGAAGCTGTTGGACCCGCTTCGCTCCTGATGGTGGATGCTGGTGCCAGCGACGCGTTCTGGCCTCAGGGTTACAAATGGGCGCTCCGCACGGCCGAGATGCTCGCGGATTACGATGTCTACTGGTTTGAAGAAGCGCTCAATCCCGACGCGCTTGACGACTACATGGCGCTCCGGCGCGCGGCGAAAGTGCTCGTCGCGGGCGGCGAAGTGCTCACGCGACGCCAATCTTTTCAACCATGGCTTGAAGCCGGAGCGTTCGACATCGTTCAGCCCGACGTCACAAAGGTAGGCGGCATCAGTGAGGAACGCAAGATCGCTCAGATGGCCCGCGAGCACGGCGTCCGCTTCATTCCCCACGGCTGGAATACAGCCCTCGGACTTGCCGCGGATCTCCACCTCGCCTCGGCGTTTCCCGACACCAACCTCGTCGAATACCTCACGGGGTCGCCGTTCATTGACGAGATCGCCGCTGGTGGCTGGAGGCTCGACGCCGACGGCATGCTGGCCATTCCGTCCACGCCCGGGCTCGGCATTGAGATCGATCTCCCGGCGCTCGCCGAGTACTCCCGCACACCGCTTGTGGACCTTAAGGCCATGTGTGGGTAGCGTCGCTGCAAAGACCGGGGCGTCGCTTGTCGCATTTCTCTGGGTCACTCTCGCGCTGAATTACGTGGACCGCCAGATGGTCTACTCCATCTTTCCGGTCCTGAAAACGGATGTCGGATTCAGCGATGCGCAGCTCGGATTGATCGGCAGCGTCTTCTCGTGGGTCTACACGTTGTGCATGCCGATTGCGGGCCGCCTCGCCGATATCTTCCGGCGCGATCGCATGATCGTCGCGAGCCTCATACTGTGGAGCGGCGCGACTCTCGGGTGCAGTCTCAGCAGTTCGGTCGCGGCGTTTCTTGCGTGGCGCGCGGTGATGGGGATCACCGAATCGCTCTACTACCCGGCTGCCGTCGGCACGCTGGGCGTGGCATATCCGGCATCGGCTCGTTCGAGAGTTCTCGGGATTCATCAATCGGCGCAGTTCGCGGGAATTGTCGCCGGAGGCTGGTATGGCGGCTGGATGGCGGACCACGTCAGTTGGCGCGCGGGATTCGCCATCGCCGCGGGAGCCGGCGTGCTGTACTCGCTCGTGCTCGCCCGCCGCGTTCCTTACGTTCCGCTCGCGCCGCGAACTACCGCCAGCATCCGGACTCGCGCAACTCTCGGGGAGATTCTTGGCTCTCGCTGCTACTCCGCGATCTGCGCGGCTTTCTTCTGTTTCTGCGCGATGCTCTGGGTCTTCTATGCCTGGTATCCGGCGTTCCTTCAGCAGCGA
>SYKU01000110.1 GCA_005808865.1 Acidobacteriota bacterium
CGATACGGCTGCCTGAGCGTAGAACTCCTCCCACGCGCCAGATCGGGTCAAGTGACCGATGGTATTGGTAATGTAATCGTCCGCAACCTCGTTCAGCAATTCTTCCCGCTCATAACTCTTGAACCCGAAACACCGGTTCAGAATCGTGCGAACGAGTGTGTTGCCGGAGCGGGGATATGAAGCGAGCCAGGTGATCATCCGTTTTCAACTCGCCGCGGCCGGCAATCCATCATGTTAACAGGCAATCATCCGGAAACTCGTGGAATTCAAGGCAAGGCCTTGATTCCGGATCTCCGGAGTGTCAAACTGAGAGTCCATAAGGAGCGTTTCATGAGCCTCTCAAGAAGACGTTTTCTCGAAAGCACAGCCCTGGGCATCGCAGCCTCCGGCGCGCAGGCTGGCCCAGTCGATCCGCCCTCCGGCAGCCTCCTGCCCAAGCGAACCCTCGGCCGCACGGGCGCGAAGGTTTCGATCCTCGCGATGGGAGGCGGCAGCCGCTTTCTCATGTACAAGGAAGAGGACAAGGCGCTGGAGGCGCTCAATCGAGCCTTCGACCTCGGCATCAACTACATGGACACTGCCTACGGTTACGGCAACGGCTTGAGCGAAGAGAGGGTGGGCAAGGTCATGAAGACCCGGCGCAAGGACGTGTTCCTGGTCACGAAGATCAACAAACGCCCCGGCGACGAAGCTGCCCGCATCCTCGAAGGCAGCCTCAAGCGCCTGCAAACGGACCAAGTGGACCTCATTCACATCCACTCTCTCCTTGGCGAAGACGACCTCAAGCAGATCGAGGCGAAGGACGGCGTGCTCAACACGCTGCTCAAATTACGCGACCAGAAGGTGACGCGATTCATCGGCATCACCAGCCACACCGACCCCACCGTGCTGAAGACCGCGCTCGAACGCCACGATTTCGATTGCACCCAGATGGCCCTTAACGCCGCGCTCGTCGGCATGAAGAACGGGAAAGGCAGCATGGTGATCGATTCTGACATGAAGACGAGCTTCGAGACCGTCGCTCTGCCCGCCGCCACCCGCAAGAAGATGGGCGTCATCGCGATGAAGGTATTCGCGCAGGAGGGTCTGGTGGGTCAGGCGCCCCCGGAGAAACTGATGTATTACTCCCTCTCGCTTCCGGTTTCGTTATGCGTGGTCGGAATGCCGAAACTAGAGTACATCGAGCAGAATGTACATATGGCGAGGCGATTCAAGCCGCTCGCAAAGGCGGAAATGAGGGCGCTGTCGGGGCGGCTGTCCGACAAGAACAAGGCCGCGTTTGACCGGTACTTCAGCGATCACGTGGATGCCTAGCGGATGCCGCTCGCGCGCAGGACGTTTCTTGCGTTGCCCGCAGCAGCGGCCGCGACGCGTCCGAACATCGTCTTCGTCCTTGTAGACGACCTTCGTTTCGACGAACTCGGCTGCACCGGACATCCGTTCGCGAGCACTCCGAATGCAGACCGCCTGGCTGGTGAGGGGGCGCTATTCAGCAACGCCTTCGCAACGACTCCGCTCTGTTCCCCAAGCCGGGCTACGTTTCTGACGGGCCAGTATCCGCATACCCACGGCATCGAGGACAACACCAACCGTTCCCCGGAAAGCCACCGGCTGGTGACGTGGCCGCGCCTGCTGCACGAGGCGGGGTACGAAACCGCGTTCATCGGAAAGTGGCACATGGGAAACGACGATTCGCCCCGGCCGGGCTTTGACTACTGGGTCAGCTTTCCCGGACAGGGCGAGTGCAACGACCCCGTGCTCAACGTGAATGGAAAAGCGGAAAAGACGCGCGGGTACGTCACGGACCTGCTGACGGACCACGCTCTCGAATTCATCAAGCGGCCGCGCCGAAGCCCGTTCTGCCTGTACCTGTCGCACAAAGCGATCCATCCGAACATCGTTCAGCGCGACGACGGAAGCGTGGTGGGCAACGCCGCGGACGCCGAACAGTTCATACCGGCCGAGCGGCATCGCAGACTCTACCTGGGGGCGAAGATCCCCAGGCGGGCCAACTACGGGAAGCGCCCATACGGTAAGCCGGCGCTTGAAAGAAACATCGAAGGCATGCCGGCGCTCGGCCCGGAAACCGTCACACGCGACGAGGCCATTCTGAACCGGATGCGAATGATGAAGGCGGTGGATGAGAGCCTGGGGCACCTGATGAGTGCCCTTCGTAAGGGCGGAAAGCTGAACGAGACGATGATCGTGCTCGCCGGCGACCACGGTTATTTCTACGGCGAACATGGCCTGGACGCCGAGCGCCGTCTAGCGTACGAGGAGACCATTCGGATTCCGTTGCTGATTCGCTACCCGAAAGCGGTTCCCGCCGGCACGCGGCTCGACCGCTTCGCCTTGAGCCTGGACATCGCGCCGACGATGCTCGAAGCCTCTGGCGTTCCTGTCCCGGCGC
This sequence comes from Acidobacteriota bacterium, assembly GCA_005808865.1. Classification (GTDB taxonomy): domain Bacteria; phylum Acidobacteriota; class Terriglobia; order Bryobacterales; family Bryobacteraceae; genus SYKU01. The sequence goes on from SYKU01000110.1 coordinate 2,411, forward strand.
GCATGCAGGGGCGCTCTCTGATGCCGCTGCTCAAGGGCGCCAGGACGCCTTGGCGGGATGATTTCCTGGTCGAGTATTTCTCGGACACCGTATTTCCACGCATCCGGAAGATGGGCTACAAAGCAGTGCGGACGGAGCAGTGGAAGTACATCCGTTATGTGGATCTCGAAGGCATGGACGAACTGTACGACCTGCGCGCGGACAGGTTCGAGATGCGGAACGTGATCGCGGAACCGCAATCGAGGCGCCCCCTGCGCGACTTGCAGGCGCGGCTCGACAGGCTGTTGGCCTCAACACGCTGACCCACCGGCACCCTCAAGGTTTCCGAGGAAATAGCTGTCAAAAGTCTGCTAGCGGGCGTTCTCTTTTTCCAGATACTCGCGCACCGGCTGGAAGTATTCAAGCAGCGCGCGGGAGCTGATGTCCTCGCCCGTTTTCTCCCTGATCACCTGACGCCAATCGCGCGTGGCTCCCAGGCTGAGGATCTCACCCAACCATTTCCCGACTTCCTTGTTGCCGTAGTAATTGCATTCGTGCGGGTCCTGCTTGAGGATCTTCTTCGCGATGTAATCGTGCAACTGATACTTGATGAGGAACGCGAGCGCGTAGTCGTAGTACTGGGCGGCGTCGTCTATGATGTGCGTCTTTGTGCAGGCGTCGCAGAATTCCTCCCCGCGCGGTGATGGCGGCAGAACACCCTGGTGCTGTTCCACGAGTTCCCACCATCGTTTATTGAACTGGTCCTGCGGGAGGTTCTTCTCGTAGAGATCGTGCTCGAAGTGGGACATCGTACCCGCGGAGAAGGGGAGAAACACCACCGCGTTGTCGAGCGCCTGACTCAGCAGCCACTGCGTCTGATCGACCTTCCGGTCCGCCGCCAGCAGGCCCGCCTCGCGTAAGTAGGGAAGCTGGCGGGCCGCGATGCCGATAAGATCCCCGACAGCCTCATGAAAGGCCCGGTTCATGCCACCGCGGAGAACGTGAGGGACGCTTGGCCGCGAGTAGCTCATGAAGTAGTACACGTGCCCCAATTCGTGATGGCTCGTCTCGAACCAGCGGAAGTTCGGCGTCACTGACATGAGGGACCGGACATCCTTATCGGCATCGATGTGCCACGCCGATGCATGCGTGTTCTTCATTCGCTTCGAATCCGCGGGAAGCTGATACAGATCCGATTTCCCCCAAAAGCTCTTCGGCAGCGGCGCCATTCCCAGCGACACGTAGAAGCGTTCCCCCTGCTTCACAATCCATTCCGCGTCCCTGCCCTTGAGCAGATCGTCCAGGTTTACGGCTTCGACAAGTCCGGGCCATTCCTGGGCCCAGCGGTTGCCAAGCCAGTGAGCGGGGATTGCTTTCGGAACAGGCTGGCCGTACCGCGCGGCCAGCTTCTTCTTCGCATACGTGTGCAGGAGGCCGTAGAGAGGGCGAAGCTCCTGTTGAGAACGATCAATCAACTGCATCATTTCAGCGACGGTCATTCCGTAGCCGGCCACCTGCAAGTGGAAATAACTCGAAAAGCCGAGTTCCGTCGCGACCCGGTTGCGCAGTTCGCGCAGCTCGGCCAGACTCTTCTTCAGCGCGGGACCGGTTTGCTTCGAGACCTCCCAGACCTTCTGGCGTGCAGCCATGTCCCGCGACTTTTCGAGCAACTCGTCGATCTCGTTCGGATTGGTTTTCTTGACGCACTTCCCGCCCCTTTCGTCCATGCAGAAAGCGAAGCCGTCCAGAATCGCGCCGGCGCGCGCTTCGGTTTGCACGCGCCTTTCCACGACCTCGGGAATCGTGCCGGGAGCTTCGGCGGCGTTGAGCAGGATCCTGTTCAGCTGACGGCGCTCAAGATCGCTCAACGCATCTGGTTTTGCGAGGAGCGCACGCGTCGTATCGATCACGTACCGGCTTCCTTCAAACGCCGCCACCGCGCCCGACGCGCCAATCCGCTCTCCTGTGTGCTGCTCGGATACGTCCGTCGCAGCCTTCCAGCTCGCCTCGGCGGCAACTGTCGTTACCTTCTGATCGATGTCGTTGTACATCGCCAGAAACTCGCGCGCCGGAGAGCCGGGTCCACCACCTGTGCATCCGGCAAGAAAGAGAGACAAAGCCGCACCGGTCATAAATCGTTTCATAGAGACCTCAAGCATGACGCTTCAAACGCTCACGCCGTACATTTTTTCGTAATAGCCGCGATACTCGCCGCTCTTCGCGTGCGCCACCCAGTCCGGGTGATCGCGATACCATTCCACGGTTTCCCGCAGGCCGTCCTCGAAGGGAATCCCGGGCTTCCATCCGAGTTCGCCGCGGATAAGCGTGCAGTCGACCGCGTAGCGTCTGTCGTGCCCCAGCCTGTCCGGGACCCGCGTCAGCAGGGACTCCGGCCGTCCGAGCAGCCTCAGCAGCAGCCTCAAGACTTCGATATTCGGCAGCGGGTTTCCGCCGCCGATGTGATAGGTCGCGCCCTTTCGCCCGCGTTCCAGCACGGCGAACAGTGCCGCAGTGTTATCCTCCACATGAATCCAGTCGCGCACCTGCATTCCGTCGCCGTACACAGGGATGGGACGTTCCTCAATCGCGTTACTGATGGCGAGGGGCAGCAGCTTTTCCGGAAACTGATACGGACCGTAGTTGTTGCTGGTGCGAGTGATGACCGTGTCCAACCCGAAGGTCCGCGTGGCCGCGCGGACGAAATGCTCCGCGGCTGTCTTGCTCGCGGCGTAAGGGCTGCTTGGATCGAGCGGCGAATCCTCGTGGAACCACTCGTCCGCTTCCATGTCGCCGCCGACCTCGTCGGTCGAGATGTGCAGAAACCGGCCAACGCCTTTCTGCCGCGCACAGTCGAGCATGACTTGCGTGCCCAGCACGTTCGTCCTCACAAACTCGGCCGCGCTCAGAATGCTGCGGTCCACATGCGATTCGGCGGCGAAATGCACGACGGCGCCGCACCGATCGGGCAGTGCGTCGAGAACCGCGTTAGGGTCGCAGACGTCTCCTCTTACCAGCCGGTACGCCGGATTCCCTTCGACTTCGGCCAGATTCTCGAGGTTGCCGGCGTAGGTCAGCTTGTCGAAATTGATCAGCAGCTGCGCCGGGTATTTTCGCACCCAGTCCCTGACGAACTGAGATCCGATGAACCCCGCTCCACCCGTTACGAAGATTGCCATAGTCTGCCTTCCCGATTCGCTTCTCCCTGCTATTGAAGCATAGACTCGGGCGGGAACTCAGAGATACCGGCGGTGCCGACGGATAGCCGGCCCGGCCTTTTCAGGAGCCTCGCGACGGATTCCACTGGCGAGTCCGTTTCGCGTTCAGGCAGGGGCAAACGAGCCATGACCGTACGTTTGCCGCGGCGGCCATTGAAGCAGCCGGGCAGTCTGCCGCGCAGCGCTCGCGGCACAGCTCAACGCTGCGGGCAACACCGGACGTATGAATACCACATCATTCAATCACCACCAGCAAGTCCTTCGCCTCCACGTGCTCCCCGACATGGGCGGGCATGACGGCAATCTTACCCGACGCCGGAGCATAGACCGTGCTCTGCATCTTCATCGCCTCCATCACGAGCAGCCTGTCGCCCTTCGCCACCTTCTGCCCGCGCTCCACCGCGATGCTCGCTACCACTCCCGGAATCGGCGCGCCCACGTGGTTCGGATTGGCCGGGTCCGCCTTTGCCCGCTCGCTCGCCACGGCTTTGATCGATTTGTCGCGCACCCGCACCTCGCGCGGCTGCCCGTTCAACTCGAAGAACACCGTCCGGTCGCCCTCCGGGTGCGGCTCCGACACCATCAGGAACTTCACCACCAGCGCCTTGCCGGGCTCAATCTCGACGGTGATCTCCTCTCCCGCCCGCATACCGAAAAAAAATTGCAGGGACGGCAGTACCTCCACGTCGCCGTAAGCCGCCCGCGCGCGCGCGAATTTCTGGAACACGTCCGGATAAAGGAGGTAACTGAGCGTTTCATCCGCCGCAGGCGGGTATCCGAGTTTCTTCGTGAGCGACTCGGCGGCTCGCGCGAAATCCGCCGCCGGCATGCCCGCTCCGGGGCGTCCGCGGTGCGCTTTCGCGCCCCGCAAGATCACCTGCTGGATCTTCTTCGGCCAGCCTCCCTCAGGTTGCCCGAGCGAACCCGCGAACATTTCGACAACCGAATTCGGAATGGTCAATCCGTGGCCAGCGCCCAGTTGCTCGAACTCGCGTACGGTCATCCCGTGGCTCACCAGGAAAATCGCCATGTCGCCCACCACCTTGCTCGACGGCGTCACTTTCACGATGTCCCCGAATGCCATATTCACTTCCGCGTACGTTCGCGCGATCTCCGGCCAACGCGGGCCCAAGCCCATGGATTCCGCCTGCTCCTTCAAATTCGTGTACTGCCCGCCGGGCATCTCGTGTTTGTACACCTCGGCCGACCCCGTCCGCGGACCTGTGTCGAAAGGCGCGTAGCACGTCCGCACCGCTTCCCAATACTCGGAGCAGCGGCCAAGCGCGTCCTGGTCAAGCCCCGAATCGCGGTCCGTGTGCGCGAGCGCCGCGACGATCGAATTCAGGTTCGGCTGACTCGTCTGGCCGCTCATCGACGCGATGGCCGCGTCGGCCGCGTCGACTCCCGCTTCCGACGCTTTTAGAATGGTGGCCGCGTTGATGCCGCTCGTATCATGCGTATGCAGATGGACGGGCAGCCCGGTTTCCTCGCGCAGCGCGCGCACAAGAGCCTCGGCGGCGTAGGGTTTCAACAGCCCCGCCATGTCTTTGATGCCGATCATATGCGCGCCCATCCTCTCCAGTTCCTTCGCCATGGAGACGTAATACTTCAGCGAATATTTCTGGCGCTTCGGGTCGAGCAGATCGCCGGTGTAGCAAATGGCCGCTTCGCACACCGCGCCGCTTCGACGCACGGCCTCAACGGGAATGCGCATGTTCGGCAACCAGTTCAGCGAATCGAAAACGCGAAAGATATCAATGCCCTGCCGTGCCGCTTCCGCGATGAATTCGCGCACAACGTTGTCGGGATACGCGGTGTAGCCGACCGCGTTTGACGCGCGCAACAACATTTGAAAACAAATATTCGGGATGGCGCGACGCAGAGCGCGCAGCCGCGCCCACGGGTCTTCGAGCAGGAAGCGCATCGCGACGTCGAAGGTGGCGCCGCCCCACATTTCCATGCTGAACAATTCCGGCAGCCGCCCGGCCACGAACGCCGCGGCCGCCAGCATGTCGTAAGTGCGCATGCGGGTTGCGAGCAGGGATTGATGCGCGTCGCGGAACGTGGTGTCGGTTAGCAGAAGGCGTTTTTCAGCGCGCGTCCATTCGGCAAATCTCTCCGCGCCCAGTTCCTGGAGCCGCTGCCTGGTGCCGGGCCGCGGCGGTTCGGGCGCGGCCGCGAGGTTTGAAGCAAGCCTCGGAATGGGCGCAACCGCGTCCGGCCTCTTCTTCCCCGCCACTTCGGGATTTCCGTTCACGATCGTGTCGCCGAGGTACGTCAGCAGTTTCGTCGCACGGTCCTTCCTTGGCGCGAAACGGAAGAGCGAAGGTGTCTCGTCGAGGAAAGACGTCGTAACCTTGCCTGCCTGAAACTGCGCGTGGTTCACGACGTTCTCGAGAAACGGGATGTTTGTTTTCACGCCGCGAATGCGGAAC
>SYKU01000111.1 GCA_005808865.1 Acidobacteriota bacterium
AGATCGATTGTACGGAAAGGCCAAGGTTGCCGTGACCGGCCTATGCGGGGAAACGACGGGCGACATGGTCATACGTTTCCGGCGGGACGTGGCATCTCACCGGCCGGCCTGGGTTGTTATCTTGGGCGGGACCAACGACCTGGGGTGGAATGCCGCGCCGTCCGAGATCATGGCCAATCTGGTTCAGATATACGACCAAGCGCTGAACCGGGGCATCCAGCCGGTTGCGATCACCGTTCCCTCCATTCGCGTGGGAGGGGGCCCCGAAGAGGCCATTCCCGGGGCTACCGACTCAGGCCTTCTCGGGGAAGAACGACGATGGCTGGCGGATCACATCGAGCGCCGTCGGATCTTGAACCGGCTCATCATGGGCTATTGTGCCGAAAAGGGACTGGCCTGCGTCGATCTGTTCACCGACACGGCGGAGCCGGACACCGGGCAGCTCGCCGCTCGCTATTCCAACGACGGGCTGCACCTGACGACCGAGGGATACGAACGCCTGGCGGTACTTTTGTACGAACAAGTTTTTGCCGCCGCCTGCCGATGAGGGGCTGATGATTCGCGACGTTCGTGACGACGAATTCGACCGGGTCGTGGAAGGGGCCGGCCGGCCGGTCCTGGTTGAATTTTGGCAACCAGGCTGCGCGGGCTGTCTGGCCTTGCTGGGCGAGCTGGAACAAGTTCACGTCGAGGCGGGGCATCGCCTTGTCATCCTGAAGATGAACGTGCAGGAAAACTATCAGATCCCGGCCGAACTGGAGATTTCGTCGTTGCCCGCTCTGGCCCTGTACCGGCACGGGCAGTTCGAGCGGTTCATCGGGGGACTGGGGAAAAAGGACGCCATCCTGAAGCAGTTACAAGAAGTGTTGAATGATGAATGCTAAACGAAAACGATCAGCTCAGAAATTCATCGTTTAGCATTCATCCTTCTGCATTTCTACAAAATTCTCCAAGTCCGCCCGTCGCTCTGGATCAAGCGATCGGCTTCGACCGGCCCCCAGCTTCCAGCCGGATATTCAGGCAACCACCGGACCCCTTGGGTCTTCCAGCCTTCCAAAATTCCGGTCACCCAGGCCCAAGATACCTCCACCGCATCCCGTCGCATGAAGCGTGACGCGTCGCCGGTCATGACGTCCAGCAGCAGCCGTTCGTAGGCTTCCGGGGAGGGCGTTCCGAACACTTCGCCGTATTTGAAGCTCATGTCCACAGGATGGGTCTCGGCTCTGGTTCCCGGCACACGCGACATGAGGCTCAGGGAGAGCCCCTCTTCCGGCTGAATCCTGAGGGTTAACAGATTGGGCATCTGCGGCGTAACAGGATCGGCGTTGAAAAGAATTCGTGGAATTTCCTTGAACTGCACCGCGATCTCGCTGGCCCGCTTGGGCAAGGCCTTGCCGGTTCTCAGATAGAAGGGGACACCGGCCCAGCGCCAGTTCTCCACGAAGAAAGTCGCTGCGGCGTAGGTGTCTGTGCGCGATTGCGGATCGACGCCCGGCTCTTCACGGAATCCAAGGACGGATGCCGCGCCTACCCGCGAGGCTCCGTATTGGCCCGCGACAGCGTTGGCCGCGACTTCATCGGGCTTCATGACATGGATGGATCGCAGCAACTTCGCGCGCTCGTCGCGCACCGCGTCAGGGTCGAAGGTGGCGCTCGGCTCCATGGCGATCGTGGCCATCACCTGCAGGAGGTGATTCTGTATCATGTCGCGCAGGCTCCCGGCCTCCTGATAGTAGGATCCCCGGCCCTCGACGCCGATAGATTCGGCCGCGGTTATCTGCACGTGGTTGATATAACGCCGGTTCCAGAGCGGCTCGAAGATCCCGTTGCCGAAGCGGAAAGCCAGAATATTCTGGACGGTCTCCTTGCCCAAATAGTGATCGATGCGGTAGACGTCGCGTTCGTTGAAAACTTCATGCAGAGCGTCGGAAAGGACGCGCGCACTTTCCAGATCGTGGCCGAATGGCTTCTCGACCACGAGTCTGCGCCATCCGTTTCCATTGGCGATGCCCGCCGCGCCAATCCCGCGCGCGGCGGCGGCGTACTGGCTAGGTTGAGTCGAAAGATAGAAGAGAACGTTTCCACCTGTACGGCGTGTTTCTTCGATCGCGCGCAGTCGCGTGGCGAGACGCTGGTAGCAGACGGGATCATTCACGTCGCCTGCCATGTAGAAAAGGCCAGTGGCGAAGCCGGTCCAGACCTCTTCGTCGAAGGGCGCGTCCTCAAGAAACCGTGCCACCGATTCGCGCATGTTTTCGCGGAAGCGGTCGTCGGTCATTGGCGTCCGTGAAATGCCGACGACGGCGAAACCCGGCGAAAGCCTCTGTTCGTAGGCGAGGCGGTAGAGAGCGGGCAGGAGCTTTCGTTTAGTGAGGTCTCCGTTCGCGCCAAAAATCACGACTGTACATTCGGGGACGCGGCGCTCAAAACGGAGCGGGTCCTGAAACGGGTTCCCGGACGGCATGAACTCCAACATAGCAGATGGGGCGATGCGTTACCGCCACAAAGCCGTGCCATCCATCGCGAACCCGGTTTATCATTGCCACGTCGTGGGATGAAGCTTAGCGAGAGTCATTTGAGATCTTGTGCCGCCCGTCCTTCGAAAGCCGGTGCAACCCCGATCACGCCCTCATGCCTAAAGAACACGGTTGTGACGGCACTCATGTCGAAATGCATGAGACCGCCGGATGGATAGTCCAGGAAGCGGAAAAAGAAAAGGCCGGTTGACGTTCGCCGTGCCGCTCTGCAAAGCCGCCGGAACCTATCTTCGAACCCAGATCGGACTGGCCCAAGCCATGTTCTTGTCCGCCTGGATTACCCGCACGTAATAGTAGCACTCTTCGCCAGCGTAGCCTTCGTCGCGAAACGTGAACTGTGGCTTGTCCGTGGAGTATACGAATTTTCCGTTCTTGACGACGTCGATCTTCGAGATCGCCGCCGTGCCCTTCACCGCGACGGTCAACTCCGGAATCCCCGCCACCATGGCCTCCTCACCCATCAAGGCGCTGCCGATGCGAAAATCAACGAGAATTCTGTCCGTCGAAGCGTAGGTACGGCGAGCGCGGAGGCCTTCGAAAATACCGTCCCGGTCTAGCGTCTTCACGTAGACCGCGGCGAACGACATATGCGTCGAGCGGTGATCCGAACTCGCGATAAAGCCCACCTTCAGCTTCTTCTCAAGCGCATTCCAGATGAAGTTCTTACTGTCCTTCTCGTAGACCGCACGGCCGGCCGGGTCGGGAGCGCCGTTGTATTCATAAGTGCTGCGCAACCCCTGGTAGATTTCGACCACGCGTTCGATGTCCGGATCGTTGTACTCCCAGCTCACTTGCTTGTTGGCCCAGGCCGAAGTGTGAGGGATCGACAGCGCCTTCTTACCCTTCAAGATCCGAAACAGGCCGTCCGGGCTCACACCCGTATCGCCGATATCGTATGAGCCGGGAACGGGTGTATAGTCGCGGTTCAAATGAACGATGTTGCGATGCCCCCACGGAGAATACTGGCTCCGCTCGTAGGCGTGCATGGGGGAAAACACGCCCGGTTTGTAATACAGGTCGGAAATCTGCTGAATGCGCCACAGGTTGTAGCGGCGTGGGAGGTAACGAGTGTGGTCCGTGACGCCGATGAAGTCGAGCCCGGCAGCGTCGGCGGCATAACGCATCGTGTCCATCAACGATCCGTCATTCGTGCCGCCATCCTCAGAGATGTCGGTATGCCGGTGCAGGTCGCCCCATACGAGTTGATAGCCGCTGAGCACATGGCGCGAGGGCGCGGGCGGGGCGGACTTCGACATCACCGGTGGCGCTGGAATAAGCGGCGGAGCCGATCCCGCCGGATCGAACAACTGGCTGTAAACGGTGTTGTGCGCCGAGCCAGCCGGATAAACGGCTAGAATCCTCGATCCAAGATTCGCGGCGACGATACGCTGATCGATGCGTCCTTCGCTATTCAAGATCGACTCAGGCTTCCTCCATGAACCCGACTCCCACACCGCGCTCTGTACGTTCAGCCAATTCACGTTCATTGCCGTACGAAAGAACAGGCGCAATTGACCGTCCCCGGCCACGGCGATCGAGCCCGCTTCCATTCCCGTCTTACCCGCGAGCCTCGCAAGCCCGGCCTGGGCATCGGGCGATGTGTGCAACTTCCCGTTGTGGTAACAGGCGAAGCCGATCTCGCGCCTAGGCCGCAAGCCGCCGCCAGCCGAATCACTGGCCCACGCCTCGGGGCCGGTCTCCCAGGTAATCCACGCTCGCTCGCTCGGATCGACAAAGAGTCTCGCGTGATTCTCGAGCCGTGAAGAGGCCGCAACGGGAATCTCCGCGCTCCAGGCGGTTCCCGCCAGCGAGCGAAGGAACACGTCGTAGTCGCCGCGATAGCTATCCCAGGCCACGTAAAACACGTCCTGTTTCGGCGATGCCGCGACAACAGGCTCCCAGTCGTTCGCGCCATTCTCGGTGACGAAGCCCTCCTTGCTCCAGGAATTGGTGTGGGTCCGGTATAGAATGTCGAGGCTCTTGCCGCGCATACTCTGCCAGACCACCAGCACGCGCGAGCCGGTGGCGGCGAGTTGTGGTGAAATGTCGGCCGCGGCATCCGTGGTAAGGCGTTCGGTCTTTGACCATGTCTTGCCGCGAAGCACGCGGGCGTAGATGTCCCAATTGCCCCGGACCTGCGCGGGCCATGCGACCCACACGGCATTGTTCCCGTCCACGGCGATGGCCGGCTTGTGGTAGTCGCCGGCGATTTCTGTAACCTGCGCGGGGTCGCTCCACTTTGCGCCTTCTAAGCTCGCGGCGTACACATGCGAGGTGCCTTCGGTCTCGGAATAGGAGACCCATGCCACCCAGGCATGGCCGTTTCGCACGGCGAGAGCGGGATGATCGTCTTCGCGGACGCCACTCGTGACAGGCATCAGCGCCCGCAGAGCCGACTCCATCGCAGGGTCAGGACGGGGGCTTGGGCCGAGGTTCGGACGCTGGGCGAGAAGTGGAACGAGCGACACCAGCGCGATCCAGGCGCGCATCCCGGGGCCTAAGAGGAAATGACGTTTCATGATCGACCTCAAGTGGCCGTGGAGCAAGCAATCGTCGAAGGTGGCCTGCGGAGCGCGGTTGTCAATTGCAACAGTTGTTTCATTGCAGGCACTTACTTCTTAAGTGGGGTGACGACGAGCTTGCGGAACTCGACCGGCCCGTGGTCGCCCTGCAAGATGAACGGTCCTGGCGCGCCTTCGTCGGGATTGTTCGCAACCGCGGTCAATCCTTCAATCAGGCCCTTGTCGATAACCTTTTTCCCGTTCAGTACCACCGTAACGTCACGCCCAACCAGACGAATATCGAACGTCTGCCATTCCCCGGCCGGCTTGCTCGCATTCACCGAGGGGACGATGCGGCTATAGAGCGCGCCGTTTCCGTGCGAATCCATGGGCTTGCCGAAGTCTTCGAGAATTTGCACTTCATAACGGCCGCGAAGCCCGATTCCGCTGTTGCTTTGCGCCCCCACTCTGAACTCAGCATGCAGATCGTAGTTGAAGAAACGGCGGGTCGAAATCAGGTTGTTCGCTCCGGCAACATTGGTCAAGGACCCATCCTTGACGGTCCACCCTAATGGCTTGTCAGGGATCATCGCCTTCCAGCCTGTGATATCGAAGCCGTTAAACAGAGGAATCGGCTCGCCCGGCGTCCAAGAGCCATCGTCGCGGTCCGTGATTTCCGGCGCACGCAATCCAGTCCACTCGAAGTACTCCTTACCTGCCTTCAGAGTGCCGCGGAGGCGTCCGTTCGCGATGTGGGCGCGGTACTCTTCGTCCGGAGCCCGCCGTTGAGCTCCTTCAAAACTGAAAACCAGGTCGCCGTCTTTGGTGGAAAGGTGCGGAATGTCGTACAGACCCCCGCCTGGGGCACCAACGAAGCGTCCCTTGCCGCCCTTTACTTCAAGCCACCAGGCCCGGCCTCGGGGTTCGTTTTGGACAAAGATGTTCCAGCGGCCATCGTACGGTGCGTCCGCTCCCAAGAGACAAACCACAGTCAGCAATCCGAGAATGAATGTCCGCATGAATATCATCCTACCAGCAACCCGTTGCGCTCGAGAAGCGCGTTCGCGTCGGGGTCTCGCCCCATGAAACTCCGGTAAAGCTCGGCCGGATCTTCGCTGTCGCCTTTTGCAAGAATCCGCTCGCGAAACTCAAGTCCGACGCCGCGGCTGAAGATCCCGCCGGCTTTGAAGCGGGTGAATGCGTCGGCATCGAGCACCTCCGCCCATTTATACGAATAATAGCCTGCTCCGTAGCCGACGGGGCTCGCGAACAGATGTGTAAACGAAGCAATCATCGCATGTTCGGGCGGAAGTGGAACGGCCGAGAAGGATTCGAGCAGACGCCTTGAATAAGCGATGCAGTCGCCATCGGTGTCCGGCGAGTATTGACGATGAAGCGCCAGATCCACGCAGCCGAGGCTGATCTGGCGCATCTGCGCATTCGCGCTTCGGAAGGTTTTGGCGCGCTTCATCTTTTGAAACAGGTCGTCCGGTATTGTCTCACCGGTCTTGTAATGCCTGGCAAACAAATCGAGCGCGGGACGTTCCCAGCACCAGTTCTCCATGATTTGCGAGGGCAGTTCGACGAAATCCCAGGCGACGTTCGTGCCGGCGAGGCTGCGAATTGCAACGCGGCTGAGACAGTGGTGAAGGAGGTGGCCGAACTCATGGAAGACAGTCTCGACCTCGCGGTGCGTCAACAGGGCGGGTTTGTCCCCGGACGGCGGCGTCAGGTTGCCGCAAATCAGCCCGAGGTGCGGGTCGAAGCCCTTGGCGGTCGGCGCTCCGGTGAGAAAGGCGTCCATCCAGGCCCCATCGCGTTTGTTCTCCCGCGGATGCCAATCGGCGAAAAAAGCGCCCAGAAAAGTGTCGTTGCGATCGTCCCGAATCTCGTAGAACTTCACGGATGGGTCCCATGCGGGTACGCCTTTTTTTTCCGAAACCCGAATGCCGAAAGCGCGGCGAAAGATCTCGAACATCCCTTCGGTTACCTGCTCGAGTGGAAAGTAGGGGCGTAGCACTTCTTCATCGAAATCGAACAGTGCCACCCGCTGCTTCTCCGTGTAGTAAGCCATGTCCCACGCCGCAAGATCAGGCGCATCGGGACCCTCAATCGACCTCCGGAATGCGGTCAACTCCCGGTTCTCACGCTCGAAGCTCGCCTGGGTGCGCTCACGGAGTCCGTCAAGGAAGGCCTGCGCGCTAGCGCCATCGTGAGCCATGCGGTCTTCGAGGACGAGATCCGAGAAATCCTTGAAGCCTAGCAGTGCAGCCCGCGCCCGGCGCAATTCCAATATTCGCGCGATGAGCCCGCGGTTGTCGTGTTCGCCCGCCGTGGCGCGCGTGGTGTTGGCGCGGTAGAACTTCTCGCGACCCGCGGCGTCGTCCAGATAGGTCATCAGGGGCGCGTAGCTGGGCGCTTGCAGTGTGAAACGCCAACCCTCGACTCCCTTTCCTTCGGCTGAGCGGCGCGCGGCCTCGATGGCCGACTGCGGCAGACCCGCCAATTTTGCCGAGTCTGTGATGACGTACTCGAACCGGTTGGTTGAGTCGAGCACGTTCTCCGAAACCTTCGTCGTGACGGTCGCAAGCGCGACGTCGATTTCTTCAAGGCGTCTTTTCTGGTGCGGATCGAGCATGGCGCCCTGACGCTTGAAGCTGTCAAGGGTTTTGACGAGGAAACGTTTCCTGGGGCCTGTCAGCGCATTGGCCTCATCAGTTGCGGCGAAGTCCTGTACGGCGCTCCAGAGACCTGCGTGGATGGGAATACCAGCGAAGAAAGCGCTTACTTCGGGTTGCACCGAGTTATACGCGGCGCGAAGTTCCGGGCAGGTCGCAACCCCTTCCAGATGCCGGACGACACCGATTGCCCAGTCGAGACCCTCAGTCATCTGGTCGAGGGCGAGCATGGTATCCTCGAACGTCCGCGGCGGAGTGCCAGGCAGGCGGCGGGCGGCGATTTCTTCAAGGCGCAGGCCGGATTCCGCGATCAACTGGCGTATGGCGGGTTCAACATGCTCTGGGCGGATGAGGTCGAAAGGAATATTGAAATCGATGGATAGCAGGGGGTTGGGCATTCCCCCCATTATCCCAATACTGGAATCGCGGCGGAACGTTTCCAGCAGTGCTTCATTTCCGGGGAAGGCCGGCCCGTAAGGTAGCCCTGCACGAGACTGATCCCCAGCTTTTCGACGGCTCTAAGCGTATCCTCGGTCTCGACTCCTTCCGCGATGGACTCAATGCCGAAGTTGTGTCCGAGTTCCGCGAGCTTGCGCACGCCGAGTGCGGCGATCTCGTTACCGAGCGACCACACCAGGGCCTTGTCGATCTTGATGAAATCCGGACGGATTTCGCTGATGAGTTGGAGCGTGGCGGACCCGGCGCCTACGTCATCCAGGGCGAGCCCGAAGCCGCACTCGCGCAGAAAGTCGCAGGTGCGGCGAAGTTGGGGTAGATCGTCGAGACGCTCGGATTCGACGACCTCGATGACGACGTCACAAGTCCGCAGGGAACAGACTTCGAGCGTTTCGAGCGTCTGCGCGAAGCTCTCCGACGGCACACCGATCGAGGAAGGAAGCAGATTCACGAACAACCGTTCTCCCTTTGGCAACAAGCCGCTCGCCGAGCGCACGGCGAGGCGCCGTGCGTAGCAATCGAACTCCTTCGCCATGCCCCGGGCGTGGACGGCTGCGATAATGTCGCCGCCGAGATAGAGCTTTTCGCCGTGGCAGCGAATCAGGCATTCGTACCCTATCGGCGACTCGCTCCGAACATCCATGACGGGCTGAAAAAACGTGGCGAATTGACCGGTCGAGAAGGCGCGGTCGAACCAAGCGGTTTCGATGCGCCGGTCCCAATTGTCGAGCGTGGGAGAACGTAGCACCTCGCCGATGCCGCCCGATGCGACACGGACCTCCTTCTGTTGTTCAGCGGAGAGGCTGGCTCGCAACGCCGCGGAGACGGTAGAAGCGTTCACTGCCTCAGGGAAGGCAAAGAGGCCGTCGACTCTGTCGAACGGAGTTCCGCATTTAGTGAGCACGTTCGCCACGCGTTGTCCCAAAGCGCCGTCGCCGGTGCAGACCAGAAGCAGGTTGTTTCCGCATGCCGCCTGCAGGGCATGGAGAGAACTCAGGATGTCGCTCAAGATCGCCTCCTGCTACCTTATCGGGCCGAATGGCAAGGACTTGAACGGTAAATCGGGATGGTAGGCGCGGCAGGACTCGAACCT
>SYKU01000112.1 GCA_005808865.1 Acidobacteriota bacterium
GCACTAGCCGTAGGGGTTGAAGGAGAAGCGGTTAGAGGACGGCGGTCGATGAAACGGAATCAGGAGGAGGCGAGAAAAGATATAGTCAATCCAATCGTAAAGGTCACGCGAGGATCACGCAGCGCCGACGAAGAGCCGACGCCGAAGGCTTTTTCGTGCATAATTCAGGTGGGAACACTCTTCTTTTCGGCCAGAAGATTGTCGAGGATGAAGTTCGCCTGACGCGCTAGGGTCCATCCGCCTGCCGTGTCGTTCGATCCATGAAACAGGTAAAGGACCGGGTAGCGGCGGCCGGAATCCTTCTCGTAGCCCGGCGGCGTATAAATCCAGATCCAGCGGGTCTCGCCGCCCAACACCTTGGATTTACGCCAGTTGATTTCCACAGCGCCATGCGGCACGTCCCGAGCCTGCCAGAGCGCCGGCGGATCTGACGGCACTTCGACCATGCTTGCGGAGGTGCGCGCCCTAAGTTTGATGCGAGGATTGACGGGATCGGCCGCCGTGAGTCCGTCAATCGTAAACGAATAGAGGTAGATGCTCGGCGGCAGCGGGCCCAACGTTACGCTCCAGACTCCTTCCGCGCCCTTACCCATTTTCTGCTGCGTTCCCACTGGCATCCAGTCCCCGAAGAAGGAAACGTCCGCGGCCTTGGGCGCACGGGCGCGGAACGTTACTCTGCGGTCAGGATGCACTTCGGGCGACACCAGCGTCTCAGGCGCCGGCGTCTGCGAAACAATCGCCGTCGCGAGCGAAAACGCGGTGAACAGCGTTCGGATTGCCCGCATTATTCGACTGACTCTACCGTGGCTCGCTGGACGGCGGCACAATACCCTTCAAACGCAGATACACGGCGAGATAACCATATTCCTCGTTCGAGTGCGACGTGGTTCCCATAAGCGCACCGAGGCTCGTCCTCTCTCCGCGAGCCGTCTTGACCATCTTCGCGGCGGTCGCGTCGGTGAGAGATTCGAAGGCCTTGTCGCACTCGGCGAAAGATTCTTTCAGCGCTGCGACAAGATCGGCCTTAGCCGTCTTGCTGGACGCGGTCGGCTGCTTCGCCGCACCGTTGACCGCCGAGCACGTTCGCATTTGCGAATCGGCGACGTGACCGATCAACTGACCAATGCTGCGAATCTCCGGAGTGGCTTTGAAGCCGTAATCAGCCTCGGGAACCTTGTCGGCCAGCTTCGTCACGTTGTTCTTGACACCGGTGTAGGCTTGCTTCGCCTCGGTGCTGAGTGGGTTCGCGGTTTGGGCGTGAACGGTACACGCTGCGGCCGTCGTCAGTACTATCGTCAAATAGCGATTCATTGTTTGTTCCTTTCCTCTAGCTGCGAGTACACGATTATAGCCCACGCGGACCCGCCCGTGATGAGGTAAGCTTAGCCCCATGGCGCAAGAAAACCCCATCGTCCTCGTCCATGGCTACTCCGACGAAGGAAAATCCTTCAAGGCCTGGAAGCAGGCGCTCGTCGATCGGGGATACGACCGCGAGAGAATCCACATTTGCAGCTATAGGTCCCTCACGAATGAGGTTTCCATTAAGGACATCGCGGAGGCCTTCGATCGGGCGCTTCGCTTCCGCGCGGGGCTCCGCGATGACCAGCCGTTCGACGCGATCGTACATTCCACGGGGATGCTCGTTGTGCGTGCGTGGCATGCGGGCTATGCTCGCCGGTCGCGGCGTCTCAAGCGGCTCATCGGCCTCGCTCCCGCCTCGTTCGGCTCTCCCATGGCACACAAGGGCCGGAGTTTTCTGGGAGCGGTTTTCAAAGGAAGCAGAAACGCCGGCCCCGATTTTCTCGAAGCGGGCGACATGATACTGGATGGGCTCGAACTCGGCAGCCGGTTTACCTGGGACCTTGCGCACGCGGATCTGCTTGGGGACGAAGCCACCTATGGGCCGGGATCGGACACCCCGTACGTGTTCACTTTCTGTGGCAACAAGGGATACGGTGGTATGCGGAAGCTGGTTTCGGAGGAGGGAACCGACGGCACGGTGCGGTGGGCGGCGTGCGCGCTCAACACCAGAAAGATCAAGGTGAATCTTACGAAGCACACTGCCGAGCAACGAATCGAGGCGGCTCGCCGGAGCAGCGTTGACATTCCTCTCGTGATGGTGAAGGGCCTCAATCACGGGACCATTCTGGAGAGTCCGACCAAAGAACTGGTAAGCCTGGTGGACAAAGCGTTGCAGGTCGGAAGCGAAGCGCAGTTCGCGGAATGGAAGAAGGCCGCGGCGATTTCAAGCAAAGCCGCGGAGGATACCGTGGATCAATGGCAGCAGTTTGTGACGCGGCTTCAGGATGAGCGGGGCGATCCGGTCGCGGATTACAATATCGAACTGCTCCGCAAGTCGCCCAAAGGCAAGTGGCAGCGGCTTGAAGGTTTCGATCTCGATGTCCACGCCTATTCGGGAGACAGGAGTCTTCGCTGCTTTCACGTCAACCTGACGGATTTGGCGAAGCGCCAGACTGGCGCGTTGCGAATGAACCTTACCGCCTCCTCCGGCACGGAAATGGTCGGCTATCTCGGATTTGGCAGTGATAACGCGTCCCGGTCCGCGATCGAGGTTGACCTGCCAGCCGGCTTCGACGATGGGAAAATGAAGTTCTTCCACCCGTACACGACCACGCTGGTTGAGATTACGATCAATCGAGAGCCGCTTCCCCTCGACCGCGAGAGCAGGGTGCTCGAGTTCATCACGGGCGCCTAAACGGGCCCGTGGCAATCAGGCACTGGAATTCACGAGGAGTACTTTCAGCACGCCCGGTTCCGATGCGCGGGCAAAGGCGCGTTGCGCTTGTTCCAGCGGAAAGCGTTCCGATATCATGCTGTCCACGCGAACCGCTCCCGACGCCAGAAGTGCTAGCGCGGGCTCGAAGCGTCCGCAACGCGACCCGATCAGAGTGATTTCATTCACTATGACAGGAGCCGTGTCGATTCCCACCAGCCCATGAAGCGTCGATTTCAAAATCACCGTGCCCCTCGGCCTGGTCATCCGAACCGCCAGCGCAAGTCCGTCTGGCGATCCGGTAGCATCCACTACCCATTCGTATGCCGGGAGCTTTCCGCTTGCCATCGCTGTGTCGATGCCCGCGGACGCTGAAATCGCCAGTTTTTCCTTATGGCGCCCGAACTGGATCACGCGTAATCCCCTAGCGTGAAGGGCCTGAGCGATTAGCAAGCCGAGCTTTCCATCGCCAAGCACGGCCACCCGTGCCCCGGCGGGAATCGCGGTCTGATCCAGAATCTCACAGGCGGCGGCGAGCGGTTCCGTGAACACCGCCGCTTCCGTGGAAATGGAATCGGGGATCGCGTGCAAGTTGCGCTCCGGAAGCGTCAGCCATTCCCGAAATGCTCCGGGGTGCTGGACAATTCCCAGCACTGTGCGCTTTGGGCAATGGCGTCCCAGATCGCGGCCGCACCACTCGCACCCGCCGCAATTTAGATTGATCTCGCCAACGACGCGCTTCCCGATCCATGTGGCGTCGTCCGCCGCCTCGACCATGCCGGCGAATTCGTGGCCGGGCGTCCCGGAAAATCCGTAGTAGCCTCGCTGCAACTCCAGATCGGTATTGCAGATACCACCCGTGAGAAGGCGGATCAGTGCATAGCCCTTCGGACGCCTCGGCTTCGGCACGTGCCGCACAGAGACTAGTCCCTTGTCAAGATGAACGGCCAGCATCCTCCGACTTTACCCCATTTCCATTACGCTGTATCATGTGTGTGACCATGCTTTATAAAGCCGCGGGCCTCACGCTGATTCTCGCTCTTCATGTTGCCGCGCAACCCGCCGAAGAGGGTCGAATTCTTTACAACAAGTCCTGTACCGCGTGTCACGGACTCGATGGCGAGGCCGGAGACCGCGCCCCTGCGCTGGCTGGAGAGAGACGGTTTCGCCTTACCGCGGACAACGACATTTTCGATGCGATCAGAAACGGCATCAACGGTACGCTCATGCCTCCCACGTCGCTTAAGGAGACGGAGATCCGCTTCGTGGTCGCCTATATCCGGAGCCTGAGGGCAACTGCACTGGACACTCCAGTGAAAGGCGATGTCGAAGCCGGGCGCGCGATTTTCTTTGGCAAGGCCGAATGCTCGAAGTGCCACATGATCGCGGGAAAAGGTGGGTTGCTTGCGCCGGATCTCTCCAACGCGGCGAGCGAACGAAAGCTCGCCGTCATTCGTGACGCTCTCACAAAGTCGCGCCCATTTCCCCTTCGAGGCTACAAACCCGTCCGCATCACCACCGCGCGCGGCCTTATCGCAAAGGGCGTCGTCAAAAATGAGAACAATTTTTCCGTGCAGTTGCTCGACACGGGGGGGAGGCTCAGGCTTTTCGATCTCTCCGAAGTCGCCTCGATTGATCCGGAGCCGGAACTCGCCATGCCGCGCGACTACCAGAAGCGCCTCACGTCCACGGAATTTCAGAACCTGCTCGCGTTCCTGAGCCGTCAAAGCGAGCGGCAGCCCGGAAACGGAAGATGACCACGTTAGGATAACCACAAAAATGAAGACGCTCCCCGGCATTCTCGCTGCCTTATCGTTTTCCGCTCTCGCGCAAGTTACCACGGAGGATCTCCTTAAGGGCTCGCCTGAAAACTGGCTCAGTTATAACGGATCGTACGCTTCGCACCGCCATACGAAACTTGCACAGGTGAGTACGCGGAATATCGGCCGCCTTGTACCAAAGTGGACATACCAGGTAGAGGGCGCGGAACAACTGCAAACGGTGCCGGTGGTGGCCGATGGCGTGATGTACATCACCCAGCCGAACGAGGTCCACGCCATCGACGGCCGTTCCGGACGCCCGATCTGGCGGTACCACCACACCCCCGCGCTGCGCAAAGGACCGAACCGGGGCGTCGCCATTTACCGGAACAAAGTATACTTCGGCACGCCGGACGCGCACCTCGTGGCACTTGACGCCCGGACCGGGAACAAGTTGTGGCAGTCGAAATTGGCGGAGGCCGAGGATGGTTACTGGTGTCCGGTCGCGCCGCTCATCGTGAACGGGAAAGTGATCATCGGCATCGCTCCCGGCGATCACGGATTGAACGGGTGGTTGGATGCCTACGACGCGGAAAGCGGAAAGCGTCTGTGGCGATGGCACTCGATTCCGAAACCGGGAGAGCCAGGCTCGGAGACGTGGGCAGGCGAGTCGTGGAAGACGGCAGGTGGCAATACCTGGCTGACCGGGAGTTACGATCCGGAGTTGAATCTGCTCTATTGGGGCATCGGAAATCCAGCGCCGGACTTCAATGGCGACATGCGCGAAGGCGACAACCTTTACACAGAGTCCATGGTGGCGCTCGACGCCGATACGGGAAAGCTCAAGTGGTATTTCCAATTCACGCCGCACGACGTCCATGATTGGGACGCGGTGGAGATTCCGGTGCTGGTGGACGCGCCATACGAAGGCAAGCCGCGCAAGTTGCTGATTCAAGCGAATCGCAACGGTTTCTACTACGTGCTCGATCGCGTGACGGGCAAGTTTCTGCACGGAACTCCCTTCATCAAGGGTCTGAACTGGGCGAGTGGTCTGACGCCCGCCGGGCGGCCGATACGGGTACCAGGCGTCGAACCAACGCTACAGGGAAACAAGGTGTGTCCGCCGACGGCAGGCGCGACGAACTGGATGTCCCCCGCGTACAATCCGAATACAAATCTGTTTTACGTGGTGGCGCTTGAGGGATGCGGCGTGAACACAAAGTCCGTCGACACGTTCCGGCCCGGCGGGTTTGCGTTCACTGGAACTGGTTACATTGAGAGTCCGCGGGAGCCCTGGCAAATCTACGTGAGAGCGCTCGATCTTACGACCGGCAAACTGCGTTGGGAATATAAGCAGGTCGGATCAAGGCGCTATGGCGCGGGCGTGCTTTCGACGGAAGGCGGCCTGCTTTTCGCCGGCGACGATCAGGGCATGTTCACCGCGCTCGATGCCGTCACAGGGAAGAGTCTGTGGCACTACAACACCGGGCGGCGCATCTCCGCTTCGCCGATGGCCTACAGTTTCGAAGGTACGCAGTATGTCTCCATCGCCGCCGGCGGCACCATCATGGCGTTCGGGTTGCTCGAAGCGGAACGGTAGCCGCAGTGCGGCACCGGTGAGCAGGAGCCCGGACTTACAAGAAAATGCCGAAATCGTCTGCCGGCAGCCGATGCAATCAAGCCGGTCACTCCAGGATTCGAGAGACCAGCGTCCTACCAGATCGCTAACCCGGCGAAGCCGGAACCAAACAGACCCAAACACCGAAAGTTGGAGCCTCCCCAAAAGCAGACCAAAGGCCTATCAACATTGGCTCCGGCGCATACCGCGGAAGATATCCTGCCAGACGTGCAGAATCCAGATGTTGAGGCAATCTCGCCTGAGACATTGACGAAACAACGCGCAGTGCGCTGGCTGCTGCGCGGACACAGATTGCGTGGCTATCCTCCCGGGAGTAAGACTCGCGAGCCTCGGGCAAAACAGGTGTTTCGCGAGGAGGAGCACACAAGACCGTAGCTATTTTGGCTGTAACGATGGTGCTTTTCGAGGCCTGCCAGCGCAGTTCGAAGCCCGAGCTATCCTGTTGAAAGCTGCGCGCGTGGCAGTTGCCAAACCCGAGTGCGCCGCTTTTCCCCGGGTCCGGCAGGCCGTGTAGAACCACCTGCGAATTTTCGCTGAGACCCCTTTGCGTCGCTTGCGGCCGATTCAATGCGGGAACTTCTAACAAATCCGGACGAAAACAGTCAGAAGATGTACTTTATTCCGAACTGCAGCTCCCTCATGGTTCTCGCGGACGCCACGCGGCCGAACGTCGCCGGATTTCTGATATCGGCCGGCGGCGGCGTCCAGTTTGGGTGATTCGGTAAGTTAAAGGCTTCGACGCGGAACTGGAGCGAGTGACGTTCCGCGAGCTTGACGTTCTTCAATACGGAGAAATCCCATGATCGAAGCCCTGGGGAAAACAGGGTGTTTCGGCCCACGGTTCCCATGCGGTACGCCAATTCAGGACTTGTGGAACTGAAGGCGCCAATGTTCCAGAAGTTGTCCGCGCTGCGGCCTGAGGGAATGGCGCTGATGCCCGTAGCATCCGGATAGTTGTCGAACTCTGTATTACGAGTGTCGCCGATTCCGCCCACCTGCAAGGGCGTGCCGTCGGAGAACGTGAAGATGCCGCCTAACTGCCACCCCGCCACCAGCTTGTTGACCGCCCTGGAGCTGCTGGCGAAATGATCCCGCCCGAATGGCAACTCGTACAGTACCGACATCACCAGGCGCCGGCCGGTGTGGAACTGCGATAGCCCTCGCCAGTTCCGGATATCGTAGCTGGTTCCCGGAAACAGAGTGTCACCGGAGTGGTTCCGGATGGCGCTTCCGGTATCGATGGACTTCGACCAGGTGAACCCGGTCAGGTAGGTGAGCCCCTTGGCAAAGCGGCGGCGAAGTTTGACACTGCCGGCGTGATAGGAGGAGTCGACCACGCCGTCGACGTTAAACATGATCCCGTAGGCGGGCCACGGGCGTCGCTGCTGAAGAGGACGCGAATCGGTCGGCCCGCCGCGAGGCACGGCCTCATTCCAATTGCGCCACCGTTCCAGTTTTCGTCCGCCGTTACCCATGTAGTCCAACTCCAGCGTGGTGTCGGCGTCGAGTTGGCGCTGCACGTCGAACACCCATTGCATCACGAACGGCGTTCTCCGGTTCACGTTGTTTGAGAGCATGGAACCGACCCCCTGGCAGAAGCCGGCCCAGCCTGTGCAACGCGCCGTGGCGGTCTCAAATTGCCACGGATTCGAGAGATTCGAATTCGGCCGTTCTTCGTCGGAAACATACGACGACCGGGCTCCGAGGTTCCGCGCCAGATCAAACCGTACCTCCCCGATGTCCTGCGTGTAGAACATGCCAAAACCGCTGCGAATTGACCACCTGTCGGAAGGCCGGAAAGCAATGCCCACGCGGGGTCCGAAGTCGTTATAGTCTTTGCGAACCAGTTCGCGCCCCAAGTCATCACCGCCAGACTGGATCGGGATGGAATCATGAAAACGGAACGGAACCCCACGGTAGAAATCGCCGCTGCCTGGTCTGGTAAGTACCGGAACCTTCGTATCTTCGCGGAGGCCGTTGGGACCAACACCGGGATCGAAAATCCGAAGGTTGAGGATTGCGTCGTACTTGTCGTGGTAAGGCGGGGAGAATTCATAGCGCAGGCCGAGATTGAGAGTGATCCGCGATGTCAGTTTCCAGGTGTCCTCGGCGTATGCCGAGAAGGCGCTTGAGCGCAGCAGTGCGCTCGGCAGGAGCAGGATACGCTGTGCCTGGCGTGACTCGCCAAGCAGAAAATCCGCGTAGTGATGCCCGGTTGCAGCCCGTCGCGCCGGATCGAAACTGGCCTTGGCATCGAATGCGAACGAACCTCGGGGAAACGCGTTGCCCAATTCGTTGAAGCGATTGCGCCTGATTTCCCCTCCAAACTTAAAGGAATGATTCCCTTTTACAATTGATACATTGTCGAGCGCTTGAAAGATATGTGAGCGCTCAACGAAAGGCCCATTGACGGGCTCGCCGAAACCGCTGAGCCCAAGCCCAAGACCGATACTAGGCGTGCCCCAAGCCGCCTGGACGGGAACTGGCAGTCCGGCGATTCCCAGCTCGGCGGTGACGTTTCGCTCATTGGCGTACCGGAAGAGATTGTCGTTTTGAAACTGTGTGTATCCGAACCTGAACTCATTCACCGTCGAAGGGCCGAATGTGCGCGTGTTGGAGAGCATCGCCTGATACGTCTTGGTGACTGTCCTGCCCTGCTGTTGCTCGAACGTTGTAAGCTGGCTGGCCGACTCGTCGCCCCAGCTAAAGCGGCCGAACCAATTGGATGAGGCTCGCTCGGTGAAGTCGACACGCTGGGTATACTGTTCCCAGTTGATTGGGCGAGATGCGTTCCGCAGAAAATTCCGGAATATATTGGCGCCCGGCACAGTCGCGCGGGGATAGAACTCCAATAGTTTGACTGCTATCGGGTGGGTCCGATTGCGCGGAATCGTCTGCTCGGGAAATGGCATTGCCGAGACAGCTCTGGGGTTTCCCTGCGCGTCGCGGTCATACACGCGGCTCGCGGGATCGTATATGCTTCGGCCTGATGCTGAGAAGTCACCCGAGCGCATAAGGTCGGGCGGCACGTTACCGGCAACCTCGATGGACTTCCTCTCCCTTAACAGTTCCATATTCGACATGACGAATAGGCGATCCTTCACGATAGGACCGTCGATCGTGAATCCGAACTGGTTCCTGACGAATGGGTTCTTGGGCCCTACTTTACGCCACTCCCGGGCATCGACGTTCTCGTTGCGATGAAACTGGAATAGCGCGCCATGCCAGTTGTTGGTACCTTGCTTGGTGGTTGCGTTGACCTGGGCAGTCGCGCGGCCATACTCGGCTGAGTAGATCCCGGTCTGGACTTTGAACTCCTGCAGCGCGTCAATCGAGGGGCGAATCGCGAATAGGTTATAGCTCGGGTTAGTATTCTCCACGCCATCGAGCGTGTAGTGATTGAATGTCATTCGCTGCCCCGCGATGGAGAACGCCTGCTGGGCCCGTTCCCCGCCCTTGCGGTCGCCGGCTTCGCCGCCGGCTCCCTGTTCGGCGGTCACGTTCGGGCTGAGGGCGATCATTTGCAGAAAGTTGCGGCCGTTGAGAGGCATTTCCACGATACGTTTGTTCTCGATCACTGTGCCGACGGCTGAGTTGTCGGTCTCGATCATCGCGGCGCCGCCGGTGACTTCGATAATCTCGTTTACACCCCCAACATCAAGAACAAAATCGACGCGCGCCACATCCCCGACCTGAAGCCGGATACCGCTGCGAACCGAACCCTTGAAACCACCGTGCTGGACCTTGGTCGAATACCCGCCGGGAACAAGAAACGGAACAGTGTAGTTTCCCGATTCGTTGCTCTCGACCCGGCGCTCCTGGTTGGTTTGGGAGTTGATGACGGAAACCGTTGCCCCGGGTACCACAGCGCCCGTCGAATCGGTGATGGTCCCGGTGATCTCGGCAAAGGTCTGCCCATTGAGGGATGAAATGCTCATCGCCAGATACACGAGGAAGCAGAGGCGTCGAGTTCGATTTAATGTAATGTGCAACATGCAGCGAAGTATATCACAGAAAAATAACCAGACCATCAGATCTTTATGGCACCCGCCGGCCCTCCCAGGCGGGTAGCGCCTCCAGGCGCTATCACTCGGCAGGCGCGTACAATCCGAACACAAATCTGTTTTACGTGGTGGCGCTTGAGGGATGCGGTGTGAACACAAAGTCCGTCGACACGTTCCGGCCCGGCGGGTTTGCATTCACTGGAACTGGTTACATTGAGAGTCCGCGGGAGCCCTGGCAAATCTACGTGAGAGCGCTCGACCTGACGACCGGGAAACTGCGCTGGGAATATAAGCGGGTCGGATCAAGGCGCTAAGGCAGCTAGCAATAATAACTTGAACGATTTAGGCGTTTGTGCTATGCCTAGGGAGTGCCTCGCCATAGCGTAACGCTTGCGGAGAAGTTTGCGCGGATTCGTCCTCATTTGAATGAAGCGAGCCTTCGGCTTTGGGC
>SYKU01000011.1 GCA_005808865.1 Acidobacteriota bacterium
CCGGAAGAGATCAGCGAGTGGAATCCGGAGATCGCGCCGCAGGCGATCGTGATGAAGCAGAACGGGAAAATCTTGCCGGAGAAGATGGGGCCGGTCCCGTCCACGAATCGTGTGAACGCCGGCATCTGGAGTTCCGGGCGCACGAAGAGAATGCCCACCCCGAGCATCAGCACCACGCCCAGTTTCACGAACGTGCTCAGGTAATCGCGCGGAGCAAGCAGCAGCCACACCGGCAACGCGCTGGCAAAGAAACCGTAGATGATCACCGCGAACGCAAGCGACACCGCCGAGAGCGTGAAGATGGGAGCGAGCGTGCTCGAATTCGCGACCCATTCGCCTGCGAAGATGCTCGCGATGACAAGGATGAAACCGATCACTGAGACTTCCAGGACCTTGCCCGGCCTCAGGTAGCGGAGATAGACGCCCATCAGGACCGCGATCGGCATCGTTGCCGCGATCGTGAAGGTCCCCCATGGGCTTCCCTTCAGCGCGTTCACGACCACGAGCGCAACTACCGCAAGCAGAATGATCATGATCAGAAGCACCGTCAACAGAGCCGTGAATCCGCCGACCTTGCCGATTTCCTCCCGAGCCATCTGGCCGAGGGACTTTCCATCCCGGCGAACCGAGGCGAACAGGATGACGAAATCCTGCACCGCGCCGCCAAGCACCGCTCCGGCAATAATCCAAAGCGTGCCCGGCAGGTAACCGAACTGAGCCGCAAGAGTCGGACCGACGAGGGGTCCGGGTCCGGCGATCGCGGCGAAGTGGTGGCCGAAGACGATCCATTTGTTGGTGGGCTCGTAGTCGTGGCCGTCGCGGAGCCGTTCGGCCGGCGTGGCCCGGTTGTCGTCGAGCGCCATGACCTTCGTGGCGATGAATTTCGCGTAGAAGCGAAAACCGATGAGGTAGGTGCAGGCGGAAGCAACCACCAGCCAGATGCTGTTGATCGGCTCGCCCCGGTTCAGGGCGATTCCTGCAAGCGCATACGCTGCGAGGACGGCCACGGCCGCCCAGATCAAGTGTCCGAGAGTTCGTTTCATGATTAAGAGAGTCTGCCTGCGGATCAGAATTTCGGTAGCTGGCTCAGCATGGCCGCCATTCCGGGCGTCGGTACGGAATGGATCGTCTTCCAATCCTTGCTCAGCGTGCCGATGTAACGCATTTCCTTCCTGTCGGCTCCAAGTAGAATCACGTAATAACCCTGTTGAGGATACCAGAGGGCGCGGTATTGGAGAACTCCGGTTTCAGGGCTCCATCGGTCTTCGGCCGGGTCTCCGAGACGCCTGACGACGGCGAAATAGTCGTCGCGCGCGGTCAGTCCGGTATCGGACTGCATCACCGCGCGAAGCCGGAATCCCCCATCGCGAGTGGTCGAGATCATCAGCACGTACGCGACAATCGCCGTCACCATAACGATTCCGATGAGCCGGCCGATGGCCGCTTCGGAGCGTTCGAGACGGATGCCCACAATCGGCGCGGGAAGATCCGCTGCCGGCAGGCGCTCCACGTTTGAAGCCGGCGCGGCGGGCATCTCGATCACGCGCCTCTGGTGCGGCCATATGCTGCCCGCCCTGTACTCCAGTTCCTTCACTAGACCCACGATCACCACGGGGTCATCCACGCTCGAAATCTCTCCCAGGAACCGGCGCGGGATCCAGACCTCCATGCCTGTGCGGGCGTTCGACACCAGCATCTCTGACCACGTGGATTTTCGATAGAGCCACTCGTTGTGGTCGATGTTCAAAATAGGCGGGTAGAAAGAGAAGGGTCTCGCGCCAAGGTGGTCGAGAGGCGCTGGGATGGGAGCGACCGGCATCCGTTACCCTATATCCAGCGCCGCGAGAAAGGTGTCCACATCGGCCGCTTCGACCACAACTTCCCGCTTCGCGTCCTCGGGTGTCGGCCGCTCGTCGAACGCCTGAAATAAGGCGAGCTTGGCGATCGCGTAACGCTCGGTGGAATTCAGCGGACGCCCGTTCGCTTGTTCCCACGCGGAAACGGCGGCTTCAGCGACAAAGATGGAGTGGTTGGTCTCTGTGCGGCGGTCGCTCGAAACGCGAAAAACGTACTGCGTTCCACTCGCGGAGTTCCGCTCCGCGGCGCGGCAGCCTTCGTAGAAGTATTGGTACACGTAGCCGCTTTGCCCCGAATACGTTTTCTGCCTGCGAATGGGCGGCGCCCCCGTGAGGGGCGCTTCCTTCGCGGCGCGGAACCATTTGAACATGGCAAGTTCATCTTAGCAAAACGAAGTTGGCGGACGGAGAATTATTCGACTCAGGATGAGCTTGAAATGGAAACTGCAAGGCGATCTTCGCCCGCGTCCGAACAACAAACGCCGTTCGTGGACTCGCTCGCCCGGATCGCCTCATGCGGCGGCTGAGGCTTGCAGCGCCGCCATGCCCGCGGGCATCGGCAAAAAGTCCTTGGGTGGTGATGGCGGCGAATCGCGATGGCGCGCTGTCGCGGCCGGTCTCTACGTCTGGCTGCGATTCCACATCCGCGCCCAGTTGAATTCCAGCTCCAGCGCCAGCGATCTCGCGAGGCCATCGAGGTCCGGGAACAGCGTCGCGTACGTGATGTTCATACGGTACAACTCCCGTATGCCCTTGTCGCGAACCGCCGCCAGAGGCAGAACGAATTTAACCAGTGCCTGCTTCGGGTTCTGATAACCGCTGAGGATGTCTTCGACCGGCCGGTCCACCGTGCCCGGCACGACGAATGGTCCCGACTGCGCGATCAGGCGCCGGTTCATCGCCTCGGGCTCGCCCACCCAACAGAATGGTGTCTTCGCCTCCATGAAGTGTTTGCGGTAGTTGCCCTCCCGGCGCGGATCCATTTCGAGCGGGTGGATGGCGTTGCCGGCTATTGTCTGCTTCTCTACGTAGCGGATCTCGGCCGGGTTCACGGCCCAGACGGCCGCATCCACCGTGGCTCGTTCCAACGCGAAAAACGCGGCCACGTAAGGAGACCAGGTGAAATCGAGCAGCCTTGTCGGAGCCCCGTGATGCTGCATCAGGGCGAGCCACTCAAACTCCGCCCCAACCCCAGGCGGATGCTCCAGGAAATGATGAGCCTTGCGTTTGAAGATCCGCAGGATGCGCTCCTCCTGGTCGAGCCACTCCCCGGGGCTGATCTTGAAATTCAGAAACTGGCGCGACAGCGCGCTCAACAGAGGCCAGCGCGCGTCAGCCTGACCGCGAAATGCCCAGTTCGCGTAGGGAGTGTCCGTGATGAGCCGAAGATACTCCTCCCAGGAATCGACCCGTTCAATGGCGTAGCTTGGCATTAGAGTCGGGCTTCAGGCGCTTCCTTTCTCCCTCGCCTGTTCGCGTGCGCGGCGAATCTCTTCCAGCCGCTCGCCGATCCGCTTCTCCACGCCGCGGTCTGTCGGCACGTAGTAGCGCTTTCCCGCAAGCGAAGGCGGCAGACACTCCATCCCGCCGACGCCGCCCTGGAACTGGTGCGCGTGTTGATAGCCCTCCGCGTATCCAAACTCCTTCATCAGTTTCGTAGGGGCGTTTCGGAGATGCATCGGCACGGGCTCCGTGACGGTCCTTTCCACGTCGTCTCCCGCCGCCCCGAGCGCGCGGTACGAGGCGTCCGACTTCGGAGCCACCGCGAGGTAGATCGCCAACTGCCCCAACGCAAGATCGCCTTCGGGGATTCCCAGAAAATGCACGGCCTGCATGGCGGCGATCGACTGTTCGAGCGCCTTCGGGTCCGCGAGTCCGATGTCCTCTATCGCCATCCTCACCAACCGTCTCGCGATATACATCCGGTCCTCGCCCGCTTCGAGCATTCGCGAGAGCCAGTAGAGCGCGGCATCCGCGTCGCTCGACCGCACCGACTTGTGCAGCGCCGAAACGAGATTGAAGTGTTCCTCGCCGGACTTGTCGTAAAGCAGCACCCGCCTGCCGAGAGCATCCTCCACAGCTTGCTGCGTGAGGCTGCGGCAGCCTTCCGGTAAAGCCGCCGCGGCCGCGTCGAGCGTATTGAAAGCCGTGCGGCCGTCTCCCCCCGCGTGGATCGCGATCTGTTCAAGCAGATCCTCGGAAGCGGCTGCACCAAGCTCGGCAAGTCCCCGTTTCAACAGTTGCACAATCTGAGGAACGGTTAGTGCGCGCAGCGCGTAGACCTTCGAACGCGAAAGCAGCGCGGAAATCACCTCGAACGAAGGATTTTCCGTCGTCGCTCCGATCAGGATAATATCGCCCTTTTCCACGTAGGGCAGAAACGCGTCCTGCTGTGCTTTGTTGAAGCGATGGATTTCGTCGACGAAAACGATCGTGCGCCGCCCGAGACGCCGCGACCGCTCGGCATCGGCCATCACCGCCTTTATTTCCTTGATCCCCCCCATCACCGCGCTGAACGGCACGAAATCGCATTTCGTGAGCCGCGCGATGAGGCTCGCCAGCGTTGTTTTCCCGACGCCCGGTGGCCCCCAGAGAATCATCGACGAAATGGCATCTCGTTCAATCTGCGCCCGCAGCGGACGTCCCGGTCCCAGAATGTGCTCCTGGCCGGCGTAGTCTTCGAGCGTCTGAGGCCGCATGCGGTCCGCGAGCGGTCGCTTGTGAAGGCCCAGGTCCCGCTGCGGAAGCGGACTCGCATCGAAAAGACTCATTGCCGCGCGGACCTCTGGCGCGCCGCTTCGTACAGTAGAATCGCCGCGGCGGCCGCGGCATTCAGAGACTCCACGCGCACCGTCGGAATCCGGAGATCCTGGGCATCACCCCGCAACTCCGGACTGACTCCACGCGCTTCGCTGCCGATGATGAGAGCGCACTTTCGCGTCAGATTCGCGTCCTGTGGCCGCGTGGAAGGGCCGCGCCCAGGCACGGCCGCATAGATGTCCAGCTTGGCCTGCTTGAGTGCGGCGCGTGCCAGTGTCACGTCGAGGCCGTGGACGAAAGGGATGCGAAACATCGATCCGGCCGACGCTCGCAGGAGTTTGGGATTGTGCGGCGCGACGGTTCCCTTCAGGAACAAAACGCCGGTCCCGCCAAACGCCTCCGCGGCGCGGATGATGGTCCCGGCGTTGCCCGGGTCCTGAACGCCGTCCAACACGACAACAAGACCGCGTCCGCGAAACAGTTGCTCTACCGTCCACTCCGGCGGCCTCACGAGCGCGATCACGCCCTGGCTCGATTCGGTCTGCGAGAGGCCGGCGAAGAGCGCGTCCGCTACTATCGTGACGCGGATGCCGAGTCCCTTGACGTGGCTATCGACGGTTGCCTGCACGGATTCCGCAGCCAGCACCGTCTTCACTTCACGATCGCTCCGCAGCGCTTCTTCCAGCAGATGAAAGGTCTCGGCCGCCCAACACCCTTCCTCGGTTGTCGTGCCACGCGCCAGCGCGCGGCGGACGCTCTTAAGCAGCGGATTCGCGGGACTCGATATGACTTCGGTTCTCGCCATGATTAAGGACAAAAAGGATTAGTATGATGTCAGAATACCTCGGATGAGACGGGCGATTTTCATTACCGCGGCGCTCGGGCTGTGCGCGATTGCCGGCAGGCTGGGGTACGTGTCGGTGGAAATTGGCCGCCAGTCCTCCATCGAAGAGGCACAGCCCTCGGACGTGATTGTGGTGCTTGGCGCGGCGAAATACGGGCCCCGGCCGTCGCCTGTGTTGAAGGCACGCCTCGACCACGCCTTCGAACTTTACGAAAGACGGCTTGCGCCGCGCATCTTGACAACCGGCGGCGCTGGCGGCGACCCGGTTCACACGGAGGCGTCGGTCGGACGCACGTATCTGGTGCAAAAAAACGTCCCATCGGAGGCGATCATAGTCGAGCCCATTGGCAGCACGACCGCCTATAGCACGGCGGCAGTCGCCGAGATCATGCGGCGCATGGGGTTGAAATCGTGCATCGTCGTGAGCGACGGCTACCATATTTACCGCGTCAAGAAGATGCTCGAATTCCGGGGACTGACGGTTTTCGGCTCACCGCGCCCCACCACTCCGCGCGGAGATTTCAGAGAGTGGTGGCTCTACGCAAGGCAGTCCGTCGGCTATCTGTTGTGGTCGATCGGAATTCCGCTGTAGGCTCTCCCGGAGGCCGCGGCGTGCGGCGGGGCAGACGGTCGTTTTTTTTGTCGGCTGCCAATTCTACAGCCGTTGGAGACTCAGGGGATGGTGCTGTTGAACCACGACTCAAAGACGGGTTCTGGCGCGCGGATCAGCGCAGGATGAACCACGCGGTAACTGCCCATCTCGGGACTTCGGGACAACCAGCCGTTACACTTCGCCGGTTGGGGCGTTTTGCGCCCAGGTACCTCAACGTCCCCCACCGCCGTTTCTGAGTTCCGCTTGTGGGTGCTCCGGGGCGCTCCTTTTCTCATCAGGTGAGTCGTTTAGTCCTGTGCCGCCCCGGCTGGTGACGTCATGACAACGAGCTTGCTGAAGAAATCGTGAACATCTTGGTGTATTTCTTCCGGAAGCATGGCGCCAGCTATCTGCTCCCGAGTGAGTTGCACCGAAGGTGCGCCAATTCGCAGCTGCTGGAAAAGCGAGTCATTATCCTCGAACAAAATGCGCTTGCCATCCACGGCACTGAACACATTCGCCATAACATTCCGCCAGGTTCTTCCGGGCGGCAGTGTCAAATTTTGGCTGGCAAAAAAATCGTCGATCGCCTCCAATACAGGCTGTACGAACAACTCCCCTGCACTGAATAGCGGCGCGGCCCGCTTCCAGGCATTGGGCACGAGCAAGTAGTTTTCGATATTCTTGCGCTTCCACTCGACCAGCGTAGGGTTACCCGCGTCCGGGTGGAAGCTGGCCCTGTCATCGTAGTCCAAGAGCATCAACCTCCGGACCTCTGGAATGATTTGTCTGAGTGCGTCAAAGTGTTCGTCCGCTCGGGTTTTCATAGCCTGCTTGTCCCCGCCGCCCATTGCCCTGAAGCAGACCTTGTCCATGGCGGCCTGGGCACCGCCCTGACTGGCCCAAGCACGCAGGATGCGCTCGTCGCTTTCCCCCTCCACATACAAGATGTAGGGCGAGGCCATCAGGCGGGAAATCTCCTCATTCGAGACTTCCGCCATGGCTCGCAGCACCTCGGGTGCCGACTGCACCCGCCGCGGCACTTGGTTTAGCAGGGAAACGATCTGGCACACATCAACCCCGCGCACAAACTCCTCGGCGTGTGTGGCGATCAGGAACTGCGTGTTGGTCTCGACGCCTTTCCGTTTGAAGTAATCGAGAATCTCTCGTTGCAGATTGACGTGCAGGTGAGCGTCCGGCTCATCGAGCAAGATGGTTGTGGGCTGGTATCCGTACAGAAATGCGAGCAGAGTGAGGGTCTGGTGGAAGCCGCTCCCGCCGGCAATGATATCGAAGTCCTTGTTGTTCTGGCGGTACTCGACCGTGATGTAGACATCCTTTGCCGAGTCGTATCCGGGCGCATGAATCTCCACTGAGAACCACCGTTTGGTGATCCCAGCCAACTCTTTCCACGCAGGTGGCCTGGTATCATTCTTGGAAGTGCGTCCTGTTCCGCGAGGAGGCGGTGGACAGACCCGCAACAACAAATTGCGTAGCACGCTGCCGGGCTGCCCTTTTCCCACTTGCTGGCGAATCGGCGCTTCATCCAGCCACTTCTCGGTGGGCTCTAGACCGGAAAACGGCGGCACATAAGCAATTTTCGGAAGATCTCCACGCTCTTCGCACTCGCGGAATTTCTCCCAACCGCCCTCCGGAATGGCATAGATGGTTTGCGAGGAGTGATAACGTAGCTCGACACCAAACGAACGGGGCTCGCCTGTGTGCCCCCATTCCACGTCAATGCCGATGAGGATGTATTCCTGCTTCTTCGTGCCGTTGATCTGAGGCCAGCGACGATCAGTTCGATCTTTCCACAACAGGTTGAACTCGGGTACCGGCAGAGCAGTGAAGTTCGGCAACACCACCTGGATACCCTTGGACCCGCTACGTTTGGACCGATGGAACTCGTCTACGCAAGACTGCCAAATGGCAAGCGCTTGGAGCACGGTACTCTTGCCGCTGTTGTTGCGCCCAACCAGCAAATCGAACTGTGTAAAGTCGTAAACCTGTTCGCTCACGCTCTTGAAATTCCGCAGAGTCAGTCTGGTGATCATGCCTGTGCACCATTCTGGCAGGAACTGAGCATCTTGGCATCGCTCCGGTTCATTTTGCGCGCTTCTCGGATAATTTAGATCGCGAAGTCCGGACCTGGGAGTGGATTCCGAAACGCGCGGCGGTCGGCACTGAACTGGGGCATCCGCACCACGCGCATTCCCTGCGTTTCCGCGCTTCTTGACGACGCGCGCTTTTCGCCCAGCCTCCAACGTCAATTAAAGAACTGCTTGAAGTGCTGTTCCTCGAACATTTTGAGACGCGAGGCGACCTCGGGAACATGTCGGCCGGTACAGTCCGTCGGCTATCAGTTGTGGTCGATCGGAATTCCGCTGTAGGCTCTCCCCGGGGGCCGCGTGCCTGCGGTGGGGCAGACGATCGTTTTTTGTCGGCTGCCAATTTTTCAGCCCGTTGGAGACTCAGGGGATTGCGCTGTTGAACCAAGGCTCAGAGACGGGTTCTGGCGCGCGGATCAGCGCGTGATGAACCACGCGGTAACTGCCATCTCGGGACTTCGGCACAACCCGCCGTTACACTTCGCCGGTTGGGGCGTTTTGCGGCCAGGTACCTCAACGTCCCCCACCGCCGTTTCTGAGTTCTGCTTGTGGGTGCTTCGGGGCGCGCCTTTTCTCATCAGGTGAGTCGTTTAGTCCTGTACCCCGGCTGGTGACGTCATGACAACCAGCTTGCTGAACACGGATACCGGCGGAGCAGTTAAGTTCGGAAACACCACGTGGATACCCTTGGACCCGCTACTTTGGATCGATGGAACTCGTCTACGCAAGACTGCTAAATGGGAGCGCTTGGATCACGGTACTTCGGCTACTTCGGCCGCTTTTGTTGCGTCCAACGAGCAAAAGTGGTATTTGTGCGGCACAAAAAAGCTGCAGGGGAAGGTGGAGTGCTTGGAGGAGTCGATACGCGTCCCGATGATCATGAGCGGCGGTGTAGTGAAGGCGAGCGGCGGGATGGACACCCCGGTCGCCTCGATCGATTTACCGGCGACGTTTCTCGATTACGCGGGTGTCCGGCCGGCGCAGCCGCTCAGCGGCAGGAGTCTGCGGCCGCAGATCGAAACGGGCAAGTCGAAACGTGAGGTCGTATTTTCGAGCCGGAATGACGGGCGTCCCGAGGCTTTAATGGTTCCGCGCGCCGTGGAGCCCTATCGAGTCGCGCGCACCCGCACGCACAAGCTCATCGTGTGGGAGTCCGGGAAACAGATATGCTCATCGAGCTGCGCGCGGATCCGGCCGGGGAGAAGAATCTGGCCGGCGAGGCCGCCCATGGGAAGACCCTTAAGTAAATGCGCCAGCACCTGGTGAAACGCATGCAGGAGACGGGTGACCGGCCCTCGCCTGGATTTCCTAAAGTCCGCTTACCAAGTGAAGCGGGCGTTGAGTTGCACCACTCGCATGCCGCCGGCGCTGTTGATTTCGCCGAACGTCGGCGAGGTCACGTCCGTGCTTGGACCGCCGTAATTCACGTGGTTGAGCGTGTTGAACATATCGGCCCGCACCTGCAGGTTCATGTTCTCTCGCACACGGAAATTTTTGCTCAGCGCCAGGTCCACGTTCCAGGTGAGCGGATTGCGCAGGAACCCGTTGGCGACGTTGCCGGCCCGCACCGCGATGCGCGAGACGGAACTGAGCGGCACCGGCACGAACGCCGCACGGTTGATGTACTGTATCGAGCAACGCGCCCCCACGCCGCAGCGCGACGTGTTGTTCGACTCCCAATTGGGAAGAATTGGGTTTACGCTGCCGGCTGCGTGATCGGGACGGCAGTGCCAGCCGGGGCAAGGCTGTGTGAGCGTCAAGGGTTCGCCCGTGCGCAGGTTGAAAATACCGGCCACCTCCCAGCCTCCCAGCGCTCCTTTCATGAGGCGATTGGAATGCTCAAAGCGCGGCAGGTCGTAGACCCAGTCGCCCAGAAAGCGCTGGCGCGCGTCGCCCGTGTTCGGACCGCGGTCCAGACGCAGATTGTCAAAGTCCGATTGCAGGTTGATGGCAGGATCGGAGCCGTAGTAGGCTCCGATGTCGCCGCCGCTGATTCCGAGCCCCTTGCTCCACGTATAGTGCGCGTCGAAGGCGAGGTTCCTGCTCAACCGCTTGCGTATGGTCGACTGCCAGCCCTTGTAATTCGTATTCTGCGATTGATCGACATAGTATGGGCCGCCGAAGATCAGACTGGGATTCGGCCTGACTCCTGTGATGCGGTCAGGCAGGTTCACGCGCCGGTGCAGCAGGAACTTCACGCCGCGTACGCCGACGTACCCGGTCTCGAACATCAGCGTGGAACTCAGCGCGCGCTGTATGTTGAACTGGTATTGCACCGTGTACGGATTCTCGAGCCCCGGATTGAACGCTGAGAATGGGAAGCGTGTTCCGCTGCGCGCGTTGATCTGTTCCACCAGCGTCCGCATGTCGTCGGTGTAGGCCGGGAACCGCAATCCGAGTTGGCGCGCTTCGGCGAGACTCCAACTGGTGCGGAACGGCACGACGGGATGCGCCACTGCCTGCCGCATGGCGCCGGGCATCTGCGGGCTGAACAGGATTCCGGCGCCTCCGCGAATCACTGTCTTCGACTTGCCGTCGGGATTGTAGGCGAAGCCCATGCGCGGTCCCAGGTTGGATCCAGGATCATGCTGGTAGGGATCGTTGGGGTCGCGCGCGGCGCCGAAATCGAACTTCGTCCAATCTGTTGGCGGAGCAAGATTGTAAAAACCAACCGGAATGCTGGTGGCGGGCTTAGCCACCATGTTCGAATAGAAGTCGTAGCGCAGGCCGAGATTCATCACCAGTTTCGGGGAGATGCGCCAGTCGTCCTGAAAGAACAGACCAAACTCGTACATGCGCGAGGTGTAGTAGGGCGAGCCGAAGGTCGGTGTGACCGCGCTGGGAAGGTTGGCAAGGAAGTCGGCCTTGTTCTGAAACGAAATGGCCGGATTTTCCGGATTGCTGCGGAACCCGCCATAGTTCATGAAGCGGCCGCCCGCTTTGAGCGAATGCTTTCCGCTGTGCCGCGAGAACTTTTGATCGATGCTGATGGTGGTACCGTTCATGTCCCAGATTTCGGCCGATCCGGAACCAAACCCCGACGGACCGGCCACGCTGAAGCGGGCAATGCTGCGGTCCCAGGGAGCCTTCTCGGTTTTGCCGTTGGGGTCTTTTTTGTTGAAGAACTCGTCGAGCCGGGCCATGTTGTTGTAGTTCCAACCAAATCGCGACTCCGACGTCCAGGACGCCTGGGCGAGCGTATAGCTGGCCGCGATGCGGTCCTGCACGTATTCAAAGGTGCGGTCGTTGGCACCGCCGATGTAGTAACTCGGGTCGGCGCCGAAAGGCCGCATCCGCGTGTAATTGAACGCGAGGTTGTGAGACGGCGTGATGCGGTAGTCGATCTTGGTGATGGTATGGTTCTCGCGGCTCGTGGCGCTGCGTACGCCCTCGAAACGGCCGATGTCGTCGTTGATGGCGACATTGGGCAGCGGCAGCATGTCGAGATGGATCTTCATCTCGGGCGATGGCTGCGCGCGCTGGATCTCGCTGCGATAGGACGGCGTCGGCACGGTGCCGTTGATGCGGCGCGCGGCCGATTCGCGATACCCCTCGTAAGCCCCAAACACGAAGAGCTTGTCGCGGATGACTCTGCCGCCGGCGGCCGCGCCGAACTGATTGAACACGACGCGCGGTTTGCGAATGGTCTCACCGGCGGCGGTGCGGGCGGAGACAAACGGGTTGCGGGCGTTCAACACATGCGACTGATAGTTTTCAAAAAACGATCCATGCCATATATTGGAACCGGATTTGGCGATGACGTTGACTTGCCCGCCGAGCACGCCGCCATATTCGGCCGGCAGGATGCCTCGCACGAGCTGCACTTCCTGCACCGCGTCGATGCTCATCACGTCGATGTAATTGCGCGCGCCGTATTGCGCCATGCCGCGCTGTTCAGGGTAGGAGTTCGCGTCCGTCCCGTCAACGCTGATGCCGGTGCCGCTGGATCCGACACCGTTGATGCGCAGCGTGCGGTTGGAACCGATGTCGACGCCGGTGGCCAGGCGCAGGACGCTGCTTACGTTCCGGCGGCCGAGCGGAAGTTCCGTGATCTTGAAACCTTCAAACGTTTGCAGTTGCTCCGAGGTTGCCGTCGATACCAGCGGCGCGGAGCTTTCAACGGTAACCGTTTCGGTCAGCGCGCCCACTTCCAGTTGGAACGCCTTGCGCACGGTTTGGCCCGAGGACAAGGCCAGCCCTGTGTTCTCGAACCGCTTGAAGCCGCTTGCTTCGATGCGGACGATGTAGGTGCCAATACGCAGGAAGTCGAACGCGAATTCGCCCGACTCATTCGAGGCGCGTGTTGTGGCCGCGCCGGTCCCTTCGTGAACCAGCGTCACGCTGGCCGAGGGGACGACCGCGCCGGTGGAGTCCGTAACAATCCCGTAGAGCGTGGACGTCGTGACTTGGGCCGGCATTACCCACGCCGCCAGAGCAACAACAATAATCAGAAACATCCCAGTTCGTTGTGACATGGCTCCCCTCTCGTCTCGAACACTATCACATCCGCACGCTGAGGAACAGGGGTAGAATGGCGTCCCGGAATCCGAGCGTCTAGCGGAGCGTCTCCGTCAGAGAATACCTAAACTAAAGTGGTAAACCTATTCGCTCACGCTTTTGCAATTCCGCAGAGTTCTAACGAAAAGGAACTGAGCATCTTGGCATCGCTCCGGTTCATTTTGCGCGCTTCTCGAATCACTTAGATGGCGAAGTCCGGACCTGGGAGTGGATTCCGAAACGCGCGGCGGCCGGCACTGAACCGGGACATCCGCACGCGCATTCCCTGCGTTTCCCGCTTCTTGACGGCGCGCGCTTTTCGCCCGGCCCCCATCGTCAATTGAAGAACTGCTTGCGGTGCTGTTCGGCGAACATTTTGAGACGCGAGGCGACCTCGGGGAACCTGTCGGCCACGTTAATGGTTTCGAAAGGATCCTTCTCCATGTCGAACAAGGAAAGCTCAATTGTTGCCTGGCGGAATTTGCCGGGCTTGCCGTTGTTGCCGGACTCCGTAAGCGTTCGGAAGGTGTGCGGCACGTGCAGTTTCCAATGGCCGTCGGCCGTCATGACCGCCTCGAAATTCTGGCCGGTAGAGAAGGCGTAAAAGTCGTGCGGATTTACAGCCCCGGGTTTATCGGTGATGAGGTCCCACACATTCAGGCCATCGATGGGATTCTTCGGTAGTGGCGCGTTGGCCAGATGGGCGATTGTCGGCAACAAATCGATCGTGCATAGTGCTTTGCTCGAAGCGGAGCCGCTCTTCACCTTGCCGGGGTAGCGCATGATGCAGGCGCTGCGCGTGCCACCGTCGAAGGCGGTGCCTTTGGCTTCACGGAAGGGCGTCGTGCCGGCGAAGTTGCCGTAAGAGGTCCACGGCCCGTTGTCGGAAGTCATGATGACAAGGGTATTGTCATCGAGGCCGTTTTGCTGAAGTGCCTTGAGGATTTCACCTACGGACCAGTCGATTTCCATCATCACATCGCCATGAACGCCTGAGCCCGATTTGCCCCTGAATTTTTCGCTTCGGAACAGGGGTACGTGCGGCATCGAATGCGGCACGTAGAGGAGAAACGGATTAGCCTTATTTCGATTGATGAAGTCCACCGCGTGCTCCGTGTACCAGGTGGTCAGCATGGGCTGATGCTCCGGTGTCACGCGTTCCACCGTGACTTTCCCGTTGTCCCAAAACTGCAGCGGCTTTTTATAGTTCCCCGGATTCTCAGGATGGTATTCCCACATGTCGTTCGAATACATCAGGCCGCAGGATTCGTCGAAACCGCGCGCCGGCGGGCGCGTATCCTGCTGGTCCCCGATGTGCCACTTCCCGAACACCGCCGTGCGGTAACCCTTCTGCTTGAGCACCTCCCCCAAGGTGGCGAAGCTCGGGTCGAGCCCGCGGGCCCCCGGCCCATGCGCGCCAAAGACCTTCGTGCGGACGGGATAACACCCGCTTAGCAACGCCGACCGGGATGCTGAGCAGACCGCTTGCGGAACGTAAAAATTGTTGAAACGGCATCCCTCGCTCGCCAACCGCTCCACGTTGGGCGTGGGGTAGTTCGGATGCCCGAACGGCTTGAAGTCGCCCCAACCGGAATCGTCGAGGAAGATGATGACGAAGTTCGGCGTGCCCGCGGCTCGTGCGGTACCCGGGATCCCGAGTCCGGCCAGGCCGGCTCCGGCAGTGTTCTTCAGGAAATCTCTACGGTTCATTTTGTCTCCCTGTTAGCTAATACAATATCAGGAGCGGCGGTTGCCGGCCTGTGCACGTAGGACTAAATTTGATCCGGCGATTTCGTTGCGCCCCGCACCTCGTTCCCTGCTGGTTCAGCCTGAACGACGCTTGCGCGTGATAATATCTGGAGGGCAACTGCGATGCGGCACATCGTGCTCCCCGTAGCAACATTCTCTCGCTACGTATCACTTTCCCGATTGAACACCCAGTAAGCAATTGCCTGCCAAGTCAAGGGCAGCTTCCTTCTTACGACTCGATCCGGAGCGTCCCGACCCGCGCCCGATCCTCAACCTGATCATTCTCCGCCGGGCCGCTTCCGATAGAGATCTACCGTCATCCGGCCGGATCGTTGTGGAATCGAAACTCCGGCCCCGTGGCAGCCGTCGGGATTGCCTGGCGGCGGATTCGCCGTGCGGACTAGCCAGATAATCGAAGAAACGTGGCGGCCCGCTTTCCGCTGGCGATAAGCTCGGCCGGTATGTCGTGATGGCGCCTATAGGGGCCGGCCCATCCCGAGCGACCAACAGGGGTCATTCCGCGTCTCGAAGCGTTTACCCGCTCAACGCCAACAGAAATCCCATACGAACATTACTGGCTGGCAACGCTGAACACCTCGCTCTTTCGGTGTTCCGTAGTGTATCGAATCCCGAGACCCGCGCCACTCCCGAGTGGCCGGCTACTCTTCGACTACTTTTTTGGGAGAACCCGCGACTTTGCGCCAAACGCCCAATTTCAAGAGTAATGGAAGAGCGCGCCGTCATCCAGGACTTGGCCGCCTCCAGATCGGATAAACTGCGTAGATGCCGCTTACCGCAGGCGATAAGCTCGGCCCATACGAGGTGATAGCCGCGACACGCGGCTGGACCGCACCGCTGCCATCAAAGTCCATTTTTCTGACACGTGTGAACGGATCCTCGGCATGGTATTCTTCGGCAGTTAGGACAAAACGGAAATGATTGAGACGACTGCCGATGCGCCGGGTATGAGGCAGCCGGCGGCAAGGGTGGGTGCGGTTGCGCCGCCTCCGCGGCACTCGGCGACAGTGAGGGTGACGCACTGGATCACGGCCGTGTGTTTTCTCGCGCTGCTGGTAACAGGCGTGGAGATCCTCATTTCGCATCCGCGTTTTTACTGGGGCGAGTCAGGTAACGTGCAAATGAAGCCGCTGTTCACGCTGCCGATTCCGGCCTCGCGCGGCTCAGTCAATACCGGGTACGGTTTTGTGTTGAAAGACCAGAACTCGTGGAGCCGTTCGCTGCATTTCCAGGCGGGCTGGCTGTTGGTATTCGCGGCACTTTGCTACGGCGTGCATGGATTGAGGTCCGGACACTTCCGGCGGAATCTGCTGCCCGCTTCCGGTGATCTGGTTTGGGAGCGGATGGCAGCGACGCTGCGGGACAAGCCGCGCTGGGAGTACAACGCGGTGCAGCGCCTCACGTATCTCGCGGTGGTCTTCGTGCTGTTTCCGCTGATGATCTGGACCGGCTTGGCCATGGCGCCGGGCTTCGTGGCAGGGTATCCGTGGGTGGCGGGCGTGTGGGGCGGGCAGCAGTCGGCTCGCACGATTCATTTC
>SYKU01000113.1 GCA_005808865.1 Acidobacteriota bacterium
CGCCGCGGCAAGTGCGGCACGCGATCGACGACTTTGTTGAAGTCTACAACGAAAAGGCAGCGCCGTTTGAATGGAAGAAGGCAGTCGTGTTCCCTTCCGGCCCCAAAGCCAAGTACTCTGACTTATGCAACTAGGTACTAGCCCTTGCGTCCGGCGGTCTTCAAGTCCACCAGCCGCAGCGGCCCTCGTTCCACAGTCCAATGCGGTTGCTGCCCGCGGGCCGGACGGCTGAATATCTCAACGAGCCGGGTGAGGTTGATGCCAGGCTCCCCAACCACCGCGCCCTGCTCCTTTGGATCTTCCGCGCGAATCTCCAGTTTCAACCAGAACGGCCGGTCGCGGGAGAATCCGGACGCGTCGAGCGAGAGACCGTCCACGCAGAAGGCCTCAACGCCGGCCGCAGTCGAGCGCGTCAACGCGCGACGTGCCGCGCCTAACCGGACGGCCGAAAACTTCTCCTCCCATAGATCGTAACTAACGACGAAACGTTCAATTACGCGCTTAAGGGCGGGTCCGCCGGGTTCGGTTGTCAGGCTCAACTGACCGGCAAAACCGGCGGAAGCGCCGTTCTTCACGCGCTGGACTACCTTGTCGTTCAGAAAACTGAAGCCGGTGGCGGCCACATGGAGGCGGTCGCCATCTATCCGGACATCGAGAGAAGGCACACCGAAAGCGTCCCTGGCGAGTGGCAACATGAGCCCGGCCAGGATAGGAACCGGCATCAGCCACAATCTTCGGGAAAAACCCGGCAGGAGCGGCATTTAGTAGTTCATACCCACCATGAACATCGGTTCGAATCGATTTGCTCTGAGCGGGAACGCCACCGCGAGCGAGAATACGTTCCTGCGCAGGCCCACTCCAAGCGAATTGCGGACGGTGGCCTTTTGGCCCCGGTTCCCGATGGAACCGGTGTCGTAGAACACTTCAAACACTCTATATCTATATTCGACGGTGTTGTGGACCATCCGGTTCCCGCCGGCGGGGTCGATCTCCCATTTGTTCCACCCGCGGAGAGTGCTGCTGTTGCCGAGGACGTACCGCTCAAACAGGGGAGCGCGACCCGTAATCAGGCCGGAGGTAAACCGGATGAGCGCGGTGTGGCGGCCATGAAGGAGCGTGTAGCCAAGATTCCAGCGGTGGCGAGTGTATACGAAATCGCTGCCGAGAAGGTTGGCGGCCGCGCGCAAGTTGTAGCTTGCGTCCAAATCGTGCTTGTTGGAGTTCGAATCCTCCATCCGCCGATGGTAGCGCAGAGTACTTACCAAGGCATTGGATGATTCGTTTCGCGCGGCCGGATATTGAGTTTCAAGGCTGTCGAAGCTCGCACCCAGGTAGAGCGTGAGCGGCGGGGCGAGAGCGACGGTGAGAGTGGGATTCAGGCTACGGCGGTTCCTGTAGATGCCGGGCATGTCCGGCCCACGCACCGCGTCCAGGGTGGCCTGGTTCCATTGCTGGTGGTAGTTCTCGAAGTCGAAACGGAATCCGAGACGGTTCGAGCCAAGCCGGCGGTTCTCGTATCGGGCGTTCACGCCCGCGAAACGCTCGATCAGCTCATCACCGTCACTTCGCACCCCCACTCCGAATGTACTCGTTCCCACCTGGATCGCTCCCTCCGCCCCGGCCGACCACCCTTGCTTCGATTGATAGACGAAGTGAGGAACGTTGGCTTCAAAACGGACGGTCCGGCTTTGCGCCTCAAGAACTACCCGCACGTGGTCCGGTTGGCTGCCCCTCAGAACGGTTTGCGTGACGCGGGTGGCGTGGAGCTCGCTGCGGATCAGCTTGATCAGGTCATCAATGGCGGCCTGACTGAACCGCTCGCCCTTGAGCTTCCGGATCTGTTCCAAGACCCTGGTACTAATAGCGCGGTCATCGAGGCCCGAGACGTCCACGCGTTCAATGATGTATCGGGAGTTGACGTTAATCGGGGCGCCCGCCGGGACAGCAGGCGTTTGGCTGGCGGACAGAGCGGCGGAAAGAGCGCAGCCGACAAGCCATCCGACTTCCAGATGTCTCATGGTGACCCTGTTTGCAAGGGAGAAGCCACGCACAACTCATTGAAAACAGGAGGAAAAGAATGCGCCGCAGTGTGCGTCTGCGTCACAGGTGTAGCGGCGGAAAGGCAGGCTAGCGGGTTAGGGAATTCGCCAATTCCGTGGCAAACGCGCTCTTCGGGCCTGATTCCTTTTCACGCCGGCGGGGCCTGCCGCCGGGGCGCATGGCCGACCTGCCCGCCACGGAATTCGAAGGCATTCCGGAAGAGGCGG
The DNA here is from genome assembly GCA_005808865.1 of Acidobacteriota bacterium. Lineage (GTDB taxonomy): Bacteria > Acidobacteriota > Terriglobia > Bryobacterales > Bryobacteraceae > SYKU01. The sequence goes on from SYKU01000113.1 coordinate 2,268, forward strand.
GCGGGCCGCCAGGACCTTTCGCCTTGGTCGGTTGGGCCGCGTTCGCGCGCAGAAGACGGTCTTCAAGTGGAGCACGATCGAATCTCTTGATGATGGACTGCATCTCATCCTGGGTGGGAGCCTCGACGAAAGCGAAGCCCTTCGATTCCTGCGTTTCGTGGTTGCGGATTACTTTGATGGAATCGGCGCAGAGACCTTCTGCGTTGAGCCATCCTTCAATATCGTCCTTGCTGACCCACGTGGGAAGGTTGCCGAGAAAAACAGTAAAACTCATTCCGTGGTACTTAACTCCGTTGTGTGTGATTGTAAAGCTTCAAGCAGAAGGGCTGAGTCCAGCCATACAGATATTACCAGACATTTTAACGAGTTGCAAATTTAATATTAATTCGTCAACGCAAAACAGAAATGTCCCCTTTTGCCGGGCTGGAAATGCGTGTCAATCCGGTCCCGAAGCGAGACGGGCCGTGCCGGCGAGCAACCCGATGAAGGAATAGCCGGCCGGGACTCATCCGGACGATGAGGAGAAGGCGCTCCTCCCGGCGTGTTGCCGGGCTTGGCTTGGGTTGGAGTCAACGGGCGGTTTGAGGATAACCGGGTAACTCCAGCCACGTCCCGGCGTCCCGCCTAACCCTGCGAAGCCGGAACCAAACAGGCCCAAACGCCGAAAGTTGGGGCCTGCCCAAAAGCACACCAAAGGCCTATCAACATTGGCTCCGGCGCATACCGCGGGGGATTTCCTGCCGGAAACGTGCAGAATCCAGACGTTGAGGTACTAACGCTTCTTCGCCGCGCGCGCTTTCTTTGCTTCCTTCTTTGCGGGGTCGGCTGGCTCGTAATCCAATTCGAGCGACATGACTTCGACCATAGCCGTCAACGCCTTTACACGAGCCCAGTACTTGTCGTTGCCTTCCACGATGGTCCAAGGAGCGTTCAACGTACTGGTTTTCAGGAGCATGTCCTCAACGGCCTGCTCGTATATGCTCCACTTTTCACGGTTGCGCCAGTCCTCATCCGTAAGTTTCCACGCCTTGTACCCGATTCTCTGACGCTCCTCGAAGCGGCGGAGCTGTTCGTCGCGGCTGATGTGAATCCAGAACTTCAACACGATGACGCCGGCGTCGTGTAATTGGCGCTCGAAGGAATTGATCTCCCTGAAGGCGCGCTTCCATTCCGCGGGCGTGCAGAAGCCTTCCACACGCTCAACGAGCACCCGGCCGTACCAACTCCGGTCGAACAACGCGATCTGACCGTGTTCGGGAATCCGCCGCCAGAAACGGTAAAGATAGTGGTGAGTCCTGTCTTCTCCGACCGGGGCGCTGATGGGATAGACGGTGTACCCCCGAGGGTCCATCTTCTCGGTGGCGCGCTTGATGCTGCCGCCTTTTCCGGCGGCATCCCATCCTTCGTAGACGATCACGGCAGACCGCTTCTGCATGTACACCTGGTGGCAAAGCTCACGAAGTTGGACCTGACGGCGCGTGAGTTCCATAATGTACGTCTTCCGGTCGAGCGATAGCGAGAGATCGATGGCATCCAGCATGTCTTACTTTTCCTCGCTTTTGTCGATCGCGGCGCGGAGTTCCGCTTCCTGCTCGTCTTCGGCACTGGCCGGAACGTGCGGCGGCGCAAGCTCGCCCAGCCGCGATTCGAGCGCGCGAATTAACACCTCGAAAATCTTCTTCCTGGCGTACCAGCGCGAAGTGGCCTCGATCACGGTCCACGGACCGTAATCAGAATCGCTCAACTCGAGCATTTCCTCGACCGCGAAAAGGTATTGGTCGTACTTGCGATGACGCTCCCAGTCCTCGGGAGTTACATGCCAGTTCCGCAGCGGATCGGCCGAGAGTTCCTTGAATCGCCTCTTCTGCTCGCGCTTGCCGATGTGAAGCCAGAATTTCACGATGACGACGCCATCGTCCGCCAACATGCGTTCGAACTCCAGAATATCGCGGTACGCGGCGCGCCATTCCGGCTCCGCGACAAGGCCTTCCACACGGTCCGCGAGCACACGGCCATACCAGCTTCGGTCGAAAATCGCCATTTCGCCGTAGTTCGGCGTTCGCAGCCAGAAGCGATAGAGCCACGGGTGATTCAGTTCGTGAGAACGCGGGGGTTGTATGGGATGGAGCTTGAATCCGCGGGGGTCGAGACGCGCGGTAAGCGTCGCAATTGCCGTGCCCTTGCCGGCCGCGTCCCAGCCCTCGAAGACGACGACGGAAGCGATCTTGCGGTCCCAGCAGGTCTTCTCAAGCTCGAAAAGGCGGCGTTGCAGATCGCGCGCTACGAGCCTGTACTTCTTGTGCGAGAGTTTCTTGTCGAGATTGACTTTTTCGAGCACGGGATCTCAAAGCGACGCGCGTGGGCGCCTCGCGGCGTAAGCGAGCACCGCTCCGATTGCGGCGAGAAGGGCGAGCGTGTAATAGACTTCGTTGTAGCCCGCCGCCAGATTACCACTCTGTTTCGCCTTGTCCATGATACCGGCGAAATAGCCAGGGACGATGAAGCCGCAGATACCCCAGGCGGAGAAGACGATTCCATAGTTCGCACCGACGTTTTTGGCGCCAAAGTAGTCGGCGGTAAACGAAGGCATCAGGGCGAGATAGCCGCCGTAGCCGAAACCCGCGAGGCAGAGGCCGATGAGCGCTTGCCAGAACGTTTCCGGACCGCGAAGGAAAAAGACGCAAGCGATAATCGACACGCAGCACATCATCACGGTAGTAACGTTCCGGCCGGCCTTGTCGGACATGCTGCCCCATCCGAGGCGGCCGAGCCCGTTGCATACCGACATAATGCCGAGAGCCGCGCCGCCGCTCATGACCGCGTCGCGCTTCGCCATTTCCTGAATGATGGGCGTGGCCTCGCCGATGGCAGTGAGGCCGACCGAGGTTCCGAAGAAATAGGTGAGCCAGAGCATATAAAACTGAGGCGTCCGCAGCATCTCGGAAGGCGGGTATTCCTCTTTCGCGCCCGCAGCCCCAGCGGGGGGATTCCATCCGGCCGGTTTCCAGCCCGGCGGTGGAATCCGGTAGAACTGCGCGGCCCCTACCACGCAGACCAGGAAAATCCCGGCCATGATGAGAAATGTGCGCGGGATGGTGACGGCGAATTGCGCCGGGTCGTGGCCGATGAGCGCTTCGAGAAGGGGACCGAAGATGAGCGAACCGACCCCGAAGCCCATGACGGAGAGGCCAACAATAAAGCCGCGCTTGTCCGGGAACCATTTTATGCACGTGGCGATGGGTGTGACGTAGGCAAATCCGACACCCACGCCGGCGACTATCCCGTAGGCAAGGATAAGGCCGGCCTTAGTGTCGCCGATGAACGAGGCGAGCAGGCAACCCGCGCCGAGCAAGATGCCGCCAACGCTGCCGACCAGGCGCGGGCCTTTACGGTCCTGCCAGAGGCCGGCGACGATCATGCCGAAAGTGAAGAAGAGGAGCGAGTAACGATAGGGTGCGATCGTGTCCGCCTTCGACCAGCCGTGAAGGGCCGCTAGCGGGCCTCTGAAAACGGACCAGGAATAAATGACACCGAGGCAGAGTTGCATGAGCAATCCCGCGAAGGCGAAGCGCCAACGGTTGGGTATGGTTTGTGGGGTCATGGAGGGGTTCCGGACGCGGCAGGGATGGGGCAGGCCAGGTGAGGCGGACGATGGCTCTTTGCCGTCTGCCGTTATTGCTCCGTCCGATGGAGGCAGTCCGTGAGGTTTTTCGACCCTGCCGAATTCGAGGAGGGAGGCCGACGGCAAAAACCGATCGATTGTCCTTAGGCTTTCCATCGCAGCCCCACGTCCAGTTGCTTTTTTGCGTATTCGAAGCTTCGCTCCAGATCAGTGCGCTGCTGCTCCTGGAGCGCCGCTTCGATTTGGGCCGGCTGCTTGGCGGTCCCGGCGATAACCATCGTGCCCATGAAAGGGTGGCCGTTCCTGGCGAGCGCGACGAAGCGGGCGAACTCCGCCGCGTTCGCGTTCTGAAACGCCTTCCAATGACCGGCTTCGAAGTACGGTACAACTTGCGGCGGCCGGCCGGTGATGATTTCCAGTTGCATCGCCGCGTTCGGGCAGAGTTCGCGGTAACGCGCGACGAAACGTTTGAAATCGACCGAACCGTCGCCAAGCGCCACCCACTGGTACGCCGCGCCGCGCGGATGTTCGAAGACGGCGGAATCACGTATGTGCGTTGTGATGACGTAGGGCCCGAGAATTTCGAGCGTCACCTGGGGGTCCTCCATCACCGGCATTGGATTGCCCGTGTCGAGGCACGAACCGACGGCATCCTTACCGGACTCCTCGATGATGGTTCGAACCTCGCGAGCCTGCATGTCGCCGGAATGGTTTTCAAGGGCGATCCGGACTCCTGTGTCCAGAGCGCGCGCACGAACCGAACGGAAAACCGCGATCGTCCTCTCCATGTGCTTCTCGATGGGGCCGTTGACAGTCCTGTCGTTCGAATTGCCGAGGAAGCAGCGCATGGAGGAAGCTCCGACAGCTTTCGCGATGCGGAGGCCTTTGAGGATGTAATCTTCGGGCGATCCGTTCCGGTTGCTCCATTGATTGGCTGTGGGGCAGACGCAGCCGATTCCGCCATCGATCGAGATGCCCAGACGCGCGGCGTGATCCTTCACTTTTTGCAGGTAGGCGGGCTCGAAACTCTCGTAATCATCCAGGCTCGAAAGTTGGATGGCGTCGAGCCTTTTTGAAGCGGTGTAGTCGAGAAGTTGAATGGCCTTCCACTTGAAGGCGCGGATGGAATAGGAGTCGAAGCCGAGGCGGATCTGGGCCGCGCCGGCAGCCGGCGCGGCGAGGGCGGCGGTTGAGAGCAGAAAATTCCTCCTGGTCATAGCATCAACGATCGTTACACATTATGTAATCATATCTTCCGTCTTCCCGCCCGGTCTGTTGTTTATTGTCTCGCGAGTCTCGCGCTCATGGGCGCGCGCCGGTCCGATGGCCAGTGATTGCCTCGGCTCGCTCGCTGAGCTCAAGGCCCCAGCGCCGATTGAGCGGCCGGGCTCATAACATCCTCCTGGAGATCCGGCAATCGTTTATTCGCCGGCAAGTGACGCTGTTTCAACGTCTTGAGAGGGGGGTGACGCAGAGAGCAAATTTTTCCATTTTCGTTCCAGTACCCTGCGGGAAGGCCGAAAAAAACTTGCTGAGCCGGATAATATCAGGCTGCAATACCGAGATGAGGCTGCTGGGCCTTCAAACAACCGGAAGTCAGCCGAAAATTAATTTGAAAGTTTGTGACTCAAGCCGCGCCGGCGCACCATTCCCGCGGAGAGCATTCCAGCCACGAGTTGTGTTGAAGCGGCGGGCTCTCGCCTCTGGAATCTCGGCTTCAACTTGCAATCACACTTTTCGGGCAACGGGGTCCCCTGCCCGACCGCGAGTCGGGGAAGTGCAGGAGGGGGAACACCCCCCTGCGTTTGGCTTCTATTCGATGCCTTGCCGACGAAGGAGCCGACGAACGTTTTGGGAGCCGTGAATCACTCGGGAAATCTCGACGCCGTTTTCAACGGGGCGGTAGAGGATCAGAATCTTCTCGAATCCGGTGACTCGAAACAGTCGAAGGCCGTGCAGCGCGGAAGGGCGGAGCTTTGGATTCCAGCCCATGTCAGGTTGAGTTGAAAGAAGTGAAAAAGTCTCGTGAGCTGAAACGAGAAAGCGGTGACCGAGTTCCGGACTGCCTTCGGTCGCGTAGTAAAACGCTTGGTCGTCGAGGTCCTGGTCGGCCTTCGGACGAACGACGTAACGTGCTTCGCTCAACGTGTTCCGGTGCGCTTCAGCCGTTCGTCAAGACGCCGATGCTTCTCTTCCCAGTAGCCTGGGCCAACTTCAATCGGAGAGCCGGAGTTCAGGCCCTCAAGAGCAAGGGTCTCCAGTTCTTCTTCAGCGGCTTGGTCTGCACCGACCAAGCGCTCAACGTAGGCAGAGACGGTCATGCCCTCGGCTTCGGCCTTCTCCCGAATTCTCGCCTCCAGTTTTGGGTCGATCGTGATGGTCATACTTCCCTCTTCATCCTATCTCCCTTCGGGCGGGGATTTTCAAAGCATGAGGGTCTACCGATCAGATGTAGTCTCTTGAAGAGCGCAGAAGGGAATCCGCCGCGCTCCGTCCATCGTCTCGATGAGTTCGCCGGACTATCCCTCAGCACGGTTGCGCCCTCGCAGTGCCGCTTCCGTTTCGCCCGGCAAAATCGTTGTAGCGCCGCCGCAACCAGCGCGGCCAACTTCCGGATGCGCGGTAATCCAGGGCTTGACCGTCTCCGGATCGGATAGACTCAGAACTCCTGTGGTGGCGATCATGAAATGCTAACGCCCGCAGGCTGAAATGTAGGGTTGGCGAGGCGCCGGAAGATCGAAACGCCGACAGGGCTGGCGTCCAGTGTGATCGGCTCCCGGCTAAGAGCCAACG
>SYKU01000114.1 GCA_005808865.1 Acidobacteriota bacterium
CCATCTCGGCTAGCGTGAGCCGTTCTAAGTTCTCCATGCGTAGTGTCATTCCTCCGCAGCATCCTACGCTTTGGTTTCAGGCTCACTCCGCATTGGAAACGAACTCCTCCTTCAGGCTCATTTCGCATTGGACAATTCTGGTGCTAGCGCGCCGAAGCGCATTTTGGCTACGCTGTAGTACACTATCGTCGATGGGACCGGAACTCCCGTCTCAGGATCACCGCCTATGTCCGTGTTTCACGATACAATTGGCGCCTATGCCGCTGCGATTGGCGCCCTAGACCCCATCGCCTTCGCTGCGTGCTTCGCGCGAGAGTGCGAATTACACGATCCGGTAGGTGCTCCGCCGCACCGGGGACTGGATGGCGCGCGGGCGATGCTTGCAGGCTTCCTTCCGCTGCTCGAATCGATCCACTTTCGCTCGGGTGAAGTTTTTCTCAATGGACGAAGCGCCGCTTTCACCTGGATGATCGAGGCTACGGGAAAGAACGGACGCGCGGCATCGGCCCATGGCATCGACGTGGTCGAATTCGACGAAAGCGGGAAGATCGTCCGGACCAGCGGTTACTGGGACCCTGGTCCATTCGTCGGCGCGCTAACTGCCTGACGCCGGAATCGCTTCCCTTGCGCCAGATTGCAGGGAATCGTAAGCGCACAGTACAATTTCCAGGTCTCGCTTTCCGTCCTCCCCGGTGCTAAGGGGAGCGCGATCCTGCGAAATCGCTGAGACGAATTCCCTCATCTCTTCGATGTACCCGTCGTCGGGGACGGAGCAGCGCACGCGCTGTCTCCACCGCCGCGGTGTCATGAGTTTCGCCTGGAGCGAATACGGGCGCACAAACCCGATCAGTTCCGCCCGGACTCCGGAAGGAGCCGGATAGAAATCGTAATATCCCGCCTGAGGCCAGAGATGAAAGGCGCCGTGATCGCCTGTCACGATCAGATCCGGCAGGCTCCCCATGTGGGCGGACCAGGTAGCTAGCATGTGACAATGCCAGCCACGCGCGCTCTCGAACATCACTTGAAGCCCGTCTTCGCCCTCGACGTGAATGTCGATCTGCATGGGTCGAAACGCCGTGACCGCGTCCGGTTCTCCGAACAGCAGGCGCATCGCGCGAACGTAATGAACGCCCAGATCCATGAACGCGCCGCCACCCATCTTGGAGCGCTCGGCGGCCCAGCCCTGGACCCGCCGGGGCCCTCCCATATGGGCCAACAGATGCAGTGGCTCTCCAATGTCGCCGGCCCGCACGCGGCGCGCCACCATGCCTAGCGACGGCCTGAAATGGCTGTTCTCGGCAACCATAAGGATCTTGCCCGCTTGCCTGGCCGCTTCGATCATTCGAGAGGCGTCATCCACGCTCGTTGCGATTGGCTTTTCCACAAGCACGTGCTTCCCGGCGGCAAACGCCGCTTCCGCTGCTTCCCTGTGAAGATGGTGAGGTATGGCGAGGCAAACGCCTTCCACGCGGGTATCGGCTAGAGCGGCATCCAGTCCCGTGAAATAGCCGTCTGCCTTGAGCGATTCCGCGAGTCGCGCGGTGCGGCGCTCGTCGCGTCCGCAAAGGAACAGGCGTGCGAGGGGATCGGCCTTTCGAAGCGATTGGCAGTGCGTAATTCCCCAATGCGTGCCCACGACGCAGATTCCAATTGATCGGCTTACACCGGCAGGTGGCGAGGCAGGCGGAGTAAGTACCCTGCCGCGATCGAACCCGCCATGTTTGAGGACATCCGCGATTTGCGGCTCGGTGAGTCCGCCATTGAGATAAGTCTCCCGCGCAATGTCCGGGCGAGCCGCAGCGCCGCCGATTCCCTTCCATCGCCTGAGCAGGCCGATCACGCCGATCCTCATCACCAAGGCGCGCACCCATCGAAGCGCCGCTTCGACCGGCTCGGTTCGCACCAACAGATTTCCGTAAAGTACCGGCATCTGGCCGGCGCGCGCGGGATTCACCCGTACTCTGTCCACGCGGCCCACAATCATCGTATGGTCGCCGGTGTCGAGCACCGATTCCACGACGCAGAACAGCGTGCGAATCGAATCCGGCACATATGGAAAGCCGGGTTCCTCTTCGGTTAAGCCCCACCCGGCGACATCGTCTTTATGGAGCTCTCTGCGGGGCACCCGATACAGCCGGCGGGCTTCCTCGCGCTGGTTTTCGGACAGGATGCTCAGCGTGAATCGTCCGCTGCGCCGGATCATCTGCTCGATCGGGTATAAGCGGTTCGGGTTAATGACAATCCGGGGCGGATCGAGCGACACCTGCCCGAAGTTCGCGCTGAAGTAGATATCCGTTTCGTCACCGTCGCGAGCCGCGATCACACCGCCCACGCATTGGATTCGCGTGTCCCAGATCGTCCGCGCGTGAGCAATCATATTTTCGCGAGGTCGGAAAGCAGCAGGTGCCGCGGCAATCCGCTCCGGCGCGTCACGTCCCCGAACAGGATTTCCGCGACATGCAGGGTGTGCGTGCCAAGGTCCACGGAGCGCTTGATCCGGCAGGCCGTCGACGCGATCGAGTCCCGCAAGAACTGGAAACCGTTGCCTCCTTCGTAGAGATCAAGTCCCGCACATTTGTCCCGCTCCCGTCCGGATTCAGTGCCGCACGCCCGTGCGATGTCGCCCTGCCCGCGATGCAGGGTTACGAAAGTGAACTCCGGCGCCGCCGAAAGCAGAGAATGCGTATACGAATCCTTCGCGATTGAGACCCAAAGACCAATCGGGTAATGGGCCACTTCGGAGAACAAGGAAACCGTCATGGCATTGCGAACGCCGCCTGAATTCACGATGACCAAACCTACCGGGGCTTCGCTGACTTCGGCTTTCAGATATGGCGATTCCACGCGACCATCATAACGTACAGCGATCGATGGGCCGCCGGGCAGAACCATTTCCGATATCATGAGGGTACGTGCCGGGCGTCTACATTTCATATCCGTTTTGCGCGCAAAAATGCACGTATTGTAACTTTGCGTCCGGTGTCTTTCCGGCGGAACTCGAAGCGCGCTATCTCGCCGCTTTGAAGACCGAGATCGCGAACCATTGCTGGCAGTGGATGCCTGAAACCGTCTACATCGGCGGCGGCACGCCTAGCAATCTTGATCCGTGTACGCTCGCGTCGCTGCTTGACTTTGTCCCCAACCGGCCATGGATTGAAGCGACTCTCGAGGCCGCTCCAGGCTCCATTACCGCCGAAAAGGCGAATGCGTGGGTCAAGTGCGGATTCAACCGCGCAAGCCTTGGCGCGCAGTCGTTTGTCGAGCGGGAGGTTCGTGGCGCCGGACGCAAGCACACGGCCGCTACCGTCGCCGCCGATGTTGCCGCGCTTCGGCATGCGGGATTCGGCTCCATTAACATCGATCTGATCGCCGGGCTCGCAAACCAGACGGAAGCGGGTTGGCGCGAATCGCTTGATTGGATCGAGCGCCTTGCGCCTGAGCATGTCTCGGTCTACATGCTCGAGGTGGACGAAGAGAGTCGCCTCGGGAGTGAGATCCTGCTTGGAGGCAAGCGCTATGGTGCATCATCCGCCCCATCCGATGAAATGACGGCGGACCTCTACGAATTAGCCGTCGAACGCCTGGCCTCCCTCGGCATCGAGCGGTACGAAATCTCCAATTTTTCGCGACCCGGCTTCGAGTCGCGCCACAATCTGAAGTATTGGCGGCATGAACGCTACGTGGGCTTTGGCTCCGACGCACACTCCTTCGATGGCTCGCTGCGCAGCCAGAACCCGGAGGCGCCCGACGAGTACCTGCGCGCCACCCGGGAAGAAGGAACGCCGGTCAACGCCGCGGAGGAAAAATTGTTTGTCGGTCTGCGGCTCAGTGAAGGTGTGAACCTTCTGCACGAGGATTGGATCAGGTTCGAAGCTCCCATCCGCCGCTTTGCCGGCATTGGGCTGCTTGCGATCAACGGCGCGAATGTGCGTCTCACGGCGCGCGGCGTTCTATTGTCTAATGAAGTATTCCAGGAGTTCCTGCTTTGATCGACCTACGTAGCGACACCGTTACCAAGCCCACTCCGGCCATGAGACGCGCAATGGCGGAAGCCGAGGTTGGCGACGACGTTTACCGTGAAGACCCTACGGTTAACCGGCTGGAGAAACGCTCCGCCGAGATTCTCGGTAAAGAGGCCGCGCTGTTCATGCCAACTGGAACGATGGGGAACACCATAGGCGTGAAGCTTCACACCGAGCACGGGCAGGAGGTGATCTGCGAATCGCGAGGGCATCTTCTCAATTACGAGCTCTCGATGGTTGCCTGGTTTTCGGGTTGTGTCGTCCGGACGATACCTTCCGAAGACGGAATCCTGCGATGGGATCAGATTCGCCGTGAGTACCGCCCGCTTGGACCGCACTGGGCGCCGACGGGTCTTATCGAAATCGAGAACACGCACAACATGGCGGGTGGAACCGTGTATCCCCTGGACGTTATTTCCGAAGTGTGCGATGGAGCACATTCGCTCGGTCTGGCGGTTCACATGGATGGGGCGCGCGTCTTCAACGCAGCCGAGTATCTCGGCGTGCCCGTACGCGAGGTCGTAGCGAAGGTCGACACCGTGACGTTCTGCCTTTCGAAAGCCCTCGGCGCGCCCGCCGGTTCGCTCATCGCCGGTTCCGAAAAACAGATGGACCGCGCACGCCTCTACCGCAAACGGCTCGGAGGAGGCATGCGTCAGGCGGGTGTGCTTGCAGCGGCGGGCCTGATCGCGCTGGAGGAGCACCCCCGACTGCTCGCCGTCGATCATGAGAATGCCCGGTTCCTCGCTTGCGCACTGGCGAAGATTCCAGGAATTTCGATCGACGCCTCGAAAGTGCAGACGAATATCGCCATTTTCGACGTCGAGGGCACCGGCTTCACCGCGGCCGGTTTCAGCGTGAGCCTAAAGGAGCGCGGGGTGCTCATGAACGCTATCAACGATCGCCAGGTTCGGCTCGTGACGCATTACGATGTCAATCGTGAGAGCTGCGAACGCGCCCTGGAAATGGTCCGCGACCTTACCACAAGTGCCATGCGCCGCGGGTGAGCACCAGACTGCGGGCGCGTGGTCGCAATGGGATGCGCGATGCGGCCTCGCCTAAGGCGTCCCCTCCAGCACGCCGCGGCCGTGTAAGTCATTCCAGCAGCCGTACCCTCGGGCCGCTTGTCACCATGCAGGATGCCAAATGCCAACGAAGACCGGTGGCACGGGCGGCGCAGACGGAATCGGTGCACCCGTGTAATTTTACTTGACGCACGGATAGAAGGAGCAACGGGTCCCGGGCTTGACCCGCTTCACCTGGCCGACCCAAATCAAAGCGGTCAGGTGGTGGAACCTGGCACACTTGTGTGAGCTGGAAACCCGGCATACCACGGCGGGCCGCCAGCGAAACTTCACGAAAAGCGTGCAGTTGGAGCGCTTCGGCGGGCAGGTTCAGGTCCGCCGTTCATCGAATCAGCACCGTGTCCGGATTCTGCGCGTACCAGCCGAACCAAAAGGCCCGGTAGGCGGGAATCTGTTTTCCGTCCACGAAAGCTCGATTCGCGCCGCCCTCAGTGCGGATGGTGATCCTGACGCCGTCGTGTTCAAGTTCATACACTGCCCGGCGGGCGAGCAACTTCGCCGCTATCGCCAGCGGACGCGTGCCTCGTATCCGGATAGCCAGCACTTCGTCTTTGTTCCTCAACCGGTTATCGCGGCGGGCAACCTCAAACATCAATTCGTCAGTGGCGAAGTAGTCGCGATAGGCCGCTCCCTCGGAATAGTCTCGCTTATGTCGGGTTTCAAGCGACAACACCTTCGTCCCCGGATACCTCTTGCGCCATTCGCCCCACGTCGACGTCACCACAGGCACGAAGTCGAGTTCCATGCCGGATCCGGCAAGGGTTCCGATCATGGGCTTCCCCTGCAAGGTCGGCCAAAGCGACTGTGTCTCTTCATCGAACATGAGCTTGCTCGATTGGTAGAGCAGCCCGCTCGTGCCGAAACTGAACTTGCGTCCAGCGGTTTCGGACCGGTAAGGAATCACCGTGCCGCACAGGGTGCAGTAGACGATTGTGAGGTCGACGTCGCCCACCCGGTCAAGCGCCATCTCATGCCAAGCGAGAATTCGCTTTGGATAAGCCTTGGCTTCCCCGCCTTGCTCGATGCCAAAGACGATGTTCGAATCCTTGAGATACTGCGCCTCCCCCGCGGGGAGCATTGCGGGATGAACCAGCGGCGGAATGCCGTTGACCGGAACGCCGCCCCACTCCACTTGATCGAGACGGATCAACGCCTTCACGCCCGGCGGAAAGAAGTTGCGCATGCGAGCGTCGATATTCGCGTAAAGGCTTCCCTTGAACTCGGCATACCGGGAGTGCGGCGCGTACTCGAGCGACCAGGCCCAGCGCAGCCACGCCTTGAGGTCTGGGCCGAAGCCCTTTCGCGTGTACTCCGTGAGCGCGTCGAGTAGTCGTGTGACTCCTGGCTCGCGCTTAATCAGGCGCAGCATTTCCAGCAGAAGAATCGCATACGAGTCGCGCCAGCCCGCCGCCAGTTCTTTGCGGGCGGCCTCGACGTCTTTGGAAACCAGACTAAGGAGCGCGAAGAAAGCTTCCAGGCCCGGCTCACCCGCCGAGCGCGACAGTGGCAGCGTCAGTCCCGTCAGGAGAGCGGCACGGCGCGAAATCATAATTAGATCCTCCCACGATTCGAAGCCGCAGGTCCGCCGGAGGCCCCACCCTCGCAACGCGCCGCAGACGCGGTGCTCCGAAGACGCGGAATCCGGTTTCCGTCAGTCCCACGCGCTCTCTCAGTCGTATCTGCCGGGATGGTCTGCTTCCGAATCCGCGCGGAGGCGCAGAGCGCTTTTTCAAACCCGCCTTGAAGGCTTCAAACCCGCACTGCGGGAGCCTATCGCCTGCACCCGGGCAACGCTGACCAAAGTGTCCGCGCGCGCCCGGCGGACTCGAATTCGCCGCCACGTTCCGCCTCGAGGCGGTTAGAGTCTCGGCAGGAAATCGCGCACGGAACGGTTGTGGTGGGGAGGTCATCGTTGTTTGAGGCCTGTCACTTCCAAGGAGGACCGCGGGCGGAAAAGACGATTCGCCTGCCTCACCGGCTGCCAATTGCCACCGTTGCTTCTTGACGGGCCTTATTGCTTAACTTAACCTGAATTCCGAAGCTGAACTGTACTTGGGTAAATGCTTGCGATAAAGGGGAATGGAAGCAAACACCTCGGACAAACTGGTACCGCAGGAAATCACTGCTCTGCTGTCTGGCGAGCGGGTGATTCTGCGAGAGACCCAACGAGCCGTGACCCCCTTCGGCGGGGTCGC
>SYKU01000115.1 GCA_005808865.1 Acidobacteriota bacterium
CGATCATCGTCGCATGCGCCGCGGTGGGAGAGGAAGGGCGCGAGGGAGAGTTGTTCCGCAAGGTGCTGCCGCACTCGATCGCGCTGGCCGCAATTGTTGGATTGATCGTGTGGGCGTTCGCGGTCTGGGGTCAAGCGCTCATTCCGAACGGACGAGTCTGGGGTCAGTGAAGCTTTTCTCCCAAACCAGAACGAACATTTTTCGTTTCGGATGCATTTTTCTCTTGACTTTATTCGCGATCCATTTTATATATGGATCACATTGCGATTTTCGAATCGCAAAATTTTGATGTTAGGGAGATTCACACGATGAAGAACGCAGCTAAGAAAGCAGCTCCGAAGAAGAAAGCAGCTCCGAAGAAAAAGAAGTAGCTGGCGGGTGCCCCCGTTAGGGGGTGAACGAACCAGTTCAAGGATGGGCCCCGAGCTTCTCGGGGCCTTTTTTTTTGCTCTGTGTCGAGGCGCTTCAGCTTACCGTTACGTGTGGGGTGCTGTCGGCGTCGCGTTTGCAGGGCTGCCAGCCCCGCACTACCTTCCCTTACGCTGAAGCAGCGACGTAAACGTCTCTCCCATGCCGAACAGAAGCGTCTTCAGTTGTTGTGCGCGCTCCTGGCCGCCTGTGAGCACAGCCTCGAACTGATCACTCTCTCCCGCGTCGAGGAGTGTGCGGGCCAGTGTCTCACGTCGAATCACGGTGAGATCATGCTGAGCTCCATGCTTTTCCAGCGCGGCAAAGCAGACGTGCGCCGTGATGTCGCGTTCGCCCGGGTCGAGCAGGACGTCACTGTCGGCGCGGTGCGCGCGGTAGCTCATCAGTGTGCCGCGAGGAAAACGGCGAAGCTCGGAGCGGGTGTACCCGTAATCGACTGTGAAGACGAACCCGGATTGAAGACTTGAGGCGATCCGCTCAATCCAGGCGAGCGTGTCGAAGGATACTTCCACGATCTGATCCTCTTCAAGCGGCGGGAAAAACTCGTAGAGATAGTTCCGGACCGCGTCTCCGGCGTCATCACCCTCAATCCAGACGAAGCGATCCCCGTTCCAGCGAACCAGCATCTGCCGCGGAACTCCCCTGCGCATCACGACGGCATCGACCGGTAGCGCGTCGAAGAACTCGTTCGAGAAGACCACGCCGCGAAAAGCTCCAGGCAGCGCGCCACGGTCAACATCGACCGGAACGTAACGAAATTCCGAGAGAGCTTCGGCCATGTCGCCTCTTCCGGCGCCAAGTTCGACAACCGTGAAGTCCTCCGGATCCTCCATCGCACCTCGCAAGGAACGAATCCGGAGAGCGATCAAAATCCCGAAGACGGGCTGGAGCTGCGAAGCTGTGAAAAAGTCGCCACCCTTGCCGAAGACTTCGCGGTGGCGGCGGTAGTAACCGTATTCGGGATGATAAAGGGCGGCGTCCATGAAGCGCCGGAAGGGGATCGGACCGCTTCTGGTGATCTCGGCGCGGAGGATTTCTGTGAGAGGAGTCACGGCGCCTGTTCAGTCCCGGCTCTGAGGAGTGTGGACGAACATCTCGACCACGTAGTCGTGCAGGCAATCGTAGAGGTATCGTTGGAGGGTCCAGGGAAACTGCGTGTGTTCGATGTCGCGCTCGTGGATGGGCGCGTAGTAGGTGTGAAGGCCAAGCGTCCGGTTCTTCAGCTCGATTACAAGTTCAATCGCGCCCTTGTTGTCGCGCGCGGAAAAATCCATAAGCGCGTGTTCATAACGGGCGAGTTCGGTCTCAACTTTCTCCAGTGAGGTCACCCCCCATGCTAGCGTGAAGGAAAGCAAGATGTCTCTCCCTGAAACCATTCGAGTGAAACTCAGCACGGAGGCAGCGGAATCCATCTCCCTCACACCGGTGGTCGTGCAGGACCTGCCCCTGCGCGAGTTGATGGAACACATGCTGGGAATCACCGGTAAAGACGAGGAGCGGGTTCACGAACTGCTGCTTCGCGGAACGCTTGTGAGCGGAGCCTCGCGATTCCGCTGGGCCGGCTGGGATGCGAGCCGCGACGGGATTCGCGGCATGCTGGCGTCCTTTCCGGACCCCGATCCGGGGCGGCCGTTCCAGGCGGGAATGTGTACGCTCGTCGTGATGTCGGGACCGAAGTTCCGCATTGAGATTTCGCGAGAGGCGGCGATTAAGAAGCCGCTGTTACGCCGCACGAGCTTCTGGCAGATTTTGATCGACGTGGGCTCCGGCGGGAACCCTCTGTACAGCGGGTATTCGTACAAAGATCGCGCGGACTGGTATCGTGTGGACCTGTCTCCACCGGCGGCGGATCAATTGAGATCGGGGGCGAGGCTGCTCAGGTACGCGACGCTGCGAGGACAGATTGCGCGCGCTCCTCTGCGGACGCTGGCATTCGCGCAGACACGCTGAACCGGCGACGGTTATTTCAGCAGACGAATCCGGTGATTCTCGCTGTCGCCGATGAACTTCACGCCCTTGCGATCGATAAAGATCCCGTGAGGCCGCGCCAGTTTGCAGGCGAGCGGATCGCCATCGGGACCGTCTCCGCGGGCTCCCGTACCGGCGGCCGTGGTGATGATACCGGTTTTCAGATCGATGCGGCGGATCGTGTGGCTCTCGGTATCGGCGATGTAGACGGAGCCGTCCGGCGCATAAGCGATTCCTTTGGGGCCGCTCAGCTTGGCCGCTTTCGCCGGACCGCCGTCGCCGGTGTAGCCTTTCTCCCCGGTTCCGGCCAAGTGATGGATACGTGCGGTTTTCGAGTCGATGCGATAGACGGCGTTGCCTTCGCGCAGCGCCAGGTAGAGGTTGCCTTCGCGGTCGAGGTCGATCGCGCGAGGCCCGTTGAGCGGCGTTCCCGCGAGCGGCGCGCCGTCCGGCGTCGGTTTCTTCTCGCCCGTTCCCGCATAGGTTTCGAGAATTCCGGTTTTCAGATCGAGACGCCGGATCCGTTGATTCGCAATGTCGCAAATCAGGAGGCGGCCTTCGGGATCGAAGGCAATGCTGTGAGGCTGGTTCAGTTGGGCTTTCACACCGGGCCCGCCGTCACCGCTGAAGCCGGGTGAACCCGTGCCGGCCACCGTGCTGATGATTTTTGTTTTCGCGTCCACGCGGCGTACGACGTTGTTTTTCATTTCGACGAAGAACATGTTGCCTTCCTTGTCGAAACGGATCTCGTACGGTTCGTTGAGCGACGCTTCGAGTGCGGGGCCGCCATCGCCCGAGTACCCTTTCTTTCCGCTGCCTGCAACCGTCGAGAGTTTGTGAGTCTTGAGGTCAAGCCGCCGCACGCGGTCGTTGTTCACCTCGCAGATATAGAGTGCGCCGTCAGGACCTGTTACCAGCCCGTAGGGATTCCCGACTTGGCCTTTGACTCCCGCGCCACCGTCGCCGGAGAATCCCGAAACGCCAGTTCCGGCCAGCGTGACCGTCTTCTTCGAGGCCGCCGTCATGGAACCGGACGCCACGATAAGGAGGAATGCGAATTTGAGCATACTGAGCGACGAGGATAGCACAAGCCGAGGCGGCGATATTACAGCGTTGCGCCGAGGCCGCGGAGACGGGCGAGTTGCCGCAGGATCTCCGGTTCTTCCTTGGCTTCGGCGAGGGGCGTGAGTTGCTCCTCCATGTAGCGCCAGTCCAGCGTTCCGTGGTGGCGAACGGCAATGCCTTCGGCGTCGCGGAGGTCGATGGCGCGCGAGGCGAACAGCTTCATCACCATCAAGTCTTCGGCGGAGCAGATGCGGAGTTCCAGACCCGGTTCGAACTCGAAGGGCGTGGCCCGTTCGACTACAAGATGTTCGAACGGCAACGCGCCAAGGGAGATATCAATACCGACGCCGCTTGGCGACCTGACCAGAAGAACTCTCGACCGGAGGGCAAACTGCGCCGCGTTAGCGAGGCGCGGGGCGTAATGGGCTAGCAGGGCCTCGATGAAAGGAGGTTCATGGCCGAAACCGGTCAACAACGTGAGGTCGATGTGGCGCGTGACGCGCGGCTGACTCCACCGCTGCACTGCGATTCCGCCGATGAAGCACGAACGCCAACCGCGCTCGTCGCAAAAGGCCTGAAGATCGCCGGCCGCCTGGAAAATCGCAATCATCGGCGCAGCTTCGCCAAATGGCGCTGCATCTCGACTAACCCCGTTGATTCGTCTGGCGGATGGGTGCGCGCTGCGTGATCGAAGGCAGGCGCCAAAAGCTTCAGCGACAGCAGCGTGTCTTCGTCGCGAACCTCACGCATACGAATCTTCTCCAACTCCGGGCCAACCTCCTTCCAAGTCAGCGCCCATTGCCGGATCAATTCCCTTTCCGTCATATCTTCATTATCCTACGCTGAGTTGCCATGCCAGGTGAAATGCTTCAGCGTTCGCAGAAACAATTGAGATGTCGCGGTTTCAAGCATTCCCCTGTTCGCGAGCGCTTCCGGCTTCAGTTCGCGCGGCCAATTTTACAACGCCTTTAACCGATTCAGCTCATTCGATGCAGCCGGGTGGTTTTAAAGCCGGAGCGCGGATCAACGGGCAGTTCGGGCAAACCACCGCAGCGCGCGACCCGCGCCTCATCCAGCTTTCGATGCGCGCGCAATCTTGAGCCGCGCCTTCCCGAGTCTCTTCCCATTGATGGACGATTCGACGCGCGAGTGGACATAGCTTCTTGGGTGGCAGTGCAAAGCATCGGCATTCTTGTGTACTGCGCGGAGGGGCCAGCCTTGAAATCGCGCGTCGCGGCAGGAACAGCGGAGCGGGACACCTCAATCAAATTCTCCAAGCTGGTGGAGATGGATCCCGAGGAAAGCCTGACGGCGCAAGGCCACGAGGGCCCGTTTATTACGGATACCAACGTGCTCTCACTGCTGGTTAAAGATCGCTTGAATAGGAACTAAAATAGGCCCATATAGGCCATATAGGCCATGTTGACAAAATCAATCGACGAGGACTATGCTGACTCAGCAGCCACCACAGAGGTCGACTACGGAGAGACGATGCTGGAGATGGTGGAGGGACTCGACGAGGAGATGAGCTATGGGAACCAGACTGTTGCAAATTGCATGCTTGGCGTTAGCCGCGCTAATTCCCGCATTAGCACAGACCCAAAGGGGTCAGATCAGCGGGCGGATCAGCGATGCGAGCGGTGCCTTTGTGCCGGGAGCGAAGCTGGAGCTTACTAATCCGGAAATGGGTGTAAGTGTGCAAGCCGAGTCCAATGTCCAGGGCTTGTACACGTTTCCCTTCGTGGCCCACGGCAAGTACAACCTCAGAGTGACCGCCACCGGATTTGCGGTCTCGGTGCTCAACGGAGTCGAGGTGGCCACGTCGACGACCACCACCGCCAACGTGGAACTGAAAGTCGCGCAGGTTTCCGAGCAGGTGACGGCGGAAGCCTCACCCGTGGTGCTCGAGACCACGACCTCGGTCATCGGCGCCGCAGTCGAGGAAAAGCTCAAGCAGGATCTGCCGAACCTCGTCAGCGGCGGTAAGCGCAACCCGTTTAGCTACATCTTCACCGCGCCGACCGTCAACCGGATCGGGCAACTCACGATCGGAGGCGGACGGACCAACTCGCATGAGTTGCTGGTGGATGGCCAGACCGCCGACGTGCAGTCGTCGGAAATCGGAAGTGCCGGACAGCTTCCTTCTGTCGAAGCCATCGGCGAGTTCAAGATGGTTCTCAATTCGATGTCCGCGGAATACGG
Source organism: Acidobacteriota bacterium (assembly GCA_005808865.1). GTDB lineage: Bacteria > Acidobacteriota > Terriglobia > Bryobacterales > Bryobacteraceae > SYKU01. The sequence continues at coordinate 5,665 of SYKU01000115.1, forward strand.
TCGTTCGTCCGGCGGCATGACGACCTTCGCGACGAAGTCCGGAACGAACCAGTATCACGGCGCGGCCTACTGGTTTCTGCGCAACCAGAAACTCGACGCGCGCACGTGGCAGGCGGCCAGACGCGATCCGCGAAAGCAGAACGAGTTTGGGATGGCAGGGGGAGGCCCCGTAATCATCCCCAAGGTATATAACGGCACGAACAAATCCTTCTTCTGGGCTAACGTGACCGGTTATAAGCTGCGCACTTTGGCTGCTTCCACCGTGAGGACGTTGCCTACGCAGGCCATGCGTCAGGGGGATTTCAGCGCCTCGGACCTGAATCCGGTCTACGACGTACTCGACCCCTTCACCGATGCAGGCGGCCAACGGCGTAGACGGCTCTTCCCGGGCAACCGCATTCCGTCCAGCCGCTTGAGTCCTGTGTCGAAATTCTTTCTCGACCGGTTGCCGAACCCCACCAGCCCCGGCTCGAACAATAACTTCGTGGGGAGTGCGCGCTCCGTGCTGGATACCTGGGATTTCTCGGTCCGGGGCGACCAGTACATCGGTGATCGCGATCGCCTCTCCGGCTTCTATCAGTGGACCGACGTCGCGAATGTAGGCGGAAATCCAGCGGGCCTCATCTGGGGGGTGAGCAGCGTAAACAAGATGAACCGTGTGCGACTCGACTGGAACCACAACTATCGCCCCAACCTGATCCAACAGGTTCTGTTAGGCGTCAATCGTAACGTTGCCGGTTCGCGGAACAACAGCCTGGGGCAGAATCTGGGCCAAGCGTCCGGACTGAAGGGTACGTTCAGCCCCGAGTGTCCTGAAATCTGGTTTGACCGGCCCACCAATCTTCAACTCTGCTCGCAGCTTCCGGTCAGCCAGAACGCAGGCCTGGTGTCGACGTTCAACTACTCGCTGCTGTGGGTGAGGGGCGCGCACAATGTCAAGTTTGGCAATCAACTGATTCGCTATAACCAGAACCAAAACCGTCAGGGTGGAACGTTTATCGCGAGCGCTTCTGGCAGCTACCTGTTCACCGCGGGCGCGACAGCGGACACCAATAACACAGGGGGCGAGACATTCGCCAGTTATTTCCTCGGATATCCCGGGCAAGCCACTGTGGGCCGTCCGCAGATTCTGGGTCCGAGAGAGACCTACGCGGGCTTCTTCATTCAAGATGACTGGAAAATCTCGAGGAAGCTTACGCTAAACCTCGGTCTGCGTTGGGATCTCAACGTTCCCTACACCGAATTGCACAGTCAGATCACGGGATTCGATCCCGACCGGCCGAATCCGGGCGCAACGGGCCGTTTCGGAGCTTTGACATTCTACGGGAAGGGCCCCGGTCGCAACGGTCTTACGCGGCCTGGTGTGATCCACTGGAAGAACTTCGGGCCCCGGCTCGGATTTGCCTACCAGATCGACTCCAACACGGTGTTTCGAGGGTTTGCCGGAATCATCTATCAAGGCATTCAAAACGCGAACGCCAACTTCGCGGATCGCACCGGATTCCTGACGCAAGGGTCGCCGCTGCCGCCCACGGATCCATTCGGGCTCTACTATAGTTGGGACCAGCCATTTCCCCAGGATGTACTCGGAACGGTTCCGAACACCGATCCGGCGTTCCGGAATGGTCAGGCGTACGCCTATCAGCGCCGCGAGGGAATCGGTCGCGCGCCTGAACTGTACATGGCGAGCGGCGGGTTCCAGCGTCAGTTGCCTGGCGCCGTGGTCGGTGAAGTCACGTGGCTCTACAACGGCATGCGCCACGCCTCCGACCACTTACCCATCAACCAACTCGCGCCGCAATTCCGCGGCTTGGGCGCCCTGCTCAACGAGCCGCTCAATTCGCCGCAGGTGCGTGCACGCGGTTTCGGGAAGCCGTTCCCCGAGTTCGACGAGCAATTTGCCCTGTGGCGCGCCCTGCTGCCCTACCCGCAGTACACCGGGATCAACGAGGACGCCTCGAATCACACCGGCAGCACCTATCACGCGGTGGTCTTCAAGGCGCAGAAGCGGTTCTCCTCGGGCCTCTCGTTCCTGGCCAGCCATACCATCTCGAAATACCTGACCGACACCACTTGGGCGCCCGGCGCGTTCGGCAGCAGCCCGCGCGATTCCTACAACCGCCGGCTCGAGAAGTCGATTCAGCGCTTCGACGTTCCCCAGCGGCTGGTGCTGGCCTACTCCTACGAACTCCCCTTCGGCAAGGGCAGGAAGTATCTGGCTAGCGCCGGCAAAGCGGTCGACTCGGTGCTCGGCGGGTGGACGGTTTCGGGCATTCATCAATACCAGAGTGGAACGCCCCTGGGGATCGGCGGCAGCCTTTCGGTGGGCATCCCGACCATCGGTGCGCGAGCCGATCGGGTGGCAGGCGTGCCCATTCGAAGCAGTCTGGGCTGCGGAGACCTGGTCTTCGGCAATCCCTCGCGTAACTTTTTGTTCAACGCGGGCAACCCGGCTCAGGCCGTGCGCACCGGCCGTCCGCTCGGGTTCCAGCCGCAAGGCGATTACCAGATTGGAAACGCCCCCAACACGGACCAAGCCGCTAGACAATGCGGAATCCACAACGAGGACCTGTCGATCACGAAGACTTTTCCGGTCTTGGGCGACCGGATTCGCGCCCGATTGGGAGCGGAATTCTTCAATATCCTGAACCGCCACACATGGGAGTACGGCACATCGGGAGGTAACGTAGCTGCTGCGAACTTCGGTGAAATCACGCCCGTGCAGCACAACGGACCGAGACAGGTCCAGCTAAAGCTCCGGATCGAATTCTAGATGAGGGCCGCTTCCGGCCCGACCCGTGGCGCCATCTTGACGGCGACGTCCCTGATCGCCGCGGCCTGGGCGAGCGGCAGCTATCCGCGATTCGTGGACACCGCCGCACAGTCGGGGCTGACCGACGTCTTTCACTGCGGCAGTGACGAGATGAAGAAGTACATTCTGGAGACGCTCGGCGGGGGCGTCGCGCTGTTGGACTACGACAACGACGGCGACCTCGATGCTTTCTTCGTGAGTGGTTCCCGATTGGAGGGATTCCCGCCGGGCCGGGAGCCCACCAACCAACTTTACCGGAACAACGGCAAGGGCTCCTTCGAGCGCGTCACAAAAGAGGCCGGACTAGGTCAGGCCGGTTGGGGACAGGGTGTCTGCGCCGGGGACTACGACAACAACGGGTTTGACGATCTCTTCGTTACCTACTACGGGCAAAATCACCTTTACCGCAACACCGGGGAAGGCGCCTTCCGGGATGTGACCGAATCGGCAGGCTTGCGGCAGGAAACGCGCTGGTCCACCGGATGCTCGTTTCTCGACTACGATCGCGACGGCAAGCTGGATTTGTTTGTCGCCAACTACATTGTCTTCGACCGGGAGAAGATTCCCTTGCCCGGAGTCTCTCCCAACTGCCGTTGGCGCGGAGTGGACGTGCTCTGCGGCCCCATTGGCCTGCCTGCTGGAACCAATCAGCTCTTCCACAACGAAGGTGGCGGCAGGTTCCGCAACGTTTCCGAATCTTCCCGAATCGCGGCCGCCGGCGGGCGCTATTCGCTCTCGGTGACGACGCTGGACTTCAATCACGACGGATGGCTCGACATCTACGTGGCCGTCGACTCTCAGCCGAGCCTGCTTTTCCGCAACAACGGCAATGGAACGTTCACCGAAACGGGCGTCGAAGCCGGGGTCGCCTACAGCGAAGACGGCCGCGCCCAGTCCGGCATGGGATCGGCCGCGGGCGACTTCGACGGCGACGGCTGGCTCGATCTTGTGAAGACCAACTTCATCGACGACACGCCCAACCTCTACCGGAACAACGGAGACGAATCGTTCGAAGATTACGTGCATCGCAGCCGCGTCGCCAAGAACACGAAGTACATGGGCTGGGGCGTCGCCTTCCTCGATTACGACAACGACGGCCGCTCTGACATTTTCATGGTGAACGGCCACGTCTACCCGGAACTGGAAAAGAAGGCGCCGGATTCCTGGTATCGTCAGAACAGTCTTCTCTACCGGAACCTCGACGGGAAGACAATGGAAGACGTGACGGCATCTTCGGGCCAGGGAGTCACCGCGCGGCACGCGGGCCGCGGCCTGGCGGCCGGCGACTACGATAACGACGGAGACGTGGACTTGTTCCTGAACAACATGAACGAGACTCCCAGTCTGCTGCGCAACGAGGGCGGCAATGCGAGCACCTTTGTTTCGGTTCGTCTGGTGGGCGTCAAGTCTAACCGGAGCGCGATCGGCGCGCGCGTCACGGTGGTTGCCGGCGGCCGGCGGCAAGTGAAGGAAGTCCGGTCCGGTTCGACGTATCTTTCGCACAGCGACTTCCGCCTGCACTTCGGATTGGGCGGAGCTACAGCGATCGAACGGGTCGAGATCCAGTGGCCGTACGCCGGCTCTCGCGAGACCGTGACCGGCGTCAAGGCGAACGAGTTCGTGACCGTCACCGAGGGCAAGGGCATCACGGATTCGAACAAACCCGGCGGACCGTGACATGGCCTGCACGCGACGAGACTTTCTGAGGCTGATTCCGGCGGCCGCCGCGATGGGGGCCTCGCCGCCGCCGTATCCGGTCCGCTTCGTGGATGTCGCCCGCTCCGCCGGACTGCGGGATGAGATCGTCTATGGCGGCATCACCGCCAAGAAGTATATCGTCGAAACGAACGGCTGCGGTGTGGCGTTCTATGACTACGATCAGGATGGCTGGCTCGATATTCTGGTGCTGAACGGATGGCGGCTCGAGGGATTTCCGAAAGGGAAAGAGCCCACCAATCACCTCTATCGCAACAACCGGGACGGCACGTTCACCGATGTTACGGCGCGGGCGGGACTCGTTCGCTCCGGATGGGCCAGCGCGGTTTGCATCGGCGACTACGACAACGATGGCTTCGACGACTTGTTCATCACGTACTGGGGCCAGAACGTGCTCTATCACAACAACGGCGACGGCACATTCACAGACGTCACGGCGAAGGCCGGTCTTGGCGGTCAGCCCCGGCGTTGGAACGCCGGGTGCACCTTCGTCGACTATGATCGCGACGGCAAGCTGGACCTGCTCGTCAGTAACTACATCGATATCAACCTGGACGAATTGGCGGTTCCGGAAAAAGGAACGAACTGCACCTACAAGGGCATCCCAGTTCATTGCGGACCGCGCGGATTGAAAGGAACGCGGAATTATCTTTACCACAACAACGGCGACGGCACATTCACGGACGTCAGCGAGAAGTCGGGCGTCCACAAGCCCGCCGGCTACTACGGAATGACGGCGACCACCCTGGACTTCGACGACGACGGCTGGCAGGATATCTATGTGGTCTGTGATTCGACTCCCAGTATCCTTTACCGGAACAACCGGGACGGGACGTTCAAGGACTTGGCCGTCGAGCGCGGAGTCGCCTACAGCGAGGACGGCCGCGAGCAGTCCGGGATGGGCGTAGCCATCGCTGACTACGACGGTGACGGGCGGATCGATATCGTGAAAACGCTCTTCGCCGACGAGATTCCCGCTCTATACAGAAACGACGGAGCGGGATACTTTGCCGACGCTTCCATCCAAGCGGGGCTCAATGTGATCACGAAATACGTGCAGTGGGGCGTCGGACTGGTGGATTTCGACAACGACACGTGGCCGGACCTCCTGTACGTCACCGGGCACGTTTATCCGGAGTTGGAGCGCTCCAATGTCGACTATCCGTTCAAAGGTCCGCGCGTGCTGTTCCGCAACCTGGGCAACGGTAAGTTCGAGAACGTCACGGAAAAATGCGGTCCCGGGCTTACTGTTCCTTTCTCAAGCCGCGGATGTGCGTTCGGCGACTTCGACAACGACGGTGACATGGACGTTCTCGTAATGAACATGAACGCGCCGCCTTCCCTGCTGCGTTGCGATTCGAGTTCGCGGCATCATTGGCTGAAAGTCAAACTCACCGGGACCGTCTCCAATCGCACCGCCATCGGAGCGCGGGTGCTGGTGCGATGCGGTTCCCGGCGGCAAGTGCAGGGGGTCGAGAGCCAGTCGAGTTACTACTCTGTTAACGATCTCCGCCTGCACTTCGGACTGGGCGAAAGCAGCAAGGCCGATCTTGTCGAGATCGCCTGGCCGTCGGGACGCAAGGAATCACTTCGCGATGTGGAGGGAGACCGCTTGATCTTCATCAAAGAAGGTCACGGCATAGTCAGGTCGCAGAGGTTCTCGTGACGCTGGCAGGATGCTCGATGATTCTCGGTGCGGCGGCGGCCAATGCCCAGACGCTGTGGAATCCGGAGCGATTCTGGTCGCAGGAATCCGCCTACGCAGGCTCCCGTGTTTGCGCGGGCTGCCACGCGGACATCCACGCGCGGCAGGAACGCAGCGCGCACTCTGCGTCGCTGCGCCCAATCAGCGAGGCATCTGAATTCACGTCGCGGCTCCCGTATCGCCGCCCGGACCCCGCCGTATCCGGCGAATTGTTGCTGCAGCCGCGGCCCGACGGGAACGTCGATCTGATTTCCCGCGGACCGCCGGGGGAGGCGGTGCTGACGCTCCGATGGGCATTCGGCGGGGGCACGAAGGGAATCACGCCGGTCGGTCTTCGCGATGGCCAGTTCGTGGAGGGGCGATTGAGCTGGTACCGGTCGCTCGGCGGCTTCGACCTGACGACTGGCGCAAGCGAGAAAACACCCGTCAATCCGGTCGAAGCGCTTGGCCGAACACTTGACAAGCACGACCGAGCCCGCTGCTTCGGATGCCACACCACCCGGTTCAACGGCGACGATCCGGCCCCTTCGAGGGCGGAAATGGGCGTCCGCTGCGAGCGCTGTCACGGACCAGGCCAGGAACATGCACGTGCGGCGGGCGCCGCCGGCAAGATATTCCATCCCGGAAAACTCGACGCCTTCCGCCAGGCCGGCCTTTGCGGCGCCTGCCATGGACGCCCTCCCGCCGACAACGACTTCGCCGCGATCCGGGCTGTGGAACAGAATCCGCTCACGGTTCGTTTCGCGAGCCAGCGGCTTGTGTTGAGCCGATGCTTCAACGAAGCGGCCGACGGGCTCAGGTGCACCCAGTGCCACGACCCGCACGCCAGCGGCAGAGAGCCGGCTCGTCATTATGACGCGGCATGCGGCGCCTGTCACAAGGCCGGTTCGGAGAAAGTGTGCAAGGTGTCGCGAAACAACTGCGCATCCTGCCATATGCCCAGGCAAAGAGTGATGCTTCACTCGGAGTTCGCGGACCACTGGATTCGAATCGTGCGGGACGGGAGCCGGTGATCCGATGACCTCGGCGAAGTTACCCACCTTGTTCGTTCTGGCAATGCTGCCGCTGCGCGGCCAGCAAGCTCCGATACCGGAAGCGGCCCAAGCCTTCATCGAGGCACATTTTGTTGCGGCGAAGCAAGCCGAGGCCGCGGGGGACCTGGACCGTGCGGCGGAAGAGTATCGCACGATCCTGGACAAGCACCCTCGATTGATCCCCGAGGTCTATCAGAATCTCGGTCTCGTTTACTACCTGCAACGGAAGCACGAGGACGCGATCCAGACGTTCTCTCAAGGTCTGAGGTTGAAGCCGGGGATGGTGGGCGCACAGCTTTTCACAGGCAGCTCTTACCTGTATTTGGAGGAGCCAAACAAGGCCCTGCCATATCTGACAACAGCGCACAAGCTGAAGCCAGGTGCTGACTCGGCTCGCTTCCTCGCCATGGCAGAAAGCGCGTTGGGCAACTACGAAACCGCGGCGGACCACCTTCGGTCCGCGCTGGGGAAATCCGGCGATCCGAGCAACGACCTGTATCTGCTCGGCGACTGCTACCAGAAGCTTGCCAACCGGATCGGCAGGTCGCTCATCGTCGAATATCCCCAGTCCCTTTACGACAGTTACCTCACCGCGAAGATCCTGGACAGCCAGGGCTTCTTTCAGGTCGCGGCGAGAGAGTATCTGGATGCGGCCCGGGCGGACCCGGGCAACGCGGCGATCTTCTATCCGTTGGCCCGTGTGCTGACGATTCTCGGGCAAACCGACGCCGCGCAACTGGCGCTCGACCGTTACCGGCAGTTGGCTCCGCGCGACGCGAGCGCGGCTCTCGACCCTTCCTCGCTGCCCCGCAGAGAGTTGGCTAACCTCGGGGTCAGCGTGGATTATGAGAGGCGCCTCAACGAATTGCCGCCAGTGAATGCGGGTGACCTCCCTCCGCTGCCGCTGCTGAATCAGTCCGTGAACTCCCTGCTGCGAACGAAACTGGCTCGCGACAGCACCGGAAAGTGGAAGCAGGCGGCCAAACGCCTCCTGGACGGCCAGATGAAGGAGGCGATCCCGTTACTCGAGGGCATCCCTCCTGCGCCCGGCGACTGGTTACGCGATTACCTGATGGCGACGGCGTTCGTGTGGCTCGACGACTACGCTAGCGCGGAAAAGATCCTCCGGAGGCGCGCCGTTCAGGCCGCGCCGCAACCTGACGTGCGGTTCCTGCGGTGGGAGGTCTTTCAGCAACTCTCGCTGACCTACTTTCAAAGGCTGCTCGACGAGCATCCGCGTTCGGCACGCGCGCACTTCGTAAAGGCCCGGGCCTTGGACGCCGAGGGGAAGAGAGAAGCTCTGGAAGAGTACGATGCCGCGATCGCAGCGGACCCCAAGCAACCCGAGGTGCGCTTGTACCTCGCCGATTTCCATCTCTCGAACTCGCGCCATAAGGAAGCGCTGGAAGCATGTCAAGGCGAACTCGATCTGAATCCGCTTTCGAGCGGGGCGAAGGCTCGCATCGGAAAGATCTACGTACAGATCCGCGAGCCCGATAAAGCGTTGCCGTACCTGACTGAGGCCCTGAAAATCAACCCGAATGACGCAGAGGCGTGGGCGGATCTGGCGCGCGCGCACGAACTCGGTGGAGAGCTGGAGAAGTCCCTTCTTGAATATCACAAGGCGCTGGAACTGGACCCATCCCTCAACCGGCTGCACTATGTTCTAGCCCGCCTCTACCGCCGGATGGGCAAAGCCGAGCTCGCCGACAAAGAGAATCAACTGTTCCAGAAGAATGAAAGCGACGAACGCAAGCTGCACCTCGAGCGACTCGATCGGGTGCGTTCGAAGTAGCCTGGTTCCGGGTATCCGGCAGCTCGGCGCCCGCCGATCCGGACTCGCGCGGCATTCGGACCGCAGTTTAGTTGGGATTCACAGGCCTTGCCCAAGTCGCGGCCCTGCGTTTATACTGGCATTTTGTCGATAAAGTGTCATGACTGCCGCCGACGAAGCCGATCCGCTCGCGCCGCAAAGGGAAGCGGCCTTTTTCTACGGCTTGTTCCTGAGGGGCCACGCCGCGGAGGAGTTGCGCCACGATATCGACGTCCCGCGCAACATGCTCGACAAATGGATGAAAGCCCGCGATTTTGAGCCAACGTTCCGGGAGTCTCTGCAACGCGTCTATAGCTACCGGAAACAGGTGCTCGCCATTTTTGACGGCCTTGTGATGAACGAGCAAAACCGGCCCCGCCTGCAATAAAGATTTTCCACTGGTCCACCGATCATTTTATCGGGGGACATTGTGAAACCAATTCCAGTTTTCGCTTTTGACGCACAACCCATTGTGATTGAGGGGCTGAAGGCCGCATTTCTTGCCTGCGAGGACCTTCGGCTTGCGGGATTTACCAGCGAGATCCGGAACGTCGCGGAGCAGGTCGCCGCGCTTGGCCCGGCCGTCGCCCTTATAGATGCAAGCCCCGGGACAGGAGCCACTCACGATCTGCTTCACCATCTTCGTACGGCAGCGCCCGAAAGCCAATGCGTGCTGTGGGTGACGCAGTGGAGCGAGGCTGAGTCGTTCCGCGCGCTTCAAGGTGGTGCGCGAGGGGTCTTGAAAAAGACGCAGCCCGTTTCGCACCTTTTTGATTGCGTGAGGGCGGTTGGAAAGGGGGGAATTTGGATTGAAAGTTCATCCGCCGCCGATCCAGCGGCGGTGCCTGGCGAGGAGACGCAGTCCCGTCTTACCCCTCGCCTTACGGCGCGTGAGCGCGAGATCATGGAACTGATCTGTCGTGGCATGAAGAACAAGGAAATCGGAGCCGCGCTCAAGATTGCCACGGGCACTGTCAAGGTGCATCTTATGCACATCTTCGAAAAGACAGGCGCGCGGGACCGATTCGATCTTGCGATCAGCGCCCACAAGATGGGGCAGCCTCTCGGGCCCGGAAAACTGTCCATCGTTCATCCGGACCTCGCGAACCTGGGGACGGGGATTATGTAAACTGTTAGCTAATGCGGCTAACGGATCAGGTAGTCCTGGTTACAGGAGGCGGTACTGGGATGGGGCGGGCGATGTCGCTCCGCTTCGCATGCGAGGGCGCGGCGGTGATAGTGAATTACGCCCGCTCTCAAGACGACGCGCAAGCGACTGTTCGCGAGATCGATGCGGCCAGACCAGGGTCCGGCTCGATCGCCCTACAGGCCGACGTTACGAGCGAAGCCAGCGTGAAGGCGATGATCTCGGACATCGAAACGCGCTTTGGCAGGCTCGACATCCTGGTCAACAACGCGGGTTGGAGCACACGGATACCCCACAACAACCTCGAAGACCTCACGGACGAAATCTGGGACCGGACGCTTGACACAAATCTGCGGGGCGCTTTTTACTGCGTTCGCGCCGCCATGCCGCTGCTGAAGAAATCCCCTGTGCCGGCCATTGTGAATGTGGCGTCGGCTGCGGCGTTCAGTTCGGCCGGAAGCTCGATCGTCTATGCCGCCTCGAAGGCCGCGATGGTTTCGATGACGAAGTCGCTGGCACGTGCTTTCGCGCCCCAGATCCGCGTGAACGCCGTCTGCCCTGGTCTGATCCGCACACGTTTCGCGGGATGGCCGGAGGAAGCTTTCGAGCACGCGAAGGCGATAACGCCGGTAGGCCGGCTTGTCACGGTCGAGGAGGTTGCAGGCATCGTGTTTTTCCTGGCGGTCGAGGCCACTTCGATGACGGGGGAAGCCATCCTCGCCGATGGCGGGGTCTATCAGTTGGGGCGCTCACGGTGATTCCGGTAGCGCTCTTTTGCTCTCACCCGTGGCACAGCTCGGCTGACGCCGCAGTCCGTCCACAGGCATCGCCCGGCATTCACCCTAAATTAAAACGGCGAATTGGAAACGGGCTCACCGCTGAAGCGCTGAACCGCAGCTAAGATGGCCGTTTGGTCGCTGACGCGCTTCGTCTGGGCCCGGACTCGGTTCGGCTTCCGCAGGAAACTTCCCCATTCCTCGATTCTCCGCGCACTTTGACCTCGCCGTCGGCACGCCTCACTGTCCGCAACGCGTTCAGACTTGTGGCTTCGTTCCGGAATATCCTGGCTTGGAGTACCCTGGACAAGAGGGATGCAATGACGACCGTAGCCCGGCTGCCGCTCGTTTCCATCAGGTCCGCGTGTCTGATCATGGTGTTACTGGGGCAGGCGCTTGTGCATGGGCAATCGCCGCCGCTCCCTCGCGTGGCGCCCGCGAGTGCGACAATCTTCGTGGAGGAAGGCGGACTGCCAGATGCCACAACGTTTACCGTAAGTAACGCTCCGGCGAACGCGGTCATCACGGTTTCGATCTCCTATTCCGGAATCCCTGAAGGGCCGCCAGTACAAGGATGGTTGGATGCGAGGGTAAGCGGGCTTACCATTACCGCGACTGCTGCGCCGGGAAACCTCCCGCGCGGGAAATACCTCGCATCCCTGCGTGTCCTGGTGAATGGGGCAGCCACAATTCCCTCTAGGGTGGGCGTTGTGTTGGCGCTTACGCCACAAGACAAGCAGTATCGCTTCCAAAATGCAGCTGACAACAATGAGATTTTCGACCCTGTGCGACTCAGCCAGAACGCCCAAAGCGCCAGGGTTCTGGTGGACTACAACGACATCGGCGCGGCGAGCCTGATCAGGGTGTTCAGAGTGGCGCCTGAGACCGTGGATGGCAGATCTTGGCTTAAGGTAGCGCCTTTGGAAGGTCAAACCGGCAACAGCGCAAGGAATTTGATCCAGATTTCTGCAGATTTTACCGGACTGCAGGTCTCGGCGGATCCATACGTAGGATACATCCAGGTTTACGAGCCCGGCAACCCTAATAATCGTTCCGTGCTTGAAGTAAGACTGACGGTTAGCAGCTTGCCTTGTATATACACCCTCAGTCCGTCTTCAGCGAGCGTAACCGCCCTAAGGGCGTCCGGCAGCTTCGTCGTCAATACGGCGCCAGCCTGCTCCTGGACGGCTGCGTCTCAGGATTCATGGATCACGATATCCTCGGGCGCGACCGGCATAGGCCAAGGCAGAGTGATCTATAACTACGACGCAAACCAGGGAGCCGCGCGGTCGGGCAGGATTGTTGCCGCGGGTCAGACGTTCACGATCTCGCAGGTCGGCGCGGTCGCCACAAATCCAGTCATGTCCCATATCGCCGCCTACGGCGCATGGAGCACGACGATTGTGCTCGTGAATACCGGCAACAATGCCTCCGCTTCGCTTCTCCTGGTCTTCCGGGACGATAACGGGCTTCCGCTGACCCTGACGCTTAGACGCCTCGGCTCCACCGACGCGCCTCGGACGGACGACCGGCTCGCGGTTACGATCCCACCGGGAGGCAGCGTTTCCTATCAGACCGTCGAGGATTTGGGCCGGAATACGGTTACGGGATATGCGGAGCTTGCGGTAAGCTCCCCGAGCGTGCGTGGTCAAGCGGTATTTCGGCAGAGAGACCCGGCGGGACTCAGCTTCGAAGCCACCGTACCCATGGAACGCGGGGGACGCCACTTTTCCATTCCGTTCGACAACGCCGACGGATACGTCACAACTCTCGCCATCGTTAACACAAGTCCCACGGCCGGCGATGTGACAATCACGGCGCGCAACGGGAACGGCCAGGATATCGGTACAAGGAATGTCCGCCTGAATGCGGGGCAGCACGTGTCCGATGCTGCGGCGAATCTGGCAGGGTCGTTCGTTTCGGGGCAGCGGGGAATGCTCGACTTCGACTCGTCAAATGCCGACTTCGCAGCTCTAGTACCTAGTTGCATAAGTCAGAGTACTTGGCTTTGGGGCCGGAAGGGAACACGACTGCCTTCTTCCATTCAAACGGCGCTGCCTTTTCGTTGTAGACTTCAACAAAGTCGTCGATCGCTTGCCGCACTTGCCGC
>SYKU01000116.1 GCA_005808865.1 Acidobacteriota bacterium
CCATCTCGGCTAGCGTGAGCCGTTCTAAGTTCTCCATGCGTAGTGTCATTCCTCCGCAGCATCCTACGCTTTGGTTTCAGGCTCACTCCGCATTGGAAACGAACTCCTCCTTCAGGCTCATTTCGCATTGGACAATTCTGGAGACGGAAATAGATTCCGGGGGTGAGACTGGGGCGGCCCATCTTGCTCGCGTAGAATTCCCTGCACTCCCCTTCCACGAAACGATCAAAGGCTTTGCTGTCTAACAACTCGTTCAAGCGGACGTAGAACGGAAGCGGTGACGCTGCAGGGAGCCGATCAAGGGGACACGACAACGTACGTGGAAACGTTGACCGAGGCAGGGATGCAAATTGCGGAAATCGCCGAAGTGGTGAACAGCGAAGAAGTGGGCGAGATCGTGAATCCGGAAGGGCCTGCGGAGTTGGTGGCGGACAAAGGCTATCACAGCAATGAGGTCATGAAGGACCTGAAGGAAGTGGGGGTGCGCAGCAACGTTCCCGAACCGGATCGGGGAAGGCGCAAGTAGGAAGGAAGAAAGTCGAGCAGGCAGAGGTGTACGGAAATCGGCGGCGGATTCGGGGAGCACGGGGCAAACGGTTATTGAAGCAACGTGGGGAGAAGGGTAGAGCGAAGCTTCGCGCACATGTACGAAACCGGCGGCATGAGACGAACTCATCTTAGAGGGCACAACAACATTCTCAAGCGTCTGATTGTCCATGCCGGAGCGTTCAATCCGGGAATGCTCATGAGGCGCCAACTGGGAGTGGGAACTCCGCGAGGCCTTCAGGATCGCGGGATTGTCATTTTTGCCGCTCAAATGCTCTCTGTGATCGCTCAAACGGTCGTTCGCGGGCCTGGAGAACCGTTCCGAAGCCGATTTTCCAAACGGCAGCCGAACCGGTGCGATTTTTCCCGGCCCGGATACGATAGCCGCGCGGCCTAAAAAGGGCTACTTAAACCACGGGCTGCTACGCCTTCGCCCTAGCTGCGGTCCAACCGCGATCAAGCGTGCCGCGCATTTTCTCCAGCAGGCCGGCGTGTTCGGCGCTTCTGGCAAGGTTCGTGTATTCCTTCGGATCCGTCTTGTGGTCGAACAGTTCTTCGTCAGGGTACGGCCCGGTCCACCGGATATAGCAGTAGCGAGCTGTGCGTACGGCGCGTCCGACGATGCCCCCCGCAGCGGCCATCTGCGTAAACGCGGCCGCTTTCCAGTCCCGCGAAGGATTGTCGAGCAAGGGTACCAGGCTCTGCCCTTCGAGATGGGGTGGCAGCGGCATTCCGCCAAGTTGCGCCACCGTCGGATAGATGTCAATGAACTCGACGAGCGACCGGCATGCCTTACCGCGCGCTTTGTGCCCCGGACCCGCAACGATCAGCGGGGCCTTCGCGGACTCTTCAAACAGACTCCGCTTGTGCCAGCGGTGATGTTCGCCGAGATGATAGCCGTGATCGCCCCAGAATACGATCGCGGTCTTCTGCATGAGCTTGAGCTTGTCGAGTGCGGCCAGCACACGCCCAACCTGCCAGTCCATGTAAGATATGGACGCGTAATAGGAACGGATCGCCTCCCGTCTGGCGTTCTCGTCCATGCCCATGTCGTTCGCGCGAGTGTTGATGGCGATTTCGCTGGCATTGGGAATGTCGTCGCGATCGTTCGAAGGGTTCACCACGGGATGAACCGTGTTCGGAGGGTACATGTCGAAGAACCGCGATGGGGCAACGTTCGGCACGTGTGGACGCAGGAAGCCCAGCCCGATGAACACCGGCTTGCCGTGGTTGGTCTCGAACGTTTCGATGGCGAGTTCGGCGGCGCGGTCGTCCGCCTGATCCTTTCCGTCGCCATTGAATGAGATCCATTCCCAGGACGCGCCGCCGCTCGTCTTGATGGAGTGGCGGCCGCCTTCGGTGTGTTGCTCCTTGCCCGGCGGACTGACGGCGACGTCCCACGATGGCGGATCGTCCCACTTGTTGGTACCGACCGATGCGGGAACGTCCATGTGGTACATCTTGCCAAAGCGGTGCGAGGTGTAGCCGTTCTGGCGGAACAGTTGCGGCAGCGTGGTCACGTCGGGACGGGTGTCGCGAATCGCGATTTGATTTTCGAAAATTCTCGTCGAGTCCGGTCGAAGTCCGCTGAGCAAGGAAGTGCGGCTGGGGCCGCACAACGGGAACTGGCAGTAAGCACGCTCGAAGCGAACTCCCATCGATGCGATGCGGTCGACGTTCGGCGACTTTACGATGGGGTGCCCAAAACATCCGAGGTTGCTGTTGCAATCGTCAGCGGCGATGAAGAGGATATGCGGTTTCTCCGGCGCGGTTTTCTTGCCTAGCAACAAGTGTGGGGCGGCGGTCGCAGTCGCGGAAAGGAAGGAACGGCGGGTTAGGAACATGGAGGCTATTGTATGTCCGAAACTGGTCCGTGGGCCAGCGGCGCGCGAAACCTCATGAAAATAGCACAGAGCTAAGATGGCCGCGGCTCGGAGCCGCGAGATCGAAACTCACAATGAAGAAGTCGAGGCTGTTGACCCGACGAGGCGGGGTAGGGCGTCAAATTTTCCGGGATGTCATGAACGAACAAGATCGAATACGAGAACCTGGCCGTGTCAGGTAGCCTTCCGCGGCCCCGCCGCGGCATTCGATTGGCTCCGGAGGCCTGTCCCGCGGCCCGGCTTGTCAGTAGCCTTTGATCTTGTCCACGACGTTCCGCAGCGGCTCGCCCTTCGCGAAACGCGCCACGTTGTCGACGATCAACTCGCGCTGCCGCTCGGCCAAACCGTCGGATACGGTGGCGACGTGCGGCGTGATGATTACGTTGTCGAAGCTCCACAGGGCGTGCCCCTTGGGAAGCGGCTCCGGGTTTGTCACGTCGAGTCCCGCGCCGGCGATACGCTTTCCGTCGAGCGCCTTCACAAGCGCGTTGGCATCATACAGCTTGCCTCGGGACACGGCCACGAAGTAGGCGCCCTTCTTCAAGAGCTCAAATTGTTTTGCACCCATCATGCCCTCGCTCTCCGGCGTGTGCGGGGCGGAAATGAACAGAACGTCGGCCAGCGGGAGCACTGAATCCAGCCGGTCCGGCCGCACCATCTTCGAAACGTATGGATTGAGCGGCATCTCTTTCGGGTCCACGCCGATTACCGTCATGCCAAAGGCGTGCGCGCGCTGCGCGATCTGCGAGCCGATCCCGCCGACGCCGATAATCACCGCTGTCTTCCCCCGTAACTCGACCGCCCGATACGTGCCCTTCGCCCATTCCTGCTTCGGCAGGTTGGGGATGATATGAACCAGGTCCCGCGTCAATGCCAGCAGGAGGGCAAAGGCGTGATCGGAGATCTCCGGCCCTTGAATGATTCGCGCGTTCGTCAGCATCACGTTGCTGTTGATAAAGTCCGGGAAACGGTAGGTCTCCACGCCCGCGCTGAAGATGTGCACCCACTTGAGGTTCTTCGCCGCCCGAAACAGTTGCGGCGAGATTGTGCCGAGTATGGCATCGGCATCGGCGGCCTCCGCAACAATCTTCGACGCGTCCGGCGCGGCAAAGGTCACGTTAGGCGCGACGGACTTCATTTCGGGGATGAGGTTTACGCCGAGACCCGTGACGACAATTTTCTTCGGCTGCGCCGGACAGATCAGGGCGCAAAGTAGGCCTGCGGCAAGTACGCGGGTAATCTTCATTCGAGCTCTCCTTAAGACGGCATTGGCGACGTCCATCCTGGCTATGTTACGATACTTTTCCCTGGCGTGCGTTGCGACGCCGTCCCGCGGGGGAGACGCATGATGGTGAGAAACTACGAGATCCCCGCCAACGACCTAGTGGAGGTTTACGCGACCGGCGACGTTGCCGCGCTCCGGGCGCAACGCAGGTGGAAGCCCGTTCCGCCAGGTACGGGCCGCTCGACGCGAAATTCGGCGATCACGCCTTCGTCGAGTTCA
>SYKU01000117.1 GCA_005808865.1 Acidobacteriota bacterium
CGTTGGCTCTTAGCCGGGAGCCGATCACACTGGACGCCAGCCCTGTCGGCGTTTCGATCTTCCGGCGCCTCGCCAACCCTACATTTCAGCCTGCGGGCGTTAGCATTTCATGATCGCCACCACAGGAGTTCTGAGTCTATCAGTCTCCAGCCTTGCCTCAGTCCCGAATTGTCCGCGACTTGATGCCGCCATGCCGCGGTGTCCGCCCGAGCGCGGCGTCCTTGAAAGCGTGTATACTACGCCCCTGGGGGGCTCTCGCAATGAAACTGGTACTCGCGCTGACGCTTGCCGCGACCCTCGCAGGTCACGCAGCAGCGCAAATTGCGCCGCCGAACGCCGCCGGTGTTTCGATGGGCCACGTCCATTTGAATGTCCGTGACGTGGAAGAGCAGCGCAAATTCTGGACGGGACAGTTCGCGGCGGTCCCCCTGAAGAAGGATGGGCTTCAGGGCGTCAAGATACCGGGGATGCTCATTCTGTTCCGCGCGCAGGCCCCCACAGGCCCGAGCGAAGGATCGATGATGGATCATTTCGGCCTCAAGGTTCCAAACCTTGCCGAAGCCCTAAAGCGCTGCCGTGCGGCCGGGTTCAACGTGCACTCGGAATTCAAAGGCACCGAAGGCTTCCCGAATGCGTACATCATCGGACCGGACGGCGTGAAGATAGAGTTGCAGCAGGACACGTCGCTGACCGTGCCTGCCATCGCCTATCATCTCCATTACACCTCACCGGTGGGCGAGCAGATTGCCCTCCGGGACTGGTACGCAAAGACGTTTTCGGCAGTGGTTAAGAAGCGCGGCAGTCATGACGCGGCCGACATCCCCGGGATGAATCTAACGTTCGGAACCTCGAAGACGCCGCCAACCATACCGACCAAGGGCCGGGTGATCGATCATGTCGGGTTCGAGATCAGAAATCTTAAAGCCTTCTGCCGGAAGCTCGAGGGGGACGGAGTGAAACTGGACGTCGCTTTCAGGAAGATTCGGAGAGCCGGAATCGCCGTGGCGTTCCTGACCGATCCGACGGGCACGCATATAGAGCTTACCGAGAATCTGGATAAGTTCTGATCTATTGGGCGCTCTTCGCCCCCTCCACCTCCGGCACCGGCTCCGTCGCCGTACACGGTTTCGAATCAAACTTCGGAGTTCCGTCGTTCAGCGGCTCTCCAAAGAATACGCCGTTCATGCAGCGGCGAAATCGCGAGATATTCTGATACACAGCCTTCCGTACCCGGTTCAATCCGCCCACCGGCCGGTGTTCCGGAAGCGCGTGCCAAGGCGTGAACGACAGGTTCTCGCAAAACTTGCTGTCCGTTTGCGGCTGGATGTCCTGCTTCTTCAATTCCAGACGCGCCACCGTTACAAAAGGCGAATCGCTTCTCGACCACCTTACGGTTGTGTCTTCAACCGGCATATTTTTTCCCGGCACCTGCATCTGCATCGTGAGGTCGAAACAGGCCACATCCGTTTTGAGATGTTCGCGCAGATCGTTGCCCAAACCGTTCCGGTTCCAGGAGACCCAGTTCGATGGCGTGTCTCCGCCCGCCTTGCAAGCAACCGGCTTAGCCATGAACTTCACGTTGTTCCGCGGCCCCAGCTTGTACGCCGTCATGCTGTGAAATTCCGTGGCGAGCAAAGCCCTTGGCAGCCTCAGGAGTCCAATACCCAACCGGAATTCCCGCAGATGCCACTTGAATGGATTGGCCCCTTCGAAAAAGTATCCGAATTGTGCCCCTTCCCCCTGAAACTGCGTCAACCGCGCATACTCCTCGACATCCCGGATGAAGAACACCGGATTGTTGATCATGAGAAAATCCTGCGTTTGGGCGGAGTCTTCGCCCTCCAGCAATTTCTTTCCCGGGACGGCAAGTACCTTTATGGCCATGCCTCGGGCATCTGGTTTCCAATCGCTCTGCGTGACCTCATTCCCGCTGGAGAAGCGGACCCAGGCCTTGTATTTTTCGCCGGCGAATATGCCCTGCCTGAAGGGCGGCTCAAGATTCGGGGCGACAGAAAAATCCGCCAGGGCGCAGCCGTGCGTTTTTGCGTGGGCATCGCGGCGGTAAATGCCGTCTTTGTTTTTCACGCGGCCATTTCGGAGAATGCTGATTCCCGAGTTGACGATCTGGGATGTGTGGACGTCTTCATCAGGCCCGATGACTTCACCCATTGGTCCCGCCGGAGGAGAGGCGTAAAGAGCGTACACGGCCCAAATCGCCAGAAACGCGAGCAAGGCGTACAAGATCGCGAGTACCCTGGACCGGCGGCGTTTCCCCTTACTCATGTTCGGCATGGCGTTCGCGTCTCCACTTTACGGCCGGCGATTGGCCCGGGCCCCATCTCAGAAATCAGTACGCGCCGCATGGCGTTGGCTTCTCCGCTTTGCAGGGCTTGGGCTCGTCTTTGTGAATCTTCAGGTACTCGATAATCGCCCATCGCTCCGAGTCCTTAAGTTCCGGGCCGATGACTCCAAAGCCGTACGGTGCATCGGGCGCGTAGACTCCGTGGGTATCCCGATATCCGGCGCGGAACTCATGGCCGATATTCCAATTGCCCGGTTCCGACGCATCGAACCAGAAACCGCGTGTACCCTGCTGCTCGGGAGCAAGACCCACCAGAGTGCTGTCGAAAGTCGACCAGGTTACGAAGAATTTCCTGGACCGCTGATTCGCGGGAATAAGCATTTCGTACAAGTTCGGAACGGAGCCGTTATGCAAAAAGGGAGCCGACGCCCAGATCCCGCCGAGAGGCTTGGCCTTGTACTTCAGCAAGACACGCGGCAGGTCGAGAGCTCCGAAGCCTTCGATGTCCGCCTGCTGCTCCGGAGTAAATTTGTGCCCGTCGAAGAAGTGCTTTTTCAGAATCAGGCCGACGATATTGAGACCGGCTCCAATGGAAACACTCTTGACGTTGATCCCGTCAAGAGCCGTTTCTATTGCACCGCGGCAGGATTCGAACTCTTTGTCGAACTGTTTGTCCCGCTTCTTTCTGAAGTTCCTCAGACGATCCAATTTGGTGTCATAGACATCCTTAAGAATGGCGCGGGCTTCCTGATCGGTCAGCCCGGACTTCGAAAGGTCCACTCGCAGATTTACGAAGTTTAGAGCGGCGGTGGGATCGGTTCCAATCTCCTGGACGTCGATCGCGTTGACCTGCCACATTTCGGCGGGCTTTTTCCCCGGAGCCCAAACCGCGCGGGTCTCGTCCGAAACAATACAGGGCTCATGACAGTGGGCGCAGTGGGTCTTGAACAGAACGGCGCCTCTGTCTGCTTTTTCCCGAACGATCTTTCCCAAATACTGTTCGGGCCACTCAGGCTGATTCAGGCGCCAAAGCGTTCTCTCGATCGTGTCAAGACTCTCGACCATCGAGGTATTGAAGAACCGGCGGTCCTTTGGCACCGGCCTGCCGTACGCGTCGAGATACGCCAGGTCCGCGCCCACGCCGAGCGATTCGCCTATGTTGCGGGCTAGCGGCTGGGAAACCGACGCCGTATACTGCACCCAGTCGTACTTCCACGCATCCCATATGGTTGGGAAGCTGACCGGAGCGTCTCCCAGGCGGTCGTTCTCCTCCGTGAGCTGGTCGGAAAAAACCCGGTTCGAGATGCGCCCAATGGCGTCCGTGCGGCCGAAGCCCTCTTCGGTGGGATACAGTCGATGAGCCTTGTCGTGAAAACCCTGCCGCGCAAGCGCCCATACTACTTTTCCAAATTCCCTGCGAAGAGCAAATATGCCGGCCCAGGTGTAATGGTCGTTTCCAAGAACGTTTCGGGCAAAGCGGTGGAATCTCACCGGATTGAAGTAGGTGCTCATCATCGAGCCGAGCAGGGCGATGCCAAACTGGCCAGGCTTCAGCGAAGTAAATGCATGCATCGCCTGCCCTCCATCGACGCGAATGGCCACCCGCTCGCCGCCTTGAACGATGTGAAGTTCTCCTGTATGGCAGGCAGCGCACGTGATATCCAGGACGTCCTCCTGAAGCCGCTCATCAAAGTGCTTGGCGAAGCCGACGGGAAGACGATCCGGGTTTGCCTCGGTGCGGGTGTTATCAACCACAAATCCAAGCCCGCGCATGTAATGCGGTTCTCTGAATTTCCTGCTGCTCCACGCACGCTCCAGATGGACAAACCAGGAATAGCGCAGCCTTTGAATCGAAGTTCCCTGCGGCGTGTAGTAGTACGTCTGCCTGTCAGGGGAGGAGGCGGCCGGGCCCCAACCCTGATCGAGGTAATGAATGGTATTTACCTCTCCATGCACGGGAACTTGTGATTCGATATACCAAAGCACACCCGCAGCCACGGCGATCGTCAGCCCGAGCGCGGCCCCGGCGACCACCAGCGCCGCCCTGATAACCGCGCCAATCGTCCAGTGTTCGACCTTGAAAACCGCGCGGGCAAATCCGCGGGGGAGGCTGAGAAGGTTTCGCAGGACGGCGCCCGGGACGCGGGACAATAGCGCCAGTTGACGCTGAAAAATCTCCTTCAGATCCCGGATATTGGTGTAATCGTCGGGTCGCTTCATTCGAAGGCCGGCTTCTTTCCGGGAACTCTCATTTCACATGCGACCAGGCGCCCCGTTCCGCTTAGCGTGATAAATGCCGTGCGGCGGCCGGGCCCTCCAAAACAGATGTTTGACGGCAGAGGATCGGCCACGCCAATGTTGATGTCGATCCACTCCAGAATCTCTCCCTGGGGAGATACCACGGTGATGCCGCCCCGCGTGTTGTCGTCAAGGCCGTACGGGAGGAAGCTGGTCACGTAGAGATTCCCCTCCTCATCCATGTTCATCGAATCAAGATTGGCCTCGAAGGGGATCTTCGCGGTCAGCAAATAGGCGCCATCCTCTGTCCTCGGGTTGGGCTTGATCTGTCCCGGGCCGCTTAACTCCCAGTAGAGAATGCGGCGGGTGTACGTCTCGGCGACGTAGAGCCGTTTCTCATCGAGCGAAAGCGCAATCCCGTTGGGGGCGCTCAACGGGAAGATCATTTCCTTGATCGAAGATCCATCCGGGCGCGCGTAGTAGACTCCTGTTGTGTCGCGGGTACGGGTATCGAGGTGGTCTTTGCCCCAATCGGTGAACCAGAAGCCGCCGGAGGAATCGAATACCAGATCGTCCGGGCTCTTCAGCGGCAGCGTCCCCTTCGCCGCGAACGGGATCGGGGATGGTGTGGCCGTGAATTCCGTGTATAGCGTTTTAGCGGTCCCATCCGGGGCGACGCGCTGTATGGACCCTCCAGGCGATCCCGGCATCTGGCCAATCGCCACGGAGATATCGGATCCCGGGAATTTCACTATCAGAAATCCGGCGTCGTTGCACACGTAAACGGCTCCGTCCGGACCGATGGCGGCTCCGTTGGGCCCGCCTCCCAGATCGGCGAAAGTGTCTTTTGTGCCGTCCGGGTGGACGAGAGTCAACTTGCCGGCGCCGATCTCGCAGACGAGGACCGTCCCGTCCGGGCGGTACACAGGGCCTTCCGGGTAATTGAGTCCCGTGGCAACGACACGAAAGTCTGAAACTCTGTAGCTGGGCCTTGTTGAGCTAGGGGCTGAATACGGACTTGACATGGATGTTTATCCTGGAAGTATTCCCGCGGCAGCCAAGCCCTTAATGTGCAACAGGGCCTGCTCCCGGGTTCGATTCGTCAGATACAATTCGCCGATATAGGCTTCGAAGCTGGCGTTTGGATTGATCGCCGCAAGCTTGCTCATCGCCTCGCGGGCTTCCTCGAAACGTCCGAGACAACCAAGGGCGTTCGCATACTCGGCGATCGCGATCGTAAAACGCGGTTGCAATTCAAGGCTGCGCCGTGCGCAATCGGCTGCCTCCTGCCATTTCTCCTCACGGGTGTACGTGCCTGCGTTGAAGTACAACCAGTAGGGTAGCGAAGGGTGGTCCGGCGTGTTCCTGATGAGCCGTTCCAGGATCCGGTGCGCCTCCGGGACGTCCGTCTCCGCCCCACACCAGCCCAAGCACAGGCCGAGGTAACCCCATGCGACCAGGTTAAAGGGCGCGACTTCCACCGCGCGCCGGGCCGCGGTTGTGGCGCGTACGGGTTTACCGCCGTTGAACAGAACCAGCGCAGCGTTCTCAAGAACCTCCGGATCGCCGGGAGCCAATTCAATGGCGCGTTCGACGGCCTCGATCGACTCAGCGCGATCCCGATCGGGGTCTTTGGAAATACTGACGACAACGCGCTGGCTCAGGTATAGCCCAAGAAACGCGTACGCGGCCCCGTATTCGGGAGCTAACGCAATGCCGCGCCGAACGAGGTCGACGGCCTCATCGATAGCGCCCGAATGATACGCGAAGTTCACGAAGTGATAGGCCTTGCGTACCAGGCCCCAGGCATCTAGGGACTCGGCGGGCATGGTGCTCGCGTGCTCTGCCCGGGCGCGAATCAACTCTCCGCCGGTCGCACCGACGATCGCGTTCGCTATCTCCTCCTGCACCGCGAAAATGTCCTCCAGGGCGCGGTCGAATGTTCGCGACCAGATCTGACTTCCTTCGAGGGCGTCGGAAAGCTCCGCGATTACGCGGATGCGGTTGCCCGCCCTTCGCAGGCTTCCTGTCAACGCGTATCGGATCCGCAGAGACTGAGCCACCTTCGCCAGGTCCGGAACTTCGTCCCGGAACTGGAACGAGGCGAGCTGCGATGCCACGCGCACGCCTGGGACGCCGGAGAGCGCGCGAATGATCTCGGAGGAAATTCCGGCGGCGAGATAGCTATCGTCCTTATCCGCCGAGATGCTGCGGAAGGGAAGGACGGCGATTGCCGTCTTTTCCCCGCTGGTGGATGGCGGGCTGGTGTAGGAACCAGGCTCGGTCCGCCGCGTGGAAACCGAAGCGTCAGCCGCGGGGCGAACGGGAGGTACGCCTATATGGGTCAGGTCTTCGAGATCCGGCCGCGCGTTCCTGATGGCGGCCAGGACTTCACGCATCGTCTGATAACGATCGGCCGGACGCTTCTCCAGAAGCTTGAAAACAATGGCTTCCAGAGAAGGCGGGAGATGCGGATGCGTCTCGCGGATCGACTGCGGCGCGCCGTAATTGATCTCGTGGAGCAGCATAACCGTATTCCTGCCCGAGAAGGGCCGCGCGCCCGTGATCATCTCGTGCAGCATGATGCCGAATGAGAAGATGTCGGCGCGGTGGTCTGAGGGCTGACACATCGACTGCTCTGGCGCGACATAGGCCACGGTCCCGACGAAGGCTCCCTGCACCGTGAGCGAGATCGTCTGGGTCGCCTCGCTATCCTGCGGAGCGTCGAATTTGGCGAGACCGAAATCGAGGACCTTCAGCCTTCCGCCGGGGGAGACAATTGCGTTGCCGGGCTTCAGATCGCGGTGCACGACGCCTGCTTCGTGGGCAGCCGCGAGCGCCTCCGCGAGTTGGATCGCGTACTCGAGGGTCACTGTCACCTCCATGCCTCTGGCACGATCAATCAGCTTACTGATAGGCTGACCCTCAAGGTATTCCATCACGATGTAGGTGGAGTCCTCGGTTTGCCCGATGTCGTAGATGGTGACGATATTAGGATGATTGAGCGAGGAAGCCGTCTGGGCCTCGCGGAGGAAGCGCGTTCGCGTAGTAGAGGTAATGTCCTTCCCCGACAGGAACTTAAGGGCGACGTGGCGTCGGAGCCGGGTATCGCGGGCTTTGTAAACCACGCCCATGCCGCCTTCCCCGAGCTTCTCCAGTACCTCGTAGGGCCCAACCATCTGGCCAGTCATCGGACGGAGTACTCCATAGGAGATAGTAAGGGCAATGGTCCAATTCTACACTTTTCCTGCCACCGGTCAAGCTAGTACCTAGTTGCATCAGTCAGAGTACTTGGCTTTGGGGCCGGAAGGGAACACGACTGCCTTCTTCCATTCAAACGGCGCTGCCTTTTCGTTGTAGACTTCAACAAAGTCGTCGATCGCTTGCCGCACTTGCCGCGGCGACGTGAAACTGGCTCCC
>SYKU01000118.1 GCA_005808865.1 Acidobacteriota bacterium
GGCGGGTCCATCCCTCTAAGGTCTTCATCTCTTCGTCGCTGAGCTGAAATTTCGCGGACTTTCGGCGCATGACTCAACATACAGTAGTACCAGAACTAATGCAACTAGACACTAGACGCGTCCGGCAAATCCGGCCCGGGATACGCCGGCGGAACGTTCGGCATACATATCTTCCAAGTCCTCGGCTCTTGCAGGGCTCATTCTGCCGGAGTTTTTCATCATCCGCCGGGCTCTACGCCGCCCGCGCCCGAATTTCCCCGAGCCGGGTTGCGGCAACTCCGCCATGGCGCCGGAATCATCGTCAGTCCAGCCCAAACACAAACAGCCCGTGCCCTGCGGCGATAAGGACGTACTGCTTGCCCTCGTTCAGATAGGTGATCGGATTGGCAATAATCCCGCCGCCCGTGTTGAAGCGCCAAAGCAGACTGCCCTTGACGGCGTCGAGCGCGAAGAAGGTGCTTCCGCTCGATCCAAGAACCAATCCGCCTGCCGTGGTCATCAGACCTGCGTGGGACGGCGTGTGCAGGCGGTATTCCCACCGCAGTTTACCGGTCGCGACCTCAAGCGCGCGCACCGCGCCATACCCTTCTTCCGCTGGATTCTCACGCTGCCCGCCACCGTTGAAGAGAGCTCCGGGCTTATACTCAGCCTCACCCTTGTGATAATAGGCGCCTGCTTCCTTGGCGTTCACGTAGTACAGATCTGTCTTCGGACTGTAAGTACTGCTATACCAGTTGCTGCCTCCAGCGAGGCTCGGCCAGAGCAGATGGCCCTCAACCGTGGGCGACGTATTCGGCAGCAGCATGGCACGGCCGGCTTCATCGAGGCCGCTCGCCCAAGTCTGCTTCACGTATGGCGCGCCAGCGACGAAACGCCCGGTCGTGCGGTCGAGCGCGTAATAGAATGCGTTGCGATTCGCCAGAGTCACAAGCTTGCGGGGCTTTCCGCCTACCATAGTGTCGACCAGCGTAGGCGTCTGCGTGGAATCCCAATCGTGCTCATCGTGCGGGGTGTATT
The DNA here is from genome assembly GCA_005808865.1 of Acidobacteriota bacterium. GTDB lineage: Bacteria > Acidobacteriota > Terriglobia > Bryobacterales > Bryobacteraceae > SYKU01. The sequence continues at coordinate 1,018 of SYKU01000118.1, forward strand.
GGAAGTGCCATTTCTTTGCGCCGGTGTCGACATCCAGCGCCAGCAACGAATCGGAATACAGGTTGTCGCCCTTGCGGACGTCTCCGTTCCAGTCAGGTCCGGGGTTGCCCGTTCCCCAGAAGAGCGTGTTGCTTTCAGGGTCGAACACTCCGGTGACCCACGTAGAGGCCGAACCGGTCTTCCAACTTTCTCCTGCCCACGTGTCGTTTCCTGGCTCACCCTTGCCGGGAATAGTGTTGAACCGCCAGACGCGTTTGCCGGTTTTCGCATCGTACGCGTCGATGAACCCCCGGATACCGAATTCTCCTCCCGCGATTCCTGTGATGATCTTATCTTTAACGGCGAGTGGCGCTCCTGTCGAAGAGAATCCCAGTTTATAGTCGGCAAGCGGTGTGTCCCAACGGACGCGGCCCGTTCTAGCATCGAGGGCGATCAGATGCGCGTCAATGCTCCCGTAGTAAATGGCGTCGTTCAGGATTGCAACACCGCGGTTCACCCGCCCACAGCACATGCGCAGGTCCGTTGGGATCTGCCTTCGATATGTCCACAGCGCGTTGCCGGTACGGGCGTCGAGCGCCTTGACGACGTTCGGCGGTTCGGAGATGTACATGATCCCGTCAACGACTACGGGCGAGGTCTCAACCGTGTCGGCTTCCTTCGCCTGATGTACCCATGCGACCCGCAGACGGCCGACGTTTGACGTGTTGATCAGGTCGAGCGTGGAGTACCGCTGTCCGGTGTAGTCGCGAGAGTAAGTGAGCCAGTTTCCGGGTTCCTTGTTTGCGTCCCGGATGCGCTCATAAGGAACGTTGAAGGGGTTCTGGGCGGATGAGGCCCCCGCCCAGCCAAGTATGGCCATGATGAAGCGCGCGGCTCTCATGAAGCCTCCTTCAGAGAGCTAAGGTAGGCGACCAGATCGTCGAGATCGGCGCTTGATAGTTGTTTGTACGATGGCATGGCGGACTTCCCTCGCTCCTTCTTCAGCTCCGAAATCTCATGTTTCCAAAACGAGTGCACTTTCCCTGATGAATCACCCACCTGGATGGAAAACGAGTCTTCGCTGAGTCTGGCGCCGGTGATCGTGCTGCCTGAGTTCGAGCGGATACTCACTAATTGGTACGACCTGGGAAGTTCCGCTTCCGGGTCCGTCAGCGACGTTCGCAGGAAGGCTGGGTTGCGCCGCAATCCGGTGTCGCTGAGGTCCGGGCCCGCGGAACCGCCCAAGCCCCGAATGGTGTGGCAGGCGGAGCAGTGATTCCGGGCGTACAATTCGGCGCCACGGCTGGGGTCGCCCGGAACGGGTTTGGAGGATACTCGGCTGAGCGACCTTACGAACGCGGCGACCTGGCGGCTTTCCCGCGCGGAGAGTTGCCACGCCCCCGGCATTTCAGTCCCGCGGACGCCCTCCTCGATGACCTTTACAAGGGCGGCGTCATCGGCCGCTCTCGACAGCTTGCGTCCGGCGAGGACCGCGCCGCGGCCGCCGTCACCTTTCGTACCATGACAGAGCCCGCAATTGGCCTGGTAGAGCTTTTCTCCGTTCTCGAGATCCGCGCGGCTGGTGGGGAGTTTCTCCCTTGCGGGCGGATCGGCGCCGAACGCGGCGGCAGCGGCGAGTAGGATGACCAGCGGTTTCATGCTAAGGCTATATTACACCAGCTCTATCCAGGCTTGAATCGGCAACTACGCGGGTGCAGGGGGGCACGCGGTTGACGTGCCGCCGTACGAAGCGTTGTAATCATAAGGCAATGATGGCCGCAGCACTCCAACAGGAAGTCGCGAAGATCCGATGGTTTCATTCCATCGATTTGGGGAGCGGCACTGTCACGCCGGGTATCGACCGCACAGCTTCCAAGTTGAGCCGCCTCGCGCTTCCAGCGGATCTCACGGGCAAATCGGTTCTTGACATCGGCGCCTGGGACGGTTTTTTTTCCTTCGAAGCGGAACGCCGTGGGGCAAGCCGCGTCCTCGCCATCGACCGTTGGGCTGAATCCGGGTGGGCCAGCCGCGACGGGTTCGACCTTGCGCATTCCATCCTCGGCTCGAAGGTCGAAGCATTGAAGATCGACCTTTTCGATCTCACGCCGGCGCGCGTTGGGGTCTTCGATTTTGTTCTTTTCCTCGGCGTGCTCTACCACCTTCGTGAGCCTTTGGCAGGCCTTGAGCGGCTCCGCCCGCTTACACGCGAGAAACTGTTTGTCGAGACCCACGTGGACATGCTCCACTGCAAAGAGGCCGCCGCCGCGTTCTACCCCGGGGTCGAATTGAATGGCGACCCGTCAAGCTGGTGGGGACCCAATCCCGCGGCCGTCGCGGAGTGGCTTAATCAGGCGGGCTTCGCCAGAACGGACCTACTCTACGTGCAGCGCCCGGTATGGCGATTCGGTCACGCCGCGCATCTCGCCTTGTTACGAGGAGAGAAATTCATGCCTGCCTTTAGAAGGGGACGAGCGGTTTTTCACGCGTTCCCGGAATGACGCCTCCCGATATCAGCCTGATACTCCCCGCGTTCAACGAAGTGAAAGCGATTGCAGGCGCTATTTCCGAAGCCCGTGACTATTTCCGGAGCCGGAACTATTCCGCGGAAATCATTGTCGCCGCTGATGGAGACGACGGAACCAGGGAGCTTGTCCGGGAAATGGCGGTTCACGATCCCGCTCTCAAGGTGCTCGGCCACAAGGAGCGCGCAGGCAAGGGCCGGGGAGTGCGCGAAAGCGTCGCGGCGGCATCGGGTAACATTATCGGGTACGCGGACGCGGATCGTAAGGTGCCCATCGAGGAGTTCGGGGCGGTCGAGTCGTGGCTGACGCAGGGATTCGACGTCGTGATTGGGTCGCGCGCCCTTGCCGCATCGCGAATTGAACGAAAGCAGCCGCTCCACCGCCAACTTGGATCGCGCGGATTCGCGGTTTTCATGCAGACCGTTGTCGGGTTGCCCGGCATCGGCGATACACAGTGCGGCTTCAAGTTCTTCTTGCGTGACGTGGCAAAGCGCGTCTTCAGCCATCAGAGGGTGGACGGCTACATGTTCGACGTGGAAATACTCGCAATTGCGCAACGTCTTGGTTATCGCATCAAGGAAGTGCCCGTCCGTTGGCGCGACGACGGCGACAGCCGCCTGGATCTGGTGGCCGGGAATCTGAGGAACGTGCGTGATATCTTTCGAATCCGGCGATCGCTCCCGGGAACGAAGGTGGAATTGTGAAGGTGTTCGTAACGGGCGCGGCCGGCTTCATCGGCAGCCACGTGGTGGACGCTTTTCTCGCCGACGGTCACGAGGTCATGGGTTACGACAACTTCGTAACGGGGCGGCTGGAGTTTCTGAAATCCGCGCGCGGGTCGGAGCGGTTCACGCTGATCGAAGCCGATCTCGAGGATCGAGCGAAGCTGAATGCAGCCGTGGAGGGCCGGGACCTTGTCATCCACCTTGCCGCCAATGCCGACGTCCGGTTCGGAACGCTGCATCCGAGGAAGGACCTCGAGCAGAATACGATCTGTACGTGGAATGTATTGGAGGCCATGCGTCTTGCCAACGTGAATCGGATCGCTTTCTCTTCAACCGGTTCCGTCTACGGTGAGCCTTCGATGTTTCCGACTCCGGAAGACGCACCTTTTCCCGTTCAAACGTCGCTTTACGGCGCGTCGAAACTGGCAGCCGAAGGCCTGATTTGCGCCTATGCGGAGGGATATGGCATTGAGGCGCATATTTTTCGTTTCGTTTCACTGCTCGGCGCGCGCTACACTCACGGCCATGTGGTCGATTTCTACCGCCAGCTTCGCGACCACCCGGATCGCTTGCATGTACTCGGCAACGGCAAGCAGCGCAAATCGTATTTGCACGTGAGCGACTGCGTGAGGGCTATGCGAATGGCGCTGGAGAAAGCGCGGGGAAAGATTAACATTTTCAATTTGGGTACGGATGAGTCTTGCGGAGTGAACGATTCGATCGGATGGATTTGCAGTTCGCTCGGCGTTTCTCCCGCGATCACATACGGCGGTGGCGAGCGAGGATGGATAGGCGACAGCCCGCTTATTTTCCTCGACTGCGCGAAGATCCGGTCCCTCGGCTGGACACCGGAATTGAGCATCAGGGAATCCGTTGAACTGACGGTTCGATACCTTCAGGGCAGCGGGCACGTGACCGCCTGATGAGACTCGAAGGGCGCGGAATCCTGATTACGGGAGCAAGCCGCGGACTCGGCAAAGCGATTGCCGCGGCTTGCGTTCGCGAAGGAGCGAACGTGTTTCTTGCCGCTCGCGATGCGGACGCGTTGGAGCAAGCTCGCATTGAGATCTCGGGCTCGGCGCCGGCGGGAGCGGTGGTTAAGGCTTTTTCGGCCGACATTTCCGATCCAGATCAGGCCCAACGGTTGGTGGAAGCGTTCCGCGAGGCCTTCCCGCGCGTGCATGGCCTTGTGAACAACGCGGCAATGCTCGGGCCGGTCGGGAGGCTGGAGGATGCCGGCTGGGAGCGGTGGACCGATACGATCCGCACGAACCTTCTCGGTCCGGCACGTCTTTGCGCCCTGCTGCTTCCGGCTTTTCGCCGGAATGGTTATGGAAAAATCGTGAACATCTCGGGAGGGGGCGCGACCGCGCCACGGCCGAGGTTCAGCGCGTACGGGGCGTCGAAAGCGGCACTGGTACGGCTGACAGAAACTCTTGCGGAGGAGACGAGCGGATCAGGTATCGATATCAACGCGATCGCTCCAGGCGCGATGAACACTCGACTGCTCGACGAAACGCTCGCGGCAGGCCCGGAGCGGGCTGGCGAGCAGATCTACTTCCAGGCCGTCAAACAGAAAGTAGATGGCGGCGCGGGTCCGGAGAAAGCGGCGGCCTTGAGCGTATTTCTTCTTTCCGCCGCAAGCGATGGTATCTCCGGCCGCCTTCTCGCCGCGCTTTGGGACGATTGGGGGCAGTTGCCCTCCCGCCGGGACGCACTACGCGGAACCGACGTCTACACGCTTCGGCGCATCGTACCCGCGGATCGAGGTTTCGATTGGTAAACGTTGCCATCATCGGGTGTGGTCTGATCGGCCAGAAGCGCGCCCGGTCGCTCGACGGCGCGAGGCTAATTACCTGTTGCGACACGATTCCGGAGAAATCTCAGGCACTTGCCGCGCCGTACGGTGCACTCGCGCTTACCGATTGGCGGGAAGCGGTACGTTTGCCGCATGTGGATGCCGTGTTGATCGCCACAACGCATGATTGGCTCGCTCCGATTGCTGCGGCGGCCGTCGCTTTAGGAAAACATGTGTTGGTCGAGAAGCCTGGCGCGCGCCGCGCGGCGGAACTCGATGGCGTACTCGAAGCTTCCCGCCGAACGGGCGCCATTGTCCGTACAGGCTTCAACCACCGATACCATCCAGCCTTCCGGAGGGCCCGTGAAATCTTTGAGAGTGGCGCGCTTGGTAAATTGATGTTCATCCGCGCGCGCTACGGACATGGCGGCCGGCTCGGATACGAGAACGAATGGAGGGCGCAGCCGGAGGTTTCCGGGGGCGGCGAGGCCATTGATCAAGGACTGCACCTGATCGATCTGGCGCGCTCGTTTCTCGGCGACTTCTCCGTGGTCAAGGGCCATATCGGAACTTTTTTTTGGGACATGCCCGTCGAGGACAACGCCTTCTTCCTGCTGACAAACCCGCTTGGACAAACGGCGTCGCTGCATGCAAGCTGGACGGAGTGGAAGAACATGTTCTCTTTCGAAATTTACGGCCGGAACGGTAAACTCGATATCGGCGGTCTCGGCGGAAGCTACGGCATGGAGCGCCTTACGTGGCACAGGATGCTGCCCGAGATGGGACCGCCCGAGTCCACGGTTTGGGAGTACCCCACCGGCGACGAATCATGGGGCGTTGAGTTCCACGAATTCTCCGAAGACATCCGGCTCGGCCGCCAGCCGAATCCCGGCATCGCCGACGCTCAGGCGGCCTTGCGAATCGTCGAAACCGTCTACCGGGAGTTTGGAAAATGATCATCGCACGGAGTCCGCTCCGGATTTCCTTAGGTGGAGGGGGTACGGACCTCCCGTCGTACTACCTGGAACATGGCGGGTTCGTGATTTCGGCGGCCATCGACAAGTACGTCTACATAACACTGCATGAAGTGTTCCAGCAGGAACTCATCATCAAATATTCGAAGATGGAACTGGTGACGTCGGTCGATCAAGTGGTTCACCCCATCATCCGGGAGGCGCTTCGGCTCGCCGATGTGGGCACGGCGCCGTGGCTCGAGATCACGAGCATGTCGGACATTCCCGCGGGCAGCGGCCTCGGATCTTCAGGCAGCTTCACGACCGCGCTTCTGCTTGCTCTCCACACCTTCAAGAAATCCTTCGTGTCGGCGCGGGATCTGGCGGAAGAAGCCTGCCATATCGAGATCGATCTTCTTGGCGAGCCGATCGGCAAACAGGATCAGTACATCGCCTCGTACGGGGGCGTGACCTGCTTCACGTTTCAGCAGGACGGCAACGTGGAGGTCGAGCCGCTGAAGCTCGACCGCGAAACGCTGTTCAGCCTTCAGGACAACCTGGCCTTGTTCTTCGCCGGTTTCACTCGCTCCGCGTCGGCCATTCTGCGGGAGCAGGATACGAAGAGCCGCGCCGGGGATCGAGCCATGGTTGAGAACCTGCACTTCGTCAAGAAGCTCGGATTCGAAAGCAAAGCGGCTTTCGAGCGCGGGGACCTGCGCGCATTCGCCGAGATCATGCACGTTCACTGGGAGCACAAGAAGAGGCGTTCCGCCGGAATGAGCAATCCGCAAATCGACGAGTGGTACGAGTTGGGGCGGCAGAACGGCGCCATCGGCGGCAAACTGATCGGGGCGGGCGGCGGCGGTTTTCTCATGTTTTACACCGAAGACAAGACGCGGCTGCGTCATGTTCTGGGAAAGGCGGGTCTCCGCGAAGTGCCTCTCCGGTTCGATTTTGCAGGAGCTACGCTCGTGTCCGGTTCCTGATCTCCCATGCTGCCGGTAATCATTCTGGCGGGCGGTCTCGGGACGCGCTTGCGGCCAATCACGGGGAAAATTCCCAAAGCGTTGGCCGAGGTCAACGGAGAGCCTTTCCTTGCGCACCAATTGCGGCTGCTGCGCGCGAACGGTTTTGAGCGCGTCGTGATGAGCGTGGCCTACCTGGGGGAGATGATCCGCGACTTTGCCGGCGATGGCTCCGCCTTCGGCCTGCGAATCGAATATTCCTTCGACGGCCCCGTGTATCTGGGAACCGCGGGCGCGATAAAAAAGGCTCTGCCACTTCTCGGCGATGCCTTCTTCTCCTTGTATGGCGATTCCTATCTGCCGTGCAACTATTCTGAAATTGAGGCGCGCCATCGCGAGAGCGGGCGGTTGGCGCTGATGACCGTGTTCAAGAACGACGGCCTGTTCGATGCCAGCAACGTCGAGTTTGCCGGGGGAGTGATCCTGGCCTACGATAAGAAGCATCGGACGCCCGCGATGCGCCATATCGACTACGGTTTGGGAGTGTTCCGTGCCGAGGCGTTCGACATGATTCCAGACGGCGGTGCGGCGGATCTGGCGGACCTGTACGCCCGGTTGCTGGACAGGGGCCAGCTTGCAGCCTGCGAAGTGCCGGAGCGTTTTTATGAAATAGGAACGGTTGAAGGGCTGGGCGATACGGCGGCGTATTTGATGATACGTTCGAGGACGCGATGACCACCGAAGTCTGTCTATCGAATAATTCCGCTCAAAACGTCTATACGAATTGTTCCAGAACCAGCAGAATGTATTGGTTGGTCCCGAAAAGTGGGATGAGCCTTACGAAAACTTGAAATCTCGTCCCACGAAGGTTCATGAAAACAAGATGACCTTTACGCGGCACTACCTGTCGGAGACAGCGGCCATCGCCGGGCAACTGGATACGGATGCGATCGAGCGCGTGGTCTCACTCCTCCGCGACACTCGCGCCCGCGGCGGCCGCGTCTTCATTCTGGGCGTCGGCGGCAGCGCGGCCAACGCCTCCCACGCGGTTAACGACTTTCGCAAGATCGCCGACATCGAAGCGTACGCGCCCACCGACAATGTTGCGGAACTTACGGCCCGCACGAACGATGAAGGCTGGTCCACCGTGTTCGAAAGCTGGCTCAAAGTAAGCCGGCTGAGGAACGCCGACTCGGTGCTCGTCCTTTCGGTCGGCGGCGGCGATATGGAGCGCCAGATCAGCCCGAACCTCGTGGAAGCGCTGCGATACGCCAAGTCCGTAGGCGCGGGAATCGCGGGAATCGTCGGGCGGGACGGCGGCTTCACCGCTCAAATAGCCGACGCTTGTGTAATCATCCCCGTGGTCAGCGCGGATCGGGTGACGCCTCATACTGAGGCGTTTCAGGCTGTCGTGTTGCATCTGATCGTCTCTCATCCCGCTCTCAAAGCAGAGCAGACGAAATGGGAATCGATGCCGTGAGGCGGGCCGTATTCCTGGACCGGGACGGGGTGCTGAATCATGCGGTCCTGGTGAACGGAAAGCCGCATCCGCCATCGAAGATCGAAGACCTTCGGATGGTTAGAGACGCGGCGGCCGAACTGGCCAAGCTTAAGAAACGCGGGTACGTGCTAATCGTCGTGAGCAATCAGCCAGACGTCGCGCGCGGCACGCAAATCCGGTCGGAGGTCGAAGCCATGAACGCGAGGATCGCCGCGGCCATGCCGATCGATGATTTTTTCGTTTGCTACCATGACGATCTCGATAACTGCGGCTGCCGGAAACCGAAGCCCGGCCTGATCCTCCAAGCGGCGGAGCGTTATTCGATACACTTGGCGGAGAGCTTCCTGATCGGCGATCGCTGGCGCGACGTGGAAGCTGGGAGACGCGCAGGATGCAGGACGGTGTGGATCGATTGCGGCTACGCGGAGCGGGCGCCGGCGGTGGCTCCGGACGCGCGCGTGGAGTCGCTAGCTGAAGCCGTCCGTTGGATCGTAAATGAATTCGAACCTGAATGCGACGCCGGTTTCTGAACTATCGATCAGGATATTCGCCGATGGCGCGGACAAGCCGTCGATGCTCAAGCTCTACCGCAACCCCGTCATCAAGGGTTTTACGACGAACCCAACGCTGATGCGGAAAGCCGGTGTCCGCGACTACGAAGCGTTCGCCATGGAGATCCTTGAGGCCATCCCCGATCGCCCTGTTTCCTTCGAAGTCCTCGCGGACGATTTTCAGGATATGGAGAGGCAGGCGCGAAAGATTGCGGGTTGGGGGTCAAATGTGTACGTCAAGATTCCCGTTGCCTTGACGAACGGCCAGAGTTCGGCCGGTCTCGTGCGGTGTCTTGCGGGTGCGGGCATCAAAGTGAACGTGACCGCGCTGCTGACGCTCGATCAGGTCCGTGAGATTTCCGGAGCGCTTGCAGGCGGGCCGCCCGCCTGCGTTTCGGTCTTCGCCGGGCGCGTGGCCGATACCGGCGTCGATCCACTCCCGATGATGGTCGAGGCGCTCGAAATCCTCAAGAACCATCCGAATCAGCAACTGATCTGGGCGAGCCCGCGTGAATTACTTAATGTCTTTCAAGCCGACGCCATCGGGTGCCACATCATCACCGTCACGAACGATGTTTTACAAAAGCTGCCGCTGGTGGGCAAAGATTTGCTTCAGTACTCGCTCGAAACTGTAAAAATGTTCCGCGACGCCGCGGTACAGTCGCGTTTCGAGTTGTGAGTGCGGCCTACTTCGCCAGTTCGAATGTGAAGATCGACGAACCTGCGGCGACCGCCACGACTTGGCTTCCCTTGCTCAGGTACGTGATCGGATTCGCGCGAATGACGCCGCCTGTGTTCATCCTCCAGACTTCCTTGCCGCTTTCGGCGTCGAGCGCGAAAGCGTAGCCCTCGTCGCTACCTCCGAAAACCAACTGACCACCCGTTGAAAGTACTCCCGCCCACGGCTTTGTATGGAGCCTGTATTCCCAAACCTTGTCGCCGGTCTTTGGATTCAGCGCGCGGATCGCGCCATGTCCGGGATCGTCCGGCAGATCGATCATTGGCACGCTGCCGATATACCGGTTTCCAGGAGTGTACTCCTGCTCGCCCTTGCGATACACGCTACGGTTCTCCCACACTGCCAGATAGAAAAGCTTCGTCTTCGGACTGTAGCTCGGCGAATACCAGTTCGTCGCTCCCTGCACTCCGGGCCAGACGTACGTGCCTTCCGGAGTCGGATCGATATTCGGCAGCCGGATCGGACGTCCATGCGCATCCAGACCCTTCGCCCAGGTCTGCGTCGCGAACGCTTTTCCCATCAGGAACTTGCCCGTCTCGCGATCGAGCACGTAATAAAAACCGTTGCGGTGCGCCCAGTAGACGAGCTTGCGAGGACTCCCTTGCCACTCGTCGTCCACAAGCACCGGCACCTGCACCGCGTCCCAATCGTGTAAGTCGTGCGGAACGAACTGGAAGTGCCATTTCCGCGCACCGGTATCGGCGTCGAGCGCAATCGCGCTGTCGGAATAGAGATTGTCGCCGAGGCGTGAATCGCCGTTCCAGTCGGGAGATGGATTTCCCGTTCCCCAAATGATCAAATTCTGCGCGGCATCGTAGGAGCCGGTGACCCAGGTGGATCCACCGCCGGTCTTCCACGAATTGCCGGACCACGATTCGCTTCCCGGCTGACCCGGTTCCGGTATGGTCCAGTGACGCCAGCGCCGTTTTCCTGTTTTCGCGTCGTAGGCGTCGAGAAAGCCGCGAATGCCGTACTCGCCACCCGCGATGCCGCATATGACCATATCCTTCACGACGAGAGGGGCGACAGTAACGCTGTACCCGTTGCGGTAGTCGGCAACCTCCACGTCCCACAGAACCGCGCCCGTTTTCGCGTCGAGCGAAACGAGGTGAGCATCCACCGTTCCCACGAAGACGCGATCGCCGAGCACGGCGACTCCGCGATTGACCTGACCGCAGCACGTGTTGATTCGCGGCGGCAGCACGCGCGCGTAACGCCAGTATTTCGCGCCGGTTTCGGCGTCAAGCGCCACGACGTTGCTTGGCGGCTCGCTTACGTACATCACCCCGTTCACGACGAGAGGCGTCGTTTCAACCAGATGCGTTGTGGGCATCTGATGAACCCACTTGACCTTTAGCTTTCCGGCGTTCGCGCGTGTGATCTGGTCGAGCGCGCTGTGACGCCAGCCGTTATAGCCGCCCGAATACGTAGACCAGTTTCCGTTTCGCTGGGGGGCGTCGCGCAATTGCTCGAAAGTCACTTGAGCCGCGGCTGGAAGGGCAACAAGCAATACAGCAAGAGATGCCAGGGACTTCATCTTTCTCTCTCCTTTGGCCGAAGTGACCACAGATATGCCACCAGATCCTCAAGTTCCCTTTCCGTCAGCAACGCTTTGAACGACGGCATTTTCGACGTCTTGTCGACGCTGAACTTTGAAAGATCTGTCTTCTGAATTGAATGCAGTTGCTCGGCCATGTCGATGAACTGCACCGAATATGTGTCCTCGTTCATCAGGAAGCCTGACTGCGGCGTGCCGCTCCTTGTTGCCGCGTTGACCACCCAGTAGCGTTGCCGTACGTCCGCGTTCGGATCGAGAACAGCTTGCCGCAAATGGTTCAGCGAACGCGTGCCGCCGATGAGGGTGAGGTCCGGTCCGAGCCGTCCACCTTCTCCCGCGACGCGATGGCACTGAGTGCATTTCTTTTCCTGGAAGACGGTTTCGCCGCGCCCGCTGTTACCGGAGGGTTTCGCGCCGGACGCGCTGTTGAGCGACCGGATGTAGGCGACGACCTGCCACACGCGGTCAGGGGAGTAGAAGAGTCCCGGCATTTCCGTGCCTGAGATGCCATCGGAAATATTCTTGAGCAAAGCGGCGTCGGTCTCGCCGTGGTAGAAAATTCCGGCGGCGAGATTGGGTCCGCGCCCGCCCTCGGCGTTCAGGCCGTGGCAAGGACCGCAATGCGACCGGAACGTTTTCGCACCGGCGGAGACGTCATCGGGCGAAGTGAGCGGGTTGCGTACCGCCTCGTTCTGGGCGAGCAAAGAAACAGCGGAAAATATGTATGGCAGGCTTTTCATGCCTAACTCCTTGGCGGAGGTCAGGAGGCAATTCTATCGCACTTTGGGGGCAGGAAGAAGCGGGGTCAGCGTGTCCAAGCATATCCAAACATGTCCAGCGGGTGCCGCGGATGGGATAGAGCGGGGATAAAGCGTTTCCCCTTGAAGCGAATCGCCACGTTTGTTCAGGGAGACATGAGGTGTAAGACGGAACCATCTCCCCGTGCCCATGCCACCGGAGGGGACGGGACGACTGGCCCGCTATCGCACAGAGGACGAGCGAACCCGCATCTCGTGCCGTTTGGAGAGTGATTCCGTCTGACTAACCAAACCTCAATCACCTCGCTGAACCTTCAACAAGATGCGGCGCTCTTTCAAAAGGGCTTGAAGAACATCTTCGGAGCTCGGAAATCGACCCGGCACGAACTATTGCAAGATTTGCAGCAGTTCAAGCCGAGGAGCCGAGGGCGGCTGGTTTCTAACGCGAGCACGCCAGGCGGGTCGGCCCCGCAAAGACGACGCGGAAGCCGGAGAAGGGGCGGAGTGGACGCCCACCTTTCTCCGTGCCAAAACCCCTGTCTTACTTTGCGTTCCGGGTTTCTTTGCGTGAAACTGAAAGCACGCAATGAATATCCTGATGGTCGCCTCCGAAGCGGAGCCGTTCGCGAAGACCGGCGGACTTGCCGACGTGCTGGGCGCGCTTCCCAAGGCATTACGCGCGCTCGGCCACCGCGTCGCGGTCGTGATGCCGCGATACCGCTCCTCCAACGAGCGCATCGGCCCCACGAGCCGCGTCCTTGAAACTCTCGCGGCCCGGAAGGACGCCTCTGTCGATCTGCTCGACGGCGACGTCCCGTTTTACTTCGTCAACTGTCCCGTGCTCTACGACCGCGATGGAGGTCCTTACGGAAACGGCTCGGGAGATTTTCCGGACAACCACATCCGTTTCTCCACGCTCTGCCGCGCGGCCATTGCGATTTCGCGCTGGATCTTCCGCCCGGACATCATTCACTGCCACGATTGGCAGACCGGCCTTCTGCCCGCCTATTTGCGGACGTCCCTCGCTCTCGACCCCACGTTTATCGGCGTCAAGACCCTGTACACGATCCATAACCTGGGCTATCAGGGCTTGTTCCCCGCGGAGACGCTCGCGGAGACGGGTCTCGACCGCGCCGTCTTTCATCCCGGCGGCGTCGAGTTCTGGGGACAGGTCAACTTCATGAAGTCCGGTTTGGTCTATAGTGACGCGCTTAGCACCGTCAGCGAGCGGTATTCGCAGGAGATTCAGACGGCGGAGCAGGGCTTCGGACTTGACGGCGTGCTGCGCGATCGCGCCGCCGCGCTGCACGGCATTTTGAATGGCGCCGACTACGGCGAATGGAATCCCGAGACCGACCCGCTGATCGCCGCCAACTACTCAGATCGCGACCTCTCCGGGAAGTTCGCTTGTAAGAGTGACCTCATCGCCGAATTCGGACTGCCGACGGATGCCGAAAGCCGTCCGCTCCTGGGCGTGGTTTCGAGGTTCGTCTCGCAGAAGGGATTCGACATACTCGGAGAAATCGCGCCGGCACTCGCGGCGCTCAATGTTTCGCTGGTCGCGCTCGGGACGGGCGAGAAGCAGTACGAGGAGTTGTTCCGGGACCTTGCTGTCGCCCATCCCGGGCACATCGCCGTTCAGATCGCCTACGATCACAAACTGGCGCACAAGATCGAGGCCGGCGCTGACATGTTTCTGATGCCGAGCCACTACGAGCCTTGCGGCCTGAACCAGATGTACAGCCTCCGTTACGGAACCGTGCCGGTGGTTCGCGCCACGGGTGGTCTTGATGATACCATCGGAGATAGGACCGGTTTCAAGTTCGAGGAGTATTCGGGGCCAGCTCTGCTGGACGCGGTTCACGTAGCTTTGGGCGCCTTTCCCGATAAGGCCGCGTGGACGGGAATGATGTTGGCGGGCATGCGGGAGGATTTTTCGTGGCATGCTGCCGCGGGCCGCTATTCCGCTCTTTACGGCAAGTTGACCCGGGTACCCGCGGGGTGAATCCTTTTTCTAGTTAACGCATCCGAATACCAGAGAGGACGATGAATGGCAGGCGATAATACACACATTTTTACAGCTGCCGCGTTCGACGCGGAAGTTCTACAAGCCACCGAGCCGGTGCTGGTGGATTTCGGGGCCGAGTGGTGCGGCCCGTGCAGGCAGATGGCTCCAACGATCGACGTGATCGCTTCGGAGTATTCCGGCAAGGTAAAAGTCGGCAAATTGGATGTCGATTCCAACGGCCAGACTGCGATGCGCTACGGCATCCGCGGCATTCCCACGCTGCTGCTCTTCAAGGGCGGACAGGTGGTGGAGCAGCGCGTTGGAGCCGCTGGAAAGTCCGATCTACAAAAGATGATTGACGCCCACCTCTAAAGCCGCGGCCGCGGAATGACCGACGGAACATTGCTGGACCACATTTCGCGGCTGCCTCACGGCAAAGCCACCTTCAAACAATTGGTCAAGGAACTCGGCGCGAAGGGAGAATTACGCGCCGAACTCGAACCCGCGCTCGACCGTTTGACCGAAACGGGCGAACTCGTCGAACTCCGGTCTGGACATTTCGTCCTCACCGCCAACAGCCGTGAGTTTTCAGTTGGCCGGTTGAGCAAGCATCGCGATGGCTACGGCTTCCTGGTAGCCGACAAGCCGATGCAGGGCGTGGTGGGAGACATCTATATCCCCACGGCATCCGCGGAGGCGGCCATGCATGGCGACCGGGTGCTCGTGCGCGTGTCGCGAATTGAAGCAACCGGGCGTGCCGATGGCGAAATCGTGAGCGTGCTCAAGCGCGCGAACGCGACGGTTGTGGGAGAATTCCGCGTCGTAAAGCGCGGGAATTTCCTAGTTCCCCATGATGAGCGCCTTCGCGACTGGATCGAAATTCCGGAGGGGATGGAGATTCCGCCGCGTCCGGCCGAAACCGACCGTGTTGGCATCGCGCATCTCAGGATCGAGAAGCCCGAGGACCTCGACGGATTTATCGTCAATGTCGAGATTCTGAACTTTCCAGGAAACGGAGAAAGCGGCGCGGGACGTGTAATCGAGATTCTCGGACGGCCTGGCGACTTCGGCATCGACGTCGAGATCGTCATTCGAAAACACCATCTGCCACACCGTTTCCCATCCGAGGCGCTGGCGCAAGCAGCCGGGATTCCAGCGGCGCTTTCGGCTTCCGATGTAAAAGGAAGGCGCGATTTCCGCGGCATGGACGTCGTAACGATCGACGGCGAAACCGCCCGCGACTTCGATGACGCCGTCTGGGTTGACCGCGCCCCTAACGCCAACTATCTGCTTCACGTCCACATAGCGGACGTCAGCCATTATGTGCTGCCGGGCACGCCGGTCGATCTCGAGGCGCGCCTCCGCGGAACGAGCGTTTACTTCCCGGATCGCGCCATCCCGATGCTGCCGTTAGAGCTTTCGACGGACATCTGTTCGCTGCGCCCCCAAGTGGACCGGCTTGTCTTCTCCGCTCTCATGGAGTTCGACCATCAGGGCGATCTGGTCGCGCGCGAATTCACGCGTGGAGTGATTCGAAGCGTGGAGCGGATGACGTACACGAACGTCCACAAGCTGCTCGAAGGCGATGCGGAACAACGCGAGCGATACAGGCCGCTCCTCTCGCGGTTCGAACTGATGCGTGAGTTCGCAATGGTTCTAAACCGCAAGCGCGTGCGGCGAGGCTCCATTGATTTCGACTTGCCCGAGCCGCTGATTGAATTCAACGAATGGGGCGAGATGACGGGCGTGACACGTTCTCCCCGCAACATCGCGCACCGCATTATCGAGGAATTCATGCTTGCCGCGAACGAAGCCGTCGCCGCGCATCTCGAAGCGGCCGGGCCGTCGATCTACCGTATCCACGAGCAGCCGGACCCGAAGCGCGTCATGGAATTCGAGGAAATCGCGTCGCACTTCGGCTACTCGTTAGGCATCGGTGCGATCCCGGTGAGAAAGTTCTCCTACGCGGACAAACGCCGGGACGGACAAAGGCAGCGCAAGGACATCGTGGTCGCGGAGCCTTCGCTGCGAATCTCGCCGCGTCACTACCAGAAATTAATCGCACAGATTGAAGGCAAGCCGGAGGAGCGAATCCTGAGCCAGCAGATGCTGCGGTCGCTCAAGCAAGCGAAGTATGCCGACGATAACGTGGGACACTTCGCGCTTGCGGCGAAATCGTACACGCACTTCACGTCGCCGATCCGCAGGTATCCGGATCTGATCGTACATAGGCTGCTCGGCGGCGCGGGACCGCCGGCGGCGGAACTCGGGCCGATTGCCGGTTCCTGTTCGCAATCGGAACGCGCGGCGGCGGAGGCGGAGCGCGAACTGGTCGCGTGGAAGAAGATCAAGTTCATGGAAGGTCGTCTGGGCGACGAATTCGATGCCTTGGCCACGGGCGTCACCAAGTACGGCGTCTTTGTGGAACTTGAAGATCTTTTCATCGAGGGTCTGATACCGATTGACACACTGCCCGGCGACCGTTATACGTTTCGTGAGAGCCTCCGCAAGATCGTCGGAAGTCACACGCGCACCGAGTTCTCGATCGGCGACAAGTTGCGCGTTCGTCTGGACCGCGTGGATGAGGAGGAGCGGAAATTGCAGTTCGCCGTGGCGAAGCAGGAACGGCCGCGCACCAGTTCGAAAGGAAACCGTGGGAAACAGGCAAAGCCATGGTGATCAGGAAAGCAATACCGGTTCTTGTCCTGTCAGGCGCGCTGGCGGATGCTGGGTTGCGCGAACTGATCGAGGAGTACAGCGCTGACCGAGGCAGTCTGCTGCGCGTCTACTCCCCGGAACGCGGCGCCGGGGCGGACACCAACGACATCTCGCCAGCGAAGCGCGCGCGGTTCGGGACCTTCCATCGCGAATGGCTCGCGCGGGTCGAGAAGCAAGACTTCGAGAAGCTGGATCAAGTGGATCGAACGGATTACTTGCTGTTCAGGAACTATTTGCATCATGAAATCCGTCAGCTCGATATCCACCAGACGTCGTTCGCCGAAACCGCGCCGCTTGTTCCTTTTGCCGGCGCTATCGTGGCGCTCGACGAGGCGCGACGGCGTATGGAACCCCTCGATTCCCAGAAGGCCGCAACCTCCCTCGACGCTCTGAAAAAAACCGCGGATGCGATTCGACAGAGCGTCGAATCGGAGAAGCAGGGTACTCCGAAACACGTGGCGAACCGTGCGGCGCAGGATATCGAAAACCTTCGGCGCACACTCAGAGCCTGGTTCACTTTCTATAACGGATATGACCCGCTGTTCACCTGGTGGGTGGACGCGCCGTACAAGGCGGCGGACAAAGCTCTGGAGGATTACTCCGCGTTTCTGCGGGAGAAGATCGCGGGAAGGAAGCGCGGTGATCCAACCGAAATCGCCGGCAACCCGATCGGCCGCGAAGCGTTGTTGAGCGATCTGGCCTACGAGATGATTCCGTATTCGCCAGACGAGTTGATCGATCTCGCGAACCGCGAGTATGCCTGGTGCGAAGCTGAGATGAAGAAAGCCTCGCGCGAATTGGGCTATGGTGACGACTGGCGCAAGGCGCTCGAATTCGTGAAGACCCGCTTCGTCGAACCGGGCAAGCAGCCCACGCTGATTCGAGATCTTGCGTACGAAGCGATCGAATTCGTCGAAAAGCGCGATCTGGTCACCATCCCCCCGTTGGCCCGCGAAACCTGGAAGATGGACATGATGACTCCCGAACGCCAACTCGTGAATCCATTCTTCACAGGGGGCGAGGTCATCAGCGTCTCCTATCCGGTGAGCGGCATGTCACACGAGCAGAAGCTCATGAGCATGCGGGGAAACAACACGCATTTCGCGCGTGCGACGGTGTTTCACGAACTCATCCCGGGTCACCATTTGCAGCAGTTCATGGCCGCGCGGCACCGCGTCTACCGGTCTCTCTTTGCGACGCCATTCCTGACGGAAGGCTGGTCGCTTTACTGGGAGATGCTGCTTTGGGATATGAAGTTTCAGCAATCGCCGGAAGACCGTGTCGGAGCGCTGTTCTGGCGCATGCACCGGTGCGCGCGAATCGTCTTCTCGCTGGGTTTTCACACGGGGAAAATGACGCCGGAAGAGTGCGTGGAATACCTGGTGGAGCGCGTGGGTCACGAGCGGGACAATGCGTCCGGCGAAGTGCGGCGCTCGCTGAACGGAAGCTATTCGCCCCTCTATCAGGCGGCATATATGCTGGGCGGGCTGCAAATCCGGGCGCTGTATCTTGAACTCGTCGACTCGGGCAAGATGACCAACCGCGCCTTCCACGACGCTATCCTGATGGAAAACCGGATTCCCATCGAGATGATCCGCGCCAGCCTGACGAAGGCTCCGCTCGGTCGCGATTTCCGGTCGACGTGGCGGTTCTATGACGCGATCCGGCGATAGTGCTATCTTTTGACTCATGACTGTTTCCTGGAATGGAGTCTTTCCCGCGGCTACTACGCAGTTTTTCCCGGACGAATCAATCGACCTGGGGGCGACGGCCCGTCACCTGGACATCATGATCAAAGCCGGTGTCTCCGGCCTTGTTCTTCTTGGCAGTGTAGGGGAGAACACGGCCCTCGAGTACGGGGAGAAGCTCACCGTGCTCAAGGCCTTGATCGAAGCCGTGGCCGGGCGCGTGCCCGTTCTGACCGGGGTCGCGGAAACGACGACACGCCTCGCCTGCCGGTTCGCGAACGACGCGGAAAAACTCGGCGTTGATGGATTGATGGTATTGCCCGCGATGATTTACAAGTCCGACTCGCGCGAGGCACTGGCTCATTTTCGCACCGTGGCGCGGTCCACGCGATTGCCCATCATGATCTACAACAATCCGCCGGCCTATTACGTGGACGTAACGCCCGCGATGTTCGGCGATCTGGCTGGCGAGCCGAACATCGTGTGCATCAAGGAATCCTCCGACAACGTGCGGCGCATCACGGATCTGATCAACCTTTATGGCGACCGATTCATTCTCTTCAGCGGCGTCGACGACCTGCTGCTTGAAAGCGTGCTGCTGGGCGCGAAGGGTTGGATCTCGGGATTGGTGAACGCGTTTCCGGAAGAGAACCAGGCGCTGTGGAATCTCGCCACGGCCGGACGTTGGGAAGAGGCGCGCGCGCTTTACCGTTGGTACACGCCGTTGCTTCATCTGGACACCCACATCAAATTGGTGCAGTACATCAAACTCGCGATGGCCGAAGTGGGCCTGGGCTCGGAGACCGTTCGCGCGCCGAAGCTAACCCTTGCCGGCGAAGAAAGGGAGCGCATTCTGGGGATCATCCGCCACGCAATCGCGACGCGACCGGTTCTCGGGGCCGCCGCGGCGCCCTGAAGCGCTGAGTCCGATTTTGCGCGTTTCCGGTGCGAGCAATGAGTACCGTGCCTGGCGGCCTAGCCCAAGTTCGTCACGGTGGCGATGATTTGGGCTTTTTGGGGTCGGCGAATGATGACAAAGTTCTTGTTTGCAACGGCGGTTTCCGAGAAACGCGATGTAGTGTAGACCTACCCTTTTGTAAGCAGATTCGAGTCATGGCACGATTCCCAGCTACCCAACGTGGTTGGCGCGTGAGGGACCGGCAGAGCATTGTTGCAGGGATTTTACATCGGCCCAATACGGGGCTGGCCGGGATCGGTGGTGAGCATCACCGCGTCGAACAGGCGTTGGGTCAAGTCCAGGCGCAGGGCAGCGTGTTTCGGATCGCCCCAGAGATTGTTGAACTCATAGGGATCCTTCTCCAGATCGTACAGTTCGCCCCAGGGATGGCCGTGGTAGCACACCAGCTTGTAGCGCTCGTTGCGCAGCATGTTGGCATGGGAGCCGTCGGGCAGGTCGAGAACGTCGTGATACTCGCTGCGCACGAAGTCGCGATGGCGGTCAGGCGCGGCGCGGTTGGCCGTCAACGGCAACAGTGACTTACCGTGGAGATAGGAAGGCAGAGGCAAGCCGGCCGCTTCCAGAAGCGTCGGGACGATATCGGTGAGTTCCACCAGCGCCTTGCGCCGCACGCCCTTAGGCCAGCGCGCGGGCCAGGAGAAGATCAGGGGCACGTGGGCCAGTCCCTCCGAGAAACGGCACCCCTTGTGCGTCATCCCGTGATCACCCATGGTCTCGCCGTGATCGCTGAAGAAGACGATGAGCGTCTGGTCGAGTTGGCCGGTTTGCTCGAGGGTGCGCAAGACCATCCCGAGGCGGTCGTCAACGAATTCCACCTGAGCGTAGTACGCCGCCTTCATCAAGCGGCTTGGATAGCTGGCCGGATCCTTTGGCTTTGACTGGAAATCGACCTTGGCCAGGCGGCCTTGGTTT
Organism: Acidobacteriota bacterium; assembly: GCA_005808865.1. GTDB lineage: Bacteria > Acidobacteriota > Terriglobia > Bryobacterales > Bryobacteraceae > SYKU01. The sequence goes on from SYKU01000118.1 coordinate 21,372, forward strand.
TCGGCGTCGCGCGCGCCCCATAGCGGCAGCGGCAGAGAACCGGGGTTCATCCGCTCCAGGAACTCGGGAGGCGGGTGAAAGGGCGGATGCGGCGCATACGTGTTCACGGTGATGAACCACGGCCGATGCAAGCCCTGGCGGATCCATTCGGCGGCTGTTTCGGCGCACCAGGCACCCTCGTGATGCGCAGCCGCCATGCCGGCGTTGAACTCGGCTGGGCGGTCAGGGAAGCGCTTCTTGCCGTACTCCGTTTTGAAATCCAGACCCTTGTCGCGCAGCCACCGAAGGTAGCCCTGCTTCTCCACGGGCCAGTCCGCGCGCGGCGCATGACTCCATTCGAACAAACGGTATCCGTCATCCAGCCGCGGTTCGACGCGGCGGTAGGAGGAAGAGAGATGAAACTTGCCCACCATCCCGCAGTCGTAGCCAGCCGCGCTGAGAATACGTGAAATCAGGCGTCCCGTAAAGTGGGACGGAAAAAATTCGTTGCCGTTGCGGTTCACGTGCAGCGAACTGGCATAGCAACCGGTGAGGAAAGACGCCCGGCTGGGCGTGCAGATGGGCGTCTGGCAGTAGGCGTTTTCAAAGGCGATGCCGTTGGCAACAAGGCGATCGAGGTTCGGCGTGCGGATGTGCGGATTTCCGAGCGCGCCGATGGTGTCGAAGCGCTGCTGATCGGTGCAAAACAACAGGATGTTGGGACGCGCGGCGGACCCAGTAGTCTGGGCCAGCGCGGCACCCGTCGAGGATTGCAGGAAAGCTCTTCGTTCCATTCGGTTCACCTTATCATGGCCGGCTGTGCGCCGCACCCCAGTCATCTCGTCAGCTTGAGAGCGAATTGAACGATCCGCGGATTGCCGCCCTGCGCGCTCACCACGCCGAACTGTTTGGCGCCGAACACATCTACGCCGCCCGTGCGGGCGAACTGCGCGTCGAGAACATTGGTCTGAACCGAAACCTCAACGAGCGAGTCGAGCGCCGGGATGAAATTGACAACGCGGTTGGGGCGCGTGTCCGTGACTCCGTCGATGACAGTTTCGTTCTCGCCCGCGCGGCCGCCGTCAATCGAGGGTTTGCCAACTGGAGAAGCACCTGCGTGCTACGAGGCCTCACCGCCACCGCTTTCCTCAACGGCTCGGCCTCGGGTTTCGGGCGAGCGCCAGCATCGCGATTCTGGACTTCAAAAGGCCATCCGCGGCACCATGTCCACAATGCGCGGGTCGAGCGTCGGCGTCGCGCGTACGAATCCGAACTTAGGGCGGTAATCGAGCCTACAATTCCTTTGCGCTCGAAGCGTTCGAGTTCGGAGGGGTTGGCCAGTGGCACCGTAACTTTCAATGTACCCGCGATACGCGCGCGCTCTCCGCCCACGCGGACCGGCTTGCTGAATCCTCCGCGCGATCGAGGGCTTCCGGAGCCTGCGCCGGCGCGCCAAATGTGAGCGTCGGGATGCAGCCTGGCCCGATGGGGATTTCCAACTCTAGGGGCGGGTTCGTTTACCGCGCCGCGAGCGGGGGGCAAATGACGTTACACTGACGTACTAAGCAATGACATCTTCCAGAAGCTCTGTTTTCCGCTCGCTTTATTTTCAGGTCCTTGCCGCCATCAGTATCGGCGTCGCCATGGGCATCTACGACCCGTCGACGGGCGCGGCCAAGAAGCCGCTCGGCGACGGCTTCATAAAGCTGA
>SYKU01000119.1 GCA_005808865.1 Acidobacteriota bacterium
AACTTCGCGGCGATGGCGGCGCTCACAGATTAGTCACTATAATGGGATTTTAGGCGGGCCCCACTGAAAAGACAGGCGTTGCACGCCAGGATCGCCATTTTCGCAGCACCACCTATCAAAGGTGTGCGGAAGTTGGGCTAGTTGGCGAATTTTGCGCCGGAAAATAACTAATCGCTTCACTGGATGTCTCAGCCTTTTTGATGGTCGCCTCACAGTCACCAGAGAATCGTCTATTGCCAATCTCGCCAAGAAGGCTGTAGGCTTTGACATCTGCGTCACAGGGCTGAGGTTGCGAGTCGGAGAAAATGTGCCGCCCGTCGCGCGGCCAATGCCAAACAGTATTATGTGCGGGCCGAGCGGCGGATCCGCCAGGGCTGCGGATTGTTCACTCCCGGGGGGAGTTTTTCTAGGGGCGAGGGCAACACGTTGTTCAGACTTCCGGCTGCGCTTGCACGCCATGCACCCGGAAGCGGCTGCCCCACCCGAGGTAAAGGCTGAAACGCGGAAACAGGCGGGCAACAACGGCTGTAAGAACTCCGGTGGCAGGCGGGATCCCACGCGGCACCGCGTTAAGATTACGTTTTCTCCTTGCCATAATGAGTGGTTCCGGCGTGTCTCCGGAAGCAGTTACAGAGAGGCGTGTTTAGGGCAAGAACCCGCTATCGTATAATCGAAGAAACCTGCGTATGAGTCGCCCGTCACCAGCGCTTTTCTTCGAAACCATAAGCGCGCATCAACGCAGCACGGCGCTGAAGGGCGCAATCGATCTCGATGTCTTCACGGCGATCGGCGAAGGATGTCTCACGCCGTCCGCGCTCGCGGGGCGCTGCGGCGCCGCCGTCCGGGGCATCCGCATTCTGTGCGATTGCCTTGCGGTGATGGGTTTTCTCACGAAGGACGATTCAGGCTATGGACTCACGCCCGATACGGCGGCTTTCCTCGACCGCCGCTCAACTCATTATCTGGGCGGAGCCGTGGGGTTTCTCCATTCGTCCATGCTGTTAGGCGCTTTCGACGACGTTGCGGGCGCGGTGCGCAAGGGCGGCACGATCGTGAGCGAGCATGGAACCGTCGCGCCCGAACATCCCATTTGGGTGGAATTCGCGCGTTCGATGGGGCCGATGATGACTATGCCCGCCATGGCGATCGCGGAACTGATTGGCGCGAGCAACGGCGGAGATTGGAAGGTGCTGGATCTCGCCGCCGGCCATGGCCGGTTCGGCCTTGCCATCGCGCGGGCGAATCCACGGGCGCGCATTGTGGCGCTCGATTGGGAGCCCATCCTCGAAGTGGCCGTGGCGAATGCGCACGCCGCCGGAGCGGCGGATCGTTACGATACAGTCGCGGGCAGTGCGTTCGACGTCGATTTCGGTGAGGGCTACGATATCGTTCTGATTACGAATTTCCTGCATCACTTCGATAGGGATGCGAACGAACGACTACTGCGGAAAGCGCACGCCGCGCTCAAGCCAGGCGGCCGCGCCGTCACGCTCGAATTCGTGCCGGACGAGGATCGCGTGTCGCCGCCCGGAGCGGCGATGTTCAGCCTGGTCATGCTCGCGACAACCGCGGCGGGCGACGCCTACACGTTTTCCGAATACGAGGCGATGTTCCGGAATGCAGGCTTTGCGGAAAACGCGATTCAGCGCATTCCAGGAAGCGAGCAAAGCGTGATTATTTCCCTCAAACCTTTGATTCCACGGCAACCATGACCTTCAGAACGTCACACGTTTTCGCTCTGCTTGCTCCGATCCTCATTTCGGTTCAAGCTTCGCTGGCGCAGGCGCCTGCGAAACCTGGCGCGCTGTCCGTGGAAGCCGGAGCGCAGGTTTTCACGGCACACTGCGCCCGCTGTCACGGAGCCAAAGGCGAAGGCACTACGGGGCCGGCCCTGACCTTTCCCAAACTGCAACGCGCGGGCACGGACGACCTGCTTTTTCGCATCATCTACTTCGGCATCGGTGGTACCGAGATGCCCTCTCACTTCGGCTTAACCGAAGCAGAGTTGAAGCAGGTCGCGCTGTACGTCCGGTCCCTGGCGGCCAAGACCGAGCCGGTTGGGCCAGGGAATCCTTTTTCCGGCGATCGGGTTTATCGCGCCGCGGGCTGCAACAAGTGTCACACCATGGATGGCTCCGGCGGCCTGATGGGCCCGGACCTCTCCGGAGTCGGGCTTCGCCGCAATCCCGCGTTTCTGCGGGCCGCGCTGGTCGAACCCGGGTCGTTCCTTCCTGACGGCTTTCTTCTAGTTCGCGCCGTTACCAAAGACGGGAAGGCCATTGCGGGCATTCGCCTGTCGGAAGATACGTTTTCCATCCGTCTCCGCAGCGCCTCGGGCGATCTGTATGGTTTTTGGAAGGAGGATTTGAAGGACCTGCAACGGGAACCCACAAAATCGCCCATGCCGTCCTATAAGGGTACCCTGACGGACGCCCAAATCGACGATCTGGGAGCCTATCTCATGACCCGCAAGGAGGCAAAATGAGGCTCGGCCGGTCTTTCCAGTGCGCGGTGCCGGCTCTATTCGCTTTTGCGGCTGCGTGCTCCGCTCAAGTGACGTTCGAGCGAATTCGCGCCGCTGAAAAGGAACCGCACAACTGGCTTACTTATTCCGGCGACTACAGCGGACGCAGGCATTCCGCGCTGAAGCAGATTGATGTGACGAACGTCGCGAAGCTTCGCCCGGCGTGGATGTTCCAGATGGATCTGAACCACAAGCTCGAGACCTCCCCGATTGTCGTGAACGGAGTGATGTACGTTAGCGAACCCCCAAGCAACGTGACCGCGCTCGACGCGCGGACGGGGCAGCCTTACTGGCGCTATCGAAGGAACATCCCGCAGGGTGTCCGCGCATGCTGCGGCCAGGTGAATCGAGGAGTTGCGGTTCTGGGAGACCGGGTTTTCGTGGGGACGATAGACGCTCACCTCGTCTCGCTTGACGCGCATACCGGACGGGTGAGATGGGACGTCACGGTGGAAAATTTCCTGGCGGGGTATTCCATCACGGCGGCGCCTCTGGTTGTGAAGGACAAGGTGATTATCGGCGTTTCGGGAGGGGAATTCGGCGTGATCGGTTTCCTCGACGCGTACGATGCCGCGACCGGGCGTCGCGTATGGCGCAGGTATTCGATCCCCGGCAACGGTATGCCCGAACAGAAAACCTGGGCTGGCGAATCCTGGGGGCAGGGCTCCGCCGCGACGTGGATGACGGGCAGTTACGATCCGGTCCTCAATCTGATCTACTGGGGCACTGGAAATCCGGCGCCAAACTCGAATGGCGACGATCGCGCGGGTGACAACCTGTATTCAGATTGCCTTTTGGCCATCGACGCCGACACGAGCGGCCTCAGGTGGCACTATCAGTTCACTCCGCACGATGTCTGGTCGTGGGATGCCGCTCAGGTCCCGGTGTTGGTTGATGCGCCATTCAGGGGAAAGCCGCGTAAGCTGATTGTGACGCCGAACCGAAACGGCTTCTACTACGTGCTCGATCGTTCGAACGGCGAGTTTCTTCTGGCTGAACCGTTCGTCAAACAGACGTGGGCGGAGCGAATCGACGAAAAAGGAAGGCCTGTGGTTAAAGCTGATGCTATTCCGTCCGCGGCGGGCGCCAAGGTTTACCCCTCCCCCGAAGGCGCGACAAACTGGCACAGCCCGGCCTTCAGCCCAGCGACGAACCTGCTCTACACCGCTGTCCGGGAAGCCGGTGCGGTTTTCTACAAGCTACCTGCTACGTATCGCTTGGGCATGCTATTTTCCGGAGGATCCTGGCACCCGATACAAGGTGAGGAAGCGCGTGGCGCCGTGCGAGCGCTTCAGCTTGAAGACGGTAAGATGAAATGGGAATTCCCCCTTCACTCGCCGCCATGGGCCGGAATGCTTTCGACCGCGGGCGGTCTGGTTTTCGGCGGAACGGACGAGGGGCATTTTTTCGCCCTTGACGCAGCCTCGGGAAAGTTGCTGTGGAGGTTTCTGTCGGGCGGGCGCATCACCGCGAACCCGGTGACGTATATGGTGGACGGCAAGCAGCAAGTCGCCATCGCATCCGGTCAGTCGCTGGTGGTGTTTTCTCTGGAGTAGTGGCTTCCTCAGGATTCCGTTGGCGCTCGGAGCCGGCGGAGAAAGTGATGGCTGGTGTCCGGCAAGAATAGATGCCAGGGTTCCATGCGCGAATTTTATGACAGGGTTACGTTCGTTTTGGTCGGGACCACCCTGTCGCCGGGTGCATCGCGCCACGCTACCCCTTCAGATCCCGGAACGCCTCCTCAATCTCATTCCGCGCGGCTGCAACGAGCGGCGTAAACGGCAGTCGCGGCGGGCCGCCGTAGTATGCGTTCAGATCCATTGCGTGTTTGACTCCGGCAGCGCCGAATCGCGCCGTTAGTTTCGCAGCCGGGAGAATCCGGTTCTGCCAGTCGCGGCCCGCATCTTCCTCCCGCGTTCGATGCGCTTCCCACAGCGCGATGGCTGCGTAAGGCGCGGCAGCGGCGATGCTCAGAATCGCTCCCGGCGCGCCCTTCTGCAAATTATCCCAGAGGCTCGTGGCGCACCATGCCAGACCCGGGTTCGGGAGGTTCGTGTGATTTGGGGCATCCGCGCCTCGCACCAGAAGCGGAATCCTGGCCCGGTCCGCTACCACCCGCAGGTAGAGCGATAGTGTTTCCGGTGCGAAGGCCGGAGCGTCCAACAACGCGAAATGATACCCGAGTTCCGCCGCGCGATTTGTCAGCTCCACGGTTTCATGCACGCCAGGCCGGCCGGTTGCCGCGATCAGGGTCTTGCCCGGAGCAGCGAACTTCGCGACGAGTTCGAAAACAGAGAGTGTTTCTCCGGCGTCGAGCAGCATCCCTTCGCCGGCCGCTCCGCATACGGCGTAACCTGCCAGCCCGATACGGTTCCATTTCTCCACGTTGTGTTCGATCTTCGAGCGGAAGATGCGGCCTGTTTCATCGAAGGGCGTGGTGATCTCCGCGTATATTCCCTGTAGTTTCATCCAACAGCTAAGCTAGCATGGAATATGTTCAGCCTCGCCCTCGATTGCGCGCCCGAAGAGGTGGACTTTCTAATCGCCGAGTTGTGGGAGGCCGGGTGTACCGGTATCACGGAATTGCCGGATGGCCTGCGTGCTTTTTTCGATGGCGAAGACGCCGCGTTGCTCGAACGCTTCGCCGCCAACCGGCCCACATGGACGGCGGTGGAGCAATGCGACTGGGTCAGGATTTCTCAGGCCGGTTGGGAACCATTAGCCGTCGGCGAGAGGTTCTTCCTGGTGCCTCAATGGCGCGACGACCCCGCGCCTGAAGGACGCGTCCGCATCCCCATCAACCCCGGACTTGCCTGCGGAACCGGGTTTCACGAAGCCACGCAGCTTTGCCTGGAAGAGATGGAGGCGGAGAGCCCCTTCGATACCTTGCTTGACGTGGGAACCGGCTCAGGCATTCTGAGTGTGGCCGCGAGCCTGCTTGGCGCGCGACGGGTGATCGCCTGCGACGACGACCCCGTGGCTGCGACGATCGCCCGCGCAAACTTCGATGCGGCAGGCGTCGAAGCTCTGCTGTTTACAGGCTCGGTGGATGCAGTTCGGCCCGGCGTCGCAAACTCCATCGTCTGCAACATCAGCGCGGCCGCCGCCTCCGGGATGGCGCGCGATCTGATGCGCGCACTTCGCCCCGGCGGAACGGCACTCCTTTCGGGTTTCGAAGCCGGTGAGCAACCCTCAGTCGAGACCGCGATGGAGGCTGCGGGCGCCCGGGTCACAGCCCGCCGCCGCAGGAACGCCTGGGTGTTGATTACAGTCGTGAAAACCTGACGCGCAACGGAATCCACAGCGCTTCCGCGACGATGGCCAGACTCATCTTCGACTCGCCCTTCACGCGGCCCCGATAGACGCTGCCGATCTCCTTGATTCGCGCTCCCGCAAGCCTTGCCCGGTAAAGCGTCTCTGTCAGGAATGCGTAACCAACGGCGTGGCCCCGGCTTCCGCCGAGGACGCAGCTGAGCGTGCCGGCTCGCCAGCAGCGGAATCCGCTGGTCGCGTCGTGAACTCCGGCGGGAGTCAGGCAGTTCACGTAAAGGTTTGCGAGCCGGCTCAGCCACAGCCTTCCCGCCGACCAGTTCCGCACGGCGGACTCGCGTGCCGATACGTAACGGGACCCGATCACGAGATCGGCTTCGCGGGCCGCGTCGATCATCTCTCCAAGCGTCTCCGGCGCGTGCGAAAAATCGGCGTCCATTGTGATCACAAATGCCGCGCCCTCCCGGATCGCATACGCCATTCCCTCGGCGCACGCGTGTCCATACCCGCGCTGCCCCCGGCGCACAATGGCGTGGACGTTCGGGAACATCGAGCGCATGCTCAGCACCGCCGCCGCCGTTCCGTCGGGCGAGTTGTCGTCCATCACGACGATTCGCGGCCCGCGCGCACCGTGGAGGCGCAGGATTTCCTCAATCAGCGGCACGATATTCTCGCGCTCGTTGAACGTCGGAATCACGATGTAGATGCTGTCCGTAGCCGCCTCTTCTATGTGACCCATTGGAGCACAAGGCCATGAGCGGCTCAACTTCCTATAATCGGAGAGGTGCCTGTTTCGAGCCGAACCGTTCGCGTGGCCTCCTGGTTACTCCCTCCACTGTGCTGCCTGGCCATCTACCGGGATGGGCTTCTGTGCTGGTTTCTGATCGACGATTTCGCTTTCCTCTCACTCCTGCCGAACGTCTCCGGTCCTCGCAATCTGTTCGATGCCGTCTTTCTGCCGACGGCGCACGGCACCTTCCGCCCGTTCAGCGAGCGCGGCTTTTTCCTCCTATTCCAATATCTGTTCGGTCTCGACGCGCTGCCATTTCGCATATGCGTGTTCACCACGCAGTTCGTGAATCTCGGCCTGCTCGGCTCGATCGCCCGCCGTCTTACGGGTTCGGCGCTCGCGGGTTTCGCCGCGCCCGTATACTGGATCGCGAACAGCGCCATGACCACGGTCATGTCGTGGACTTCCGCATACATGCAGGCCCTCTGCGCGCTCTCGATTCTATTTGCCTTCCACTGCCTGCTTCGCCATGTCGAAACCGGAAAGCGGCGATACCTTGTCCTTGAGTGGGGAGCGTTTCTGTTCGGTTTCGGCGTGATGGAGAGCATCCTCGTCTATCCCGCCCTTGCGGCAAGCTACACGTTCCTTTTTGTGCGCCGCCGTTTCCTCGCCACTCTGCCCATGTTTTTCCCGTCCGCCGTTTTCGTGGTTCTCCACATGACTGTTGTGAAGAAGCAGGCTGCCGGGCCCTACGCCATGTATTTCGGCGGCTCATTGCCCGCGACGTTCTGGACTTATTGGAAGGCCGCGCTCGTACCGGGCGATCTGTTCTATCTGACAGGCCTTCCGCCATGGATCGCGTCCGCCGGAGTGGCTGTATTCTCCCTGGCTCTTTTGAGTTTTGCCGCCGTCCGGCTCGCGGAAAAGGACCGGCTCCCAATCCTCTTCCTCGGATGGTTCGCGATGTTGCTCGCGCCGGTGTTGCCCCTTCGTGACCATGTGTCCGAGTATTATCTGACGCTGCCCCTCGTGGGTCTCGCCGCGCTCGCTGGTTACGCGTTCGCGCGCGCGCCACGCGTTCCCGCGCTTGTCTTGGCAGCAGGCTATTTGTATTTTTCGGTCCCGGCCGCGCACGCCGGTGCGGCGTGGTGGCGGTCGCGCGCCGACGCGGCTCGTGGCCTGGTTCTGGGCGTCGAGGCCGCCCACAAGCTGCATCCCGGAAAGATCATTCTGCTCTCGGGCGTGACTGACAAACTGTTTTGGGACGCGGTTCGGCACAGGCCTTTCGCGGCGCTGGGAGACGTGCGGGTCTTTCTCGTGCCAGGCTCCGGGTCCCTGATTGGCTCACGGCCGGAGGCGCCCGGGATCGCTGAGAACTTCATACTCTCCCGCACCGAAGTTCTCCTCGGAATCGAACGCGGGAAAATCGCAGTCTACGACGCCGGCTCCCACCCGATCCGGAACATTACACAGGCGTACGGGGCCTCGGCGCGGAACCTCTTCGATCGAGACATCCCCCGACGCCTGGACGTCGCGAACCCGCTCCTCGACCACCTTCTCGGTGCAGGGTGGCATCCCATTCACGGTGGCGGCCGTTGGATGCGGAAACATGCGTCCCTCAAGATCGGCGGACCAGCAAAAACGGGATCGAATCTTCGGCTTGAAGGCAACTGCCCGCCGATCTGCTTTGAACGCGGTCCGGTGCTACTCACCGTAAGGGTGGAGAGCATGCCAGGGCGGGAGTTCCGAATCGAGAAGAGTAACCCCGACTTTGCGTTCGAATTGCCACTGTCCTATAGCCTGACCGGCAAGCCCTCCATCGAGATTGGGCTTGAGACGTCCCAAACCGTCCGCTCGCCTGGTGGAAAGCAGGAGTATGGGGTTGTCTTCGGCGTCTTTGAGGTAAACTAGCGGCCTGGCGGCGCGGAGGCAAGAATGCGGCGAATTCGATATGCTGTCGCGGCGAGTCTGGACGGATACATCGCCGGACCGAATGGTGAGGCGGACTGGATCATTATGGATCCGGACATCGATTTTGGTGCAATTTTCAATCAGTTCGACACCCTTCTGGTCGGCCGCCGTACCTTTGAAGGTATGGCGGGATCCGGGGGGGACGCCTCCATGCCGGGCATGAAGACGATTGTCTTTTCGCGAACGCTTAAGCAGACGGATTATCCGGACGTGACGATCGCCCGCGATGAACCGGAGGCGATCTTGGAGGATCTCAAATCGCAACCGGGAAAAGACATCTGGCTGTTTGGAGGCGGAACATTATTCCGCAGCCTCGCGGGTGCCGGGCTCGTGGATACCGTCGAGGTCGCCGTAATACCGACTCTGCTCGGCGGGGGAATCCCTTTGCAGCCCGTTCCGGCGGACCCGATCAAGCTTACTCTTACGGCGCACAGAGTGTACGGGACAGGCATCGTGTCGCTGGAGTACTCGATTGTACGGCCTGCGCAGGCGCACTCGACGTAGGGCTGCACGTAGTATCTCCGGCTACAAAAAGTCTTCCCTTTTGCGCGAACAGGGAACTGACGCCTGTCGATGATTGGCCGCTGGGCATAGACTGAAGTGTAGAATTACTGAATGGAATCGGCGCCGCGTCACGAACTCATGCAAACGACGGAGAAGCCCGCGACAAGCGCGACCGGCTTCGTCGCCTGAAGCAAATCCACACGCGCCTAATATACATATGACTACAACTCCTGGATTTCGACTCGGCATCTCGCCGGATTTTTACACGGACGCACAAGGCAGTTTCGAGCCTGTCGTCGCGCGCCACTTCGGCCCCGGCGGTGGCAGCGGTGTCGAAGCCGCCGCCATGCCGCCGCAGCCCGGGAAGATGGGCACTCCGGAAGCGCTTAACCAGTTCGACGCCATCTTTTCTCTCGCCCTCAAGATCACCTCCGAGAGCCTGGTGGGCGTCGACCGGCTCACCATGGTGGCACGCTGGGGCGTCGGCTACGACATGATCGACGTGGATGCGCTCACGGCGAACGATGTGATGCTGTGTATCACGCCCGACGGCGTCCGCCGTCCCGTAGCTGAAGCAATCCTGGCGCTGGTCTTCGCGCTATTGAAGAACCTCTTTCACCAGGACCGCCTGACCCGCGCGGGCGGCTGGCGCGGCGATCTCAAGACTCTCGGACGCAACATTCCCGGCAATGTGCTGGGTTCGGTCGGATGCGGCAACATCGCGCGCGAACTGTTCCGCCTCGCCGCCCCGCTGGGTTTTAGCCGCCTCATCGCATGCGACCCCTACGTCACTCAGGAACAGGCCGCCCCTCTGGGCGTCGAGATGGTTGACCACGACACCCTGTTCCGCGAAAGCGATTTCGTCGCGGTGAATACGCTCCTCAACGCCAAGACTCGCGGGTTGGTGGGAGACCATGAGTTCAACCTGATGAAGCCGACCGCTTACTTCATCAACCCCGCGCGCGGGCCGATTGTACATCACGACGCGCTTGTGCGCGCCCTGCGCGAGAAGAAGATCGCCGGTGCGGGCATTGACGTCTTTCCCGTCGAACCGCCAACGAAAGACGACCCCCTGTTCGAGCTTGAGAACTGCATCGTGTCGCCGCACGCGCTCGCGTGGACTCAGGAGATCATGCGCGACAACGGAGACGAAGCCTCTCGGAACGTGCTCGCGATTTCGCGTGGTGAACTGCCCGGCGGCATCGTGAACCGCGAGGTCGTTGACAGGCCTGGGTTCCAGAAGAAGCTCGCCCGCTACCGGAGCGGAGCTTGACGCCTGCCGCCGTCAGCCTCGAGGCTGTTACGGCCCGGTTCGCGGGCGCGGGCGGCAAGGAGTACACAGCGGTGGACGGCGTTACTCTCCACATTGCGGAGGGGGCGTTCGTTTCGATTGTTGGCCCAAGCGGATGCGGCAAGTCGACGCTGTTGAACATGGCCGCCGGCCTCCTTCCGCCAAGCGGGGGCACCGTGCGGATCTTCGGCGATGCACTCCGCGGCATCAACCGCCGGGCAACCTGCATGTTCCAGCAGGAGGCTTTGCTCCCGTGGAAAACAGTGCTCGACAACGTGACATTGGGCCTGAAGCTTCGCCAGCCTGGTGCGGGGAAACGGACGGAAGAACTCGGCCGCGAGTGGCTGAAGCGCGTGGGACTCGAAGACTTCGGGGACCGCTTCCCCTACCAGTTGAGCGGCGGCATGCGGAAGCGTGTCGCCATGGCGCAGAACTGGATCGTCGGCCCGGACATCCTGTTGATGGACGAACCCTTCAGCGCCCTCGACATCCACACGCGCCAGCGAATGGAAGGCGAGATTCTGAGTCTGTGGTCTGGCACGAACAAGACGGTTTTGTTTGTCACGCACGATCTGGAGGAGGCGATCGCGCTCTCGGATGAAGTTCTCGTTTTGTCCGCCGGACCCGCAAGCCGTCTTGTGGGCCGCTATCCGGTGGACCTGCCGCGCCCGCGCAATCTGATCGACATCCGCACCGAGCCCCGCTTTGCGGACCTGTACCGCGCCATCTGGACGGACCTCCGCGAAGAAGTCTTAAGGAGCTACGCGGGACCGCCCTCCCGGCCGGCCGGTGGGCCTCGGCAGAGGCCCTGAGAATGCCCCTGAACACCGCCCGCAATCCCTGGATCCCATTCTGGCAGGCCGCCATCGGCGTCTTTGCGCTGGGCCTGTGGGAATGGGGCGCGCGCGCCGGCATCCTCGACAAGTTCTTCTTCAGCCGCCCGTCCGACGTAGCCTCGCGTGTCTGGCAATGGATCTCCGGCGGGTCCATCTGGCCGCACCTTGCCGTCACTCTCCTCGAAGCCCTGCTCGCCTTCTCGATCGGAGTCGTCCTCGGCGTCCTGCTCGGATTCGCTCTCGCCCGCGCGCCAACCGCTGCCCTCCTGCTTGAACCGTACATCCGCATGTTCAACGCCCTGCCCCGCGTCGTCCTCGCGCCCATCTTCCTGCTGTGGTTCGGACTCGGCATCTGGTCGAAGGTTGCGCTCGGCGTCACCGTGGTGTTCTTTATCGTTTTCTTCAACACATACCGGGGCGTCAGGGAAGTGGACCCGGTCATTGTCAACAACGCCCGCATGCTCGGGGCCTCCGAGAGCCAGTTGATCCGCCACGTCCTTGTCCCCAGCGCGCTCACCTGGATTTTCTCGAGCCTCCACATCAGCATCGGCTTTGCGATGATCTCCGTCGTGGTGGGAGAATATTTAGGCTCGTCCAAAGGCGTCGGTTACGTGATCTCACAAGCAGAGGGTGTGTTCGACACGACGGGCGTATTCGCGGGGATGACGGTTCTCGCGGCCGTGGTGCTGATCTTGGGCGCGGGCGTCGAGCGCCTCGAACGCTGGCTGCTGCGCTGGAAACCGGAAAACTCGCCTCAAGCGGGAGAGAGGGACTTATGAAACCAAACAGATTCAAACAGGTAGTTGACGCGGGCCGGGTGCCGGTCGGCCACATGATTATGGAGTTCGGCACGCGCGGCATCGCGAAGATCCTCGAGGCCGCGGACGTGGACTTCGTCCTGATCGACATGGAGCACACCGGTTTCGACCCGAACAACGTAGCGGACCTGGTCGCCTGGTTCAAAGCAACACCCGTCGCTCCCTTCGTGCGGGTGCCGCAGGGGCTCTACCATTTTCTCGCGCGCACCATGGATGCGGGCGCTCTCGGCGTCATGGTGGCGAACGTCGAAAGCGGCGAGCAGGCACGTTCCATAGTCCACGCCGTCAAGTTCGCCCCCATGGGTCACCGCGGGCTCGGACTTGGAACGGCTCACAACGATTACGTCCCTCCCAACGCCGTGGAGTACTTTCAGTACGCCAACCGGAACACCACGGTGATCTGCCAGATTGAATCCGTCAGGGGCATCGAGAATCTGGATGCGATCGCGTCGACCGTGGGCGTGGACGTTCTCTGGGTGGGCCACTGGGACCTCACCCAGTCCATGGGAATTCCCGGCGAATTTCACCATCCGAGATTTCTAGACGCCATGCGGGCCGTGGTCGAAGCCACGCGCAAGCACGGAAAGCTCGCGGGAATTCAACCGCAGTCTTCGGCGCAGGCGGCCGAATGGCTCGCGCTGGGATACAACGTCTTCTCGTGGGGACTCGATATCGGAGTTTACCGCAACGCGCTAACCGCGGCGGTCGCGGATTTCCGCAAGACTACGCAAAAGTAGCGGCCGTGGATAGGGCGGACACAACACGATATGGATGAGGTGGCGTCCGTCCGCCATCGGTGACTGCGCTGTGCTGTCGGTGTTTGTGAAATTCCCAACAAGGACACCAGGCGTAGTCCCGTGAAGGCCCGGAAGTCCGCCGCATCGTGAAGAACATCATTACCTGCCCCGGCGCCTGAGAGTTCGTCAGCCTGAATCGCCGGACTGTGATGTCTGGGCCCCCTGACCTGGACAGTACTACCTTGTTGAGTGGTGGGAAGGCCCCAGGCGACGTCGCGAGGCGGCCTGGCTCCTCCGAGGTCCTCGAAGCGCAACGCCGCAAGGTGCATGAACTGTTCAGACGGACAGATGGCGGCGGTCAAGGATCTACCTCCCGTGCAAGCCGACGGGACCTCCGCACTCATGCCTATCCGCGAAGCCGCCGAGGACTTCCAACCCGCGGTTACAAGTTCGCTCCCCGGACAAACCGAGGACAGCGGCGCGCTATCGCGCTAACTACAGACGAGTGCCGCAAGGGGCAATGCCTGACAATTGCGTATCCGGTCGCGTGCGAGCAGTTCCGCTTTGTCCGCGAAGAGCGCTGATTCCTCCCCTGTCCAGGTCTCTTGACGAGGAACGGCCCGCCCTTCCGCCACTTTTTTAGAAACTTGAACAAGAGGAACAATCGCCGTCGCATCCAGTGTCACGCAGGTGCGAAAGACGGGGAACGGCCCGGGCCAGAACATACTCCGGACGCCTTCTGCGTCAACCGGCGCCCGGCGGCGCACGGGCCGTGACCGAAATGGCGCGCCACATGGAGTTGCCAACTGCATTAGGCTCAGAACTCCTATAGTAGAGTAGCCGGTTTTTGAAAAGCACAAATTGGCCGAGAGTTGAGCGCGCGTGGAGTGTTAAATAATTATTGCTAACATTCTCCGTTCTGGGTTATCCTTGGTCATGTCCGGGTCGGCTCCCAGT
>SYKU01000120.1 GCA_005808865.1 Acidobacteriota bacterium
AAGATCACGATTACTTCGTCTTCGGGCCTTTCGAAGGAAGAGGTCGAGAAAATGGCGCGCGACGCCGAATCTCATGCCGCCGAGGACCGTAAGCTTAAAGAAGAGATCGAGGCCCGCAACCGCGCCGACTCCATGATTTATAGCGTGGAGAAGACGCTCAAGGAGCATCGCGAGAAGATCGGCGAGGCGGAAGCCAAGAGCATTGAAACGGCAATCGAGGAAACGCGCAAGGCGATATCCGGCGGAGATGCCGCCGCTATAACGGCCGCGACCGACAAACTCACGCAGGCAAGCCATAAGCTGGCGGAGGCCATGTATAAGGCTACCGCCGGGCAGCCTGGAACGGGCGGGGCGGCCCCGCGGGCAAACGGGGATGGTCCGCAACCGGACTCTGGAGCGTCGCAGTCCAAGCCAAACGAGACAGTTGTCGATGCCGAATTCGTGGACGTGGAAGACAAGAAGAAGTAAAATCGAAAGCGGCGGCGCTGACTCATGGCAGCGAAACACGATTATTACAAGACCCTGCAACTTGAACGCGAAGCTTCCGATGAGGACGTCAAGAAGGCGTACCGGAAGCTCGCGCGCAAATTTCACCCGGACTTGAATCCGGGGGATAAGTCGTCCGAGGAGCGTTTCAAGAACGTCCAGGAAGCCTACGACGTTTTGAGCGACGCCGGGAAGCGGCAAGTCTACGATCAGTTGGGCTACTACTCCGCGAGCGGGACTCCGCCTGGGGGAGCGCAGCACGGTCCGGGCATGGGTTTCGGTGGTTTCGACTTCGAGCAGATGGCGAGGAATCGAGCCGGTGCGAAGAACCGGTCCGCCGGGGGCGACGGCGGTGGCTTCGGCGATCTGTTCAGCCAGTTCTTCCGGCGCGGGGCGGAGCCGGAGAAGGGTCCGGAGAAAGGATCGGATCTCGAATACGCGCTTAATATCAGCTTCTGGCAGGCGATTAAGGGCACGCAGTCGAAGCTCAACGTGATGCGGCAGGAGGTTTGCGGTCCCTGCGGGGGGAGCGGAGTGGCCGGACATTCTTCCCCGGCCTGTCCGCAGTGCGGTGGAAAGGGAACGGTGTCTCAGATGGCGGGAGCGATGCGCTTCGATCTGAGTTGTCCGCGCTGCAACGGCCGGGGCAAGATTGCCAACGCGTGTACGGCATGTCACGGTGAAGGCCGCGTGGCACGGTCAGAACCTGTCGAAATTCGCATTCCGCCCGGCGCGAAGAGCGGTTCGCGCTTGCGCGTCGCCAGCAAGGGAAACAGCGGCACTATGGGAGGCGCCGCGGGGGATCTCTACATCACAACGCGTGTCGAGGCTCACCCCTTCTTTACGCGCGTGGGCGACGATATCGAGATTCAGGTGCCGGTGACGGTGACCGAGGCTGGCTTGGGCGCGAAGATTGAGGTGCCCACAATCGACGGACGCACCGTGCTGAAGGTGCCCCAGGGAACGCAGAACCGGCAGAGGTTCAGGTTGCGCGAAAAAGGTGTTCTGAATCCGCCGAAGAATCACCGTGGCGACCAGATCGTCGAAGTCTACATTCAAGCGCCGCAGTCGAGCGATGAACGCACGCGCGAAATTCTCCGCGAGCTGGCGCAACTCCATCCCGAGGACCCGCGCGCGGACGTGTGGGCGAAGGCGGAGGCCTGAAGGGGATGCCAAAGAAGAAGACGAAAGCCGCCTTCATGATCTCGGCGGTTGCCGGCCAGTACGAGATCCATCCGCAGACTTTGCGCCTCTATGAACGCGAAGGACTGCTTAAACCGTCGCGCACGGAAGGCAACACGAGGCTCTATACGGACGAGGACGTGGAGCGCCTCGAAGTCATTCTCCATCTCACGCGCGACCTCGGCGTCAATCTCGCGGGTGTCGAGATCATCCTGAACATGCGAGAGAAGATGAGCGAGATGCAGAGCCAGATCGAGGAGTTCATGACTCGTCTTAACCAGGAACTGGCGCTCCAGAATCGGCCGGCTCCGAAAGTGGAGAGGAATTCGCTGATTCCAGTGGTCAGAATCCGCGAAAGCTAACCGCGCCCGCCGATCTTGAGAGTTTGGCATTGATCGGCAGTGGCCTCGTTAAAGGACCAGAGAGCTTAACCGCCTAAACAGCCTTATCCCGCGACCACACCGAATGTATCCGCCGGGCGGTATACTCAAGACTCGTGAGGGTCTCATCTCTTGAGCCGTGGAACGAGACGCGCGTCCGCGCTCTGATAGCCGGGAAAGCTCATCTCGATGGTGCGCTGTTGCCGATTCTGCACGCGCTGAACCATGCCTTCGGCCACGTTCCGGATTCGGCGGTGCCACTCATCGCCGCGGCGCTGAATCTTTCTCGCGCGGAGGTGCATGGCGTCCTTACCTTCTATTCCGATTTCCGCCGCACGCCGCCTGGCCGCCACGTCATCAAGATTTGCCGCGCCGAAGCCTGCCAGGCGCGCGGCGCGCGGGCGCTCGAAAGCCACGCCCGAAGCGCAACTGCCGGCTCGGCGATTACGCTCGAACCGGTTTACTGTCTTGGCAATTGTGCGACTGGGCCTTCGGTGCTCGCGGACGGGCAATTGTACGGTGGCGTCGACGCGCAACGTTTTGACGCGCTCGTGCACTCGCTCGACGCAGAGCCCGCCTCGCCTTCCGCTCC
>SYKU01000121.1 GCA_005808865.1 Acidobacteriota bacterium
ACTTTCCCACAGCCCCGAGAGCCTGCGGCGCAAGGAAGAAACATCTTCTAAAAACTCCCTCAAACAGGGCAGGAAAGGACCACTCTCAGCGCAGGCCAGCTCCCTCCGTTTCAGTATCATCTTGCATTGGAATGAAACTCCCCTTCAGTATCATTCTTGGATTGGAAAATGCTCTCAGTACTAATGAGTACTAGATTTTATGGGCCATTGCGGGGGCGGCTGATTTTGTGGTGAAGTGTTAACTGTAAAAGCAGTGTGATTGAGGTGCCCATGCGAACACGCAAACTCTTCTATGCAGTTCTCTTCTCGGCGGTTCTGATTTCATGCAACCGCGACCCGAATGTCGTCAAGAAAAAGTACCTCGAAAACGGAAACCGCTACTTCAACAACAGCAAGTTCCGGGAGGCCTCCATCATGTACCGGAACGCCCTCCAAAAGGATCCGAAATACGGGGAAGCGTATTATCGGAATGCTCTGACGTCGATCAAGCTGCAGCAATTTGGGCCCGCTGTCCGCGATTTCCGGCGGTCGATTGAATTGCTTCCGCCGGAATTGGCGAAGGAAAAGCAGGACGCTCAAGTTCGTCTGGCGGAAATTTACCTGGCCTATTTCCTGTCGGGTGCGGGCGGCGGGGCCGCCACTCTCGTCAAGGAGAGGGAAGAAATCGCCAGGACGACAGAGGATTTATTAAAGAGAGATCCAAGGTCCTTCGATGGTAATCGCCTCAAGGCAGAACTGGCGCTGGTGAACGTGCAGGAACTCGTGAAGAAGGGATCGAAGGATCGAGCGAAGGAGAAACTCGATGAAGCGATTAGCGCTTTTGAAGTTGCGAACAGCGTGAAACCAGATCAGCCCCCGTTGGTTTTCAGCTTGTCCCGAAGCCTGATCGTGGCCGGACGCTATCCGGAGGCGGAAAAACATTACCGTGCGCTGATCGCCAAAGTGAAAGACGCGACGGGAGCCTACGGGGATCTTTACGCGCTCTTGTTGCGCGTCAATCGCACGGCTGATGCCGAGGAGGTCCTGAAGCTGGCGGTGTCGAACAACCCTAATACACCGAATTTGCGTACGATGCTCGCGGCTCATTACCACCGGTTGAACCGTCGCGAGGACATGGTGAAAACCCTGCAACAGCTGAAGGGGCTTGCGAAGGATTCGCCAGAAGTGTACGAGCGAGTGGGTGATTTCTACTTCCGTATCGGCGACGGAGAGGAAGCGATCCGCCAGTACGAGGAAGGGATGCGCGCCAACTCGAAGTCGAAAAGCTCCTATCAGAAGCGAATCATCGAAGTTCTTGCCGCGCAAGGTAAGATCGCTGAGGCGGCGCAGGTAAACGAAGCCATTCTGAAAGACAATCCCAAGGACAACGAGGCCTTGGGTCTCCGAGCGTCGCTGCTGCTCGACAAGGGCGACTTGCAGAACGCCATCCCGCAGTTGCAGAGCGTGGTGAATCAGGGTCCCGAGAACGTCGTTGCCCGCTACAATCTGGGACGCGCGCACGCCATGAAGGAGGAGTGGGAACTGGCACGGAAACAGTATCTGGAAGCCATCCGGCTTCGTCCGGATTACGTTCCAGCCCGGCTTGGGCTCGCGCAGTTGCAGACCGCGCGCGGGGAGTTTGAAGCCGCGCTGAAGACCAGCAACGACATTTTTAATTACGACCGCAACAATGCGGGAGCGAAATCGATCCAGGCCGGCGCGCTGATGAGCTTAAGCAGGTTTAACGAGGCCCGCGCCGTGCTAGAGGGTTTGATCGCCGCCGCTCCAAATAGTCCGGAAGTCCTGTTCCAATTGGGAACGCTCAATTTGGCTGAACGCAAGTTCAAGGAAGCCGAAACTGCGTACTTGAAGGCCTATCAGGCGAACCCCGCAAATGCGCGGGGACTGCTGGGCGTCGTTGAAGTCTACGTGTTACAAAACCAGTTCGACAAGGCCCTTCAAATGCTGAACGACGAAGTCAAGAAGGCGCCTGGTCGACTCGAGCTTCGGCTGGCGCTGGGTAACACGGCCGTTCGCACCGGCAAGTACGACCTCGCAATCGGCGAATTCAAAGCCCTCCTGAGCGGCCTTGAGAAGAACCCGCGTGCATCCGGAGAAATCCTCATGCGCCTCGGCGAAACCTACCGGCGCAAGGGCGATTACAAATCGGGCATAGAGTCTCTCGAGAAGGCCAAGCTCGCTACGCCCCAAAACGGAAACATCTGGGTCAGTCTCGGCATGATGCATGATTCGGTCGGAAATAAAACCGAAGCCCGGAAGAATTACGAAGAGACTTTGAAGTTTGACCCGGATAACGCCCTTGCGTTGAATAATCTTGCCTTCATCGTTGCTGAGTCCGGCGGGGACCTGGATCAGGCGCTGACGTACGCGAAACGCGCTCGCCAGAAGCTTCCGGCTGCCTCTGAGATCGCCGACACTCTTGGATGGATCTACCTGAAGAAAAACCTGACAGACAACGCCCTCGAAGTATTTCAGGAGCTCGTCAAGAACCAGCCGAATCGCTCGACCTTTCGCTACCATCTCGGCATGGCGCTGAGTCAGAAGGGCGATAAGGTAAAAGCGCTCAAGGAACTCCAGTCCGCCTTACGCAGCAATCCGGCGAAGGACGAAGAGGGCAAGATCAAGGATTTGATCGCGAAGCTGAGTTAGTGCGTCGACGATTCCTGGAGCCGGCCCGATCGGTTGTTTTCCAGATAACGGGGGATTGCGATCAAACATCCCACGTTCGCGGTGAAGAGCGGTTACAATTTGAAACCGGACCGCCCGTGAGGGAGTAGCAACTTCGGCGAACGGGAATCGGGCGCAGGTGAAAACCCGCGTTGGGGAACTGGGTCTTCATTGTCTGATCTTCAGCATGGTTGCGTCCCCTCAGTGCCGCTTCCGTTACGCCCGGCGCAGGCTTTTCCTCGCCAGCCAACTCAATGCACAACACCGCGGCGATGGCATGGCGGGCCACGCCGGCATTTCGTGGGCGGTTACGCGCGCATGTTTGGCCTTTCCCGGTGAGGAATCCTATGATGAAATCAGGACGACGGCGATTGAGCGCCGCGAGGGTTCGGATACAAGTCCCCATCGAGCTCCGTTCGCACGTGCGTTCGCTGGAAGTCCTTTTCGATGGTGACAGTCACATCGGCGATGTGGCCGTACCAGCCCACCTCGTCGCCTTGCGCCCAGGCGGCCAGTTCGGCGGCTGGGATGGCAACGACCAGTTTGGAGCCGTCCCAGGTCAGCTCAGGCGCTGGATGCGGGCCGCCCTCCACGCCATAGGTGAGTTCGCGGCCCGCCAGCCGGGTAGTGGAAGAGAGAACTCCATTGGAAGCCAGTTGTTCGGCCTCCGACCTTTGGAGCCGGAAGCGCACGGATTGATTGAGGACGCGGAGCTTCATGTCGCTGCTCAGGCCTTGGCCAGGAACACCTTGGTGTCATAGAACACAGCACTCCCGCCTACTACATCGCTGAGAGGCGATCGCATATGCTCGTCAACGTACATTGCGGCATTGGCGTGAATGCCCGCCGCGCGGCGCGGATCGCCGGGAATCATATCGCCATCGATCGTCTGGTTCGATGCGCCGTACGCCCAGTGTCCGTAGCCGAGGGCGAACGTTACAACTCCTGGCCGGATGCGATTCGTAGTGCGGACCTTTCCCACCATCGGCTTGTTGAGACCCGGGCCGTAGGCCCACACAGCATCGGGATTGGCCCGGGAAATTACCCACACCCGGTCATTGTTCCGGAGCCCGAGCCGAGCTGCGTCCGACTCATGAATCCCGATATCGTTGTCGGGCAGAATATCGGTCAGCCAGTAGTTCGAGATCGTGCGGCTCTTGCAGGCGAGCATGTTGCGATGCGTGATCATGGTGAGACCAGCGTCGTTGTGTTGCAGTTCCCGTCCGACGGAATTCGACAGCGGCAGGTATGCCGGGATCCCGGCCATGTACTCGCCCGTCATGGAATTACGCGTCGTGGCTGGCTTTTCATGGTATAGATTGACGAGCTTGCCAAACTTGTTCTTGACGTGTTCGCCGCTCCAGGCCTCGGCATAGCTCCACCAGCGGCCACCGCGATTGAGAACGTAGACCACCTTGCGCCACCAGGCATCACCCACCGTGCCGGCCCAACGGGACGGGTCAAACACATTCTTCGGCAGATGCTTTCTGGCGGCGGCAAACGTAGCCATTTCCTCGGCACTGGCATCAGGGCAGACGTCACCTGCGGAGTCGCCGAAAGCGATGTTCGCCACCATGCGCGGATAGTAGTCCTCCGGCTTCGTGAGATTGGCTCCGCTGGAGAACCCACCCGGCCCGAACCCTGGCAGATTCAGTCTTTCCGCGATGGCCAGGAAGACGGCTTCCATCGAAACAGGCATCTCCTCCCCGTAGACCAGGGCCACTTCGTTGGGAGACGCGATGGCCGGCTGGCGCACCGGCGAAACACGGTGAACGATCGCGGGGTGGGTCCGGTGGAATTCCCATCGCTCGAGAAATGTGAGATCGGGGAAGAGGTAGTCGGAGTAGATACTCGTCTCGCCAATCACGATGTCGCTGGTGACGAACAAGGGGATCTTCTTCGGATCGCGAAGAGTCGGGATCAGGGAGTGACCGCCGGGGAGGGCGTAGACGGGCGAACCCTGATACAGGAACAGGGCCTTGATCGGATACGGATACGCATCGCCAGCCGAGGGAATCACTTCCTGGTAGACATCGGTCGCCAGAGGGTACCAGGGGCGCTTAGCCGGGTATCCAGCGAAAATGGTGCTCTTTTCGTACGTGGCACCGCCGCGAATGATGTCAATTCCAAACGGCGTGATCTTGGCGGGATGGTCGGCTAGGTTGAACGGTCGCCCGGAGCCACCCATCTCGCCATAGGCTCCACCGCCGTAGACCAATCCACCCTTCCAGTCCAGATTTCCGATGAGCGTGTTCAGCGCGCCCATCGTCGCCAGCACGTTGTAGAACCCATTGGTGTGCTGCGAAACGCCCCGATGGATTTCGACCACCGCGCGCTTTCCGTGTGAGGTGAACTCAGCGGCCAATGCGAGGACGTCGGCCGTGCTCAGCCCGGCGGCGGATGCCCACTGCTCAATGGTTTTGCGATGCGCTTCTTCGGAAAGGATCTGCAGCCCGCTCTTTACCTTGATCCCGTTGATCGTGTTGTCGACGAAGAGGTCCCCTTCGACCGCGTTCGATGTGTCGTCGGATTTGAACGCTCTCGGCTTCCCGCCACTCATGCACACGAAGGTGTCGGCATCGCCCTCAAGTCCAACTTCAGAGGCGCGCACAAACCCGGAGCCCGTGCCGTCGGCGCGCATCTTCACCAGCCACGCGCCATTGCTCCAGGTCGGTTCCGAGTCGCCGGTGGCCGCAGCCTTGTTGCAGTTCGCGAGATACTTTTCGTCGTAGCGCTTGTTGTCGATGATCCAGCGAATCATCGCCATGGCGAGTGCGGCATCCTCGCCTGGCTTGATGGCCAGCCACTTCCATGCCTTGGCCGCCATCTTAGTATGGCGCGGGTCGACCACCGCCACGCGGAGGCGATTGCTTGCCAGGCCGCGAGTGATCTTCGGAACCTTTAGCGGCGGCCCGTAGTTACCTTCGAGAACGTTGGCGCCCCAGTAGATGATGAACTCGGCGTGCGAGGTATCGGCCATCCAGTAGGCCTTGGCGCCGCCGGTCCACCTGCCGCCGCTCGGCTGATCCGCCATGGATTTGCCGGCGAAGTAGATCGAGCCCTGGCAGACGGTGGTGTGACCGTGCGCGTTCGTGGATCCGAAGCTGTCTTTCACGAAGCGCAGGAAGAACTCCGAACGGCCGCCCTTCAGGCGTCCCCAGTTGAAGACGAACTGATTGTTCTTGGGCCCGAAGTCAGGATGTTCCGGATCGATGAGCTTGTCGAGTTCCGAGGCATACTTAGTCTTGAACTCGGCCACGGTCATCTTCTTGTCCTGAACGGCGGTGGCATCGGCCGCCATGGACGTATAGACCTTGGGGTCCTTCAAGGCGTAGAGTTCGCGCAGGCCGGTGACGGACACGCCGCCGTCCTGCGGAAAAAGCATGCCGCCCTCCACGATCTCGCTGATCGCCTGCGCGAAGGGAATCGTCATCCACTTGCCCTCGCCTCGAGCCCCTGCCCGCTTGAGGACCTTCACCACCCGGTAGGGGTCATAAGTGGTCTGCAGCCCGGACTGGCCTTTCGGGCAGATGGTGCCGTTGAGACGCGCCGCTTGAGCCACCGGAGTCCGCCAGTCGATGTGAGGATCCATCGCTCTGGGACCATAGGGGTTCCCGTCGATCTTCACCGCCAGGCCGTCTTGGATCTTGACCTTGATCTCACAGCCGGTATTGCACTGCAGGCAAGTGGTGTAGATGTAGTCGGACGAGGGTG
Source organism: Acidobacteriota bacterium (assembly GCA_005808865.1). Lineage (GTDB taxonomy): Bacteria > Acidobacteriota > Terriglobia > Bryobacterales > Bryobacteraceae > SYKU01. Next base: position 6,382 of record SYKU01000121.1, read on the forward strand.
TCGACGGCCTTTGCTGTAATGCGCCCGGACTTCCAGTCGCCTGAAGCCGCCGCGGCCGGCTTTTGGCCAGTGAGCAGCGCGCCACCAAGGAGCGCCGCTGTGCGAATCAGATCGCGCCGTGCGGATACCTGTTCCAGTTCGGGGAATGGTTTCTGTTCATTAGGCATGGTATCAAGCTCCTAGTAGTGGCAGACCGTGCAATCAACGTGGGTGGTATCCGGCATCGATTCTTCGAAGTAGACGACATGGGTCTTGAGGCCTTGGTTCGAATGGCCGGTGAATAAGCGGCGGCCGCCGGTGATCTCGTTCACGAGGCTATTGGGGTTGTTCCCGTCGCCGAAGTGCATCGCGCCTCCGATACAAGTCGTCACGCACGCCGGTAAGACTCCAACATCCAAAAGATGGCTGCAGAAGGTGCACTTGCGGGCGACATCTGGCGATGCGCCTCCTTTGCCGCGAGTCTGGACTTTGCCGTTCTCGACGAATGATCGTCTCTCATAGGCTTGGGGTGCCGGCGTGTCGCCGGTGAACGTCCGTCCGTCGTCCACGTGGACGAGCTGGAAGGGACACGCCTTGGCCGCCGCACGTGCGTATTGCCCTCTCAGCTTGGTGTCATCGAACTCGACAATGCCGTCCGGGCGCTTCCAGATCATTCCATCCGGAACCGCTTTGGCGCAAGGCGGGTTGTCGCACTGCAGGCAATTGACGGGCTTAAAGATGGCCCACGGGCCTACGCTGACTGCGGGGTGCTCGCGCTGAATGACCCGCCGGAAATTGCCCGCCGGGCCAGTCGGATTTTCCGCCCGGCACGCCACGGTGCACGCATCGCAGCCGATACACTTGCGCGTATCGACAACCATGAGCCAATTGGGCGTGACCCTCTTGGCAACGATCTCTTCCAGTTCCCGCTGCATTCGAATCACGAGGGTTCCCGTCGCTTCCGCCGAGACGGGTGGCAAGGGCGCCGCCGTGGCCTCTTGCGTGGTCAAGAGCTTGAATCCGGCCAAACCTGCTAAGGAGCCAGAGCCGATTCCGGCGGCAATAGCCCGAAAGAAAGAGCGGCGAGGGTTCGCTTCGTGGGATGTGCTGGTGTTGTTCATTTCGGTTACACCTTCTCCGGCGGGTCCTTGGACCCTGAGTCCATTCCAAGGCACGCCGCGTGCCACGGCGCGCGCGCATAAAATGCCGCAGAAAGCGGACAATTCCTCCTTGCTACATTGGGACAACACGGGTGAATGTAGGCAAGACATGGGTGATTTGCCCGATTCTGGTTGTGGCAATGATGCCAGACGGGCGCAAGGTGCTCACGGAAAAGGAGTTCGGCTAGAGTTTTCACTGCCGGATCTCGCCGATTGCGCCGGGGTCGGGACAGAGACGCCAGAGTTGACCGCCCTTTCACCTGTCTTGATAGCGTAGGGGGGATCGGGCAAAGTGGGGTATTGCGCCGATCCTCGCCTGCAACGAAGCTGCCGCGGGCCCCAAGTGCCGAAGTGCGTGGGACAGCAAGACCTCGCCGCGAGAGCGCTGTCGGGGATAGAACCTGCCAGCGGTAGAGACCGTGGGCTACAAGCCCAGTTCATCGCAGAGCTTGGAGATGGGCTCCTTGTCCAGCGGATGCCGCCTCAGGATGGCGACCTTCTCTTCCGGCGTGTAGTGCTTCCGTTGCGTCCTCATGCGTTCTCTCCTTTAGCTTGCGGGGAGAACGCCTTCTCCATTTCCAACTGAAGCGGAACACGGCCGCACGAAGGGTGCTCGGAGCCAGGGGAAACTTCAAGACAGCCGCACGCTGACGAGGAAGCGTCGCCCGCCCGGTCAGCTCTGGCTATCCATCCGGGAGCACTGGCGGAAGCTAGTGGGAGTCGAACCCACCTGCGGCACAGAGTACCGCACGCGCGGATTTGAAGTCCGGGCCCAGCACCGGCCAGGAATAGCTTCCACCTTCCATCGTAACGTACTATTCTGGATAGACTCACGACACCCATGAAAGATTCTCACCTCACCGGCGCCACGCGCCGCGCATTTCTCGGATCCGCTGCGTCGGCCGGAGCGCTCGTTGCAGCAGGACGGCGTAAATTCACCAAGCCCCTTGGCGCTCAACTGTACACGGTCCGTGAAGTGATGCCAAAGCAACCTCGCGAGACACTAAAGGCGATCGCGGCGATGGGCTTCAGGGAGCTTGAAGTTGGCCGCGCGGACCTCTCCGCTCACGCCCCGTTGTTCAAGGAGTTCAAGCTCCGGCCCGTCAGCAGCCACTTCGAAACGGCCCTTGTAACAGGCGACTGGAGAGAGTGGGGACAAAACCGCCCGCCGAAGGAATACAGCTGGGAGTCTGCCCTCGAAGAGGCACAGAAAGCCGGACTTGGATACGCCACCGTTCCCTACATACGGCCGAAGGAGCGCGGAGGCCTCGATTACTACCGCGGCTTTGCCGACAAAATGAACGCCGCGGGAGAACGGGCGCGCGCCGCCGGATTGAAGCTCTGCTACCACAACCACGCCTTCGAGTTCGCCGCCATTGACGGCATCCGGCCCTTCGACCTCTTAATGGAGCGATTCGACAAGGCGAACGTCGGAATAGAGATGGATGTGTTCTGGATCAGCATGGCAGGCGAGGACCCAGCCGCCATGTTGCGGAAATACAGGGGCAGGGTTCCGCTCGTCCATCTCAAAGACAAGCTGAAGGGAGCGCCCGTTCGATTCGCCGAAGACGTGCCCTATGAGACTTTTCGCGAACTCGGCAATGGGGCGCTTGATTTCCCGGCCATTCTCTCCGCCGCCGAGGAGTGCGGCGTCGAGCACTATTTCGTGGAGCAGGACCGTTGCCCCGGAGATCCGCTGGCCAGCATGCGTATCAGCGCTGAGTACCTGAAGAACGTTCGTTTTTAGGGCAGCCGCCCGGCGGCCACCTAACGTCTGCTCACTCGCCTCTTCGTCGCGGGTAGAGCGAACGCCCGGGAGATTACGCGCGGTCGACGCGCCAGGGCCGCTCGCGTTGTAGAATCCAACCGTTGTGTTGAGCCGAAAAATACGCGTCGCCTGGTTTGGCCGGGAAGCGCCCTTCTATCGAGGCACAGCTAACTCTTTGCCTTGTAGGTCTTCGTGTTCTTGTTGCGGCCATTGGTGACGGTAAACGTTCCGTCGGCCATGGCCGAGAGCTTGATCCACTTGCCTTCGCAGCTCTCGTCCACGTTCGCGATCATCGCGTCGGGAACGTTATTGTCTTTGCCTCCCGCAAGCGCATAATGGAGTTGCCAGATGTCCTCAAGTCCGGGAGATTGCTTGATCACCTGCCACGCCTCCGGCGTTCCGCCTTTCTTCGCGCCGTTGTTCATGATCGCGACGCGCGGTCCGAGTGCATGCACGATCGAGGCTGGCCCGGACATGTTCATGCCGTGATGGGTTGTGAGGTAGACATCGACTTTCCCGATCGGGTTCGACGGACACACCAGATCGTTCTCCTTGTTCCAGGTCAGGTCGCCAAGATTGATCATGCGGAACTTGCCGAACGTGACAAGCGTGCCCAGGGACCGGGCGTTTTCCGTGGGGTCCACAGCGCGCGGTTGGAATCCCCCGCACATGGCATTCGCCGCCCCGCCGCCCGCAAGCGGTGATGAAATCTTTTCCCCGTTCGAGGTCAGGACCGTCACATCGATGCCTTTTACGGGCACCTTATCGCCGGGCTTGACCACGATGTGTTTACCCTTGTCGCGAGCCCTCGTGTAGGATGCGAACAGGTCGTCGGCAGCTTTTCCGCTCTCGTTGTTCGCGCCGTGATCGACGAAATTGACGATCGGCAGCCTGGCTGCCAGTTGCGAGACGCCGCCGATGTGATCGGTGTGGTAGTGGGTGGCCACGAAATAGTCGATCTGCTTCACTTTCGCCAGTTTCGCGGCGGCCGCGATGCGGTCGGCGTCGCGATTGTTGTTCGCAGGCCAACCGGCGTCGACGAGCATCGATTGGCCGGACGGGGAGACGATCAGCGTGGCTTGGCCGCCCTCGACATCGATGAAGTAAATATCGAGGTTCTTGGCCGCGGACAGCGAAAGAGCGAATAGGAGGAAGGTCAAAATAGTGCGCATGGCCCAAATCGTACCATAAGAATTGGTGGAGCGGAGCACGGTTGCCGGCAGAAAGCGGCAAAAAGGGAAACAAGCTCGAAGGATGCCCGTGGCGGCATCGGCCGTTACCGGCCGCCCGCCTTCACGAACCCGGTTTCACGTGACGCGCCCGGTGACACGATTCAGGTGGGATGTCTCGCGATGCGGCCGACTTGGAGCGGCGTGGCCCGGGAACTCAAAACCGCCCTCGCTCAGCCGCGGCAGATTTCGGTCAGACCATCTTCCGCCCGTTGACCGGCTTCCCGGTCATCGCGGACACCAGCAGCATCAATAGCGCCGAGATCAGCGTCATGGGTACGACCGGCATGAATCCCGCCACGGCCGTACCAGCCGGAGTCCGCGTCAGGATATCGACGCCTGCCACGGACCACGCAACAATTCCAGGTCCTGGCGGCGGCGCGGGAATGGAAGTTTGAAAGACAGCTACTCCGGCGACCGCGGAGGCCACCCACAGCGTGGAGGCGAGGGCGCCCCACTTCGTACTCCCTTTCCAGAACAGGGCCGCAAGCGGCAATACGGCAAGTGCCGCGTATCCTGAAAACGCGAACTGGATGGCGAGATCGAAAATCGTCTGCGGCGCCTTGAGCGCAACGGCGTACGCGAACACCGTCACGGCGATCACGAACGCACGCCCGGTGTGTACCTGCGCCGCTTCGCCGAAGCGCTCCTTCGCGCCGTAGTAGGCGAATACGTCTTCGGTGAAAATTGTCGAAAGCGCGAGAATCTGCGAATCGCTGGCCATGACGGCCGCCATGATGCCCGCGCCAAGGAGACCGGCAAGCCACAACGGCGCATAGCGCCCAAGCAAAAGGAGCATAACGTCGTCAGCCGCCATCTTTTCCTTCAATTCGTCGCGCTCGCCGGGTGAGAGGCGCGCGCCCTCCGCGGCGAGCGTGCGCCGTGCCTGGATTTTCTCCTGGATGCGCGGCACATCCGTCGCGCGGTTTGACATGACGCCGAGGAAAACGCACGGCATCCAGATCGCAAGAATGCAGATCGGGTACAGAATCACCGTCTTCTTGAAATGGCTCATCTTCGCGGCGGTCAGGCAGAAGATGCTGATGTGGGGAAAAGCGATGGCGGAGAGCGGGATAAACGTGTAGCTCAGGAAAAACAGTGGCGGTACGCGTTCCCGCGTGAGAAGCGCCGCGGTGGGCGGAGAGGCAAGCAGCGCCTCCACGGAGGAGCGAAAGCCGCCCATGCCGGAACCGATCACTAGAATCGCGGCCGCGCCGAAGCCCAGGAACAGCAGCGTCTGGAAAGTGTTCACCCACGCGGTGCCGCGCATTCCCCCGAAAAACACGTAGCTCATGACAACGATGGCGACGAGCGCTCCGCCGAACCAGTATGGAATCACTCCGCCGCTGATCGCGCTGAGCGTCGCGCCGCCGCCCATAACGCCGATGATGATATAAGGCACGAGCAGCGCGGCCTGGACCGCGAAGATCACAGTACCGATATGGCCGCATTCCCAGCGGGCTCGAAAAAATTGCACGGGCGTGATAAACCCATGTCTCTTTCCCAGTGCCCAGAGCTTCGTTCCAGCGAAAAAGAACAACACGGGCACCACCAGGGCGGAGGAAGACGCCATCAATCCGAACGTCACGATGCCGTTGTGAAAAGCGTGTCCGGAGGAGCCGAGAATGGCGAACGCCGTCATGTGCGTTCCGAGCATGGAGAGGAGGAAGACGAACGGCCCGAGGGAGCGGCCCGCCAGAAAGTAGTCCTCGGCCCTCCCCGTCCCGCGTGCTTTTCGGAACGCGAAGATTCCAATGTAGAGGACGATACCCAGATACAGGAAAACGACAGCCGCGGAAATCAAGAAGCCCTGTACTCCTTACCGGATTCAGGGTTCCCGGGTTCGCCGGGAGCCGATCCCACTCGGTCTTCAAGGTGCGATGGCCATGCGGCGCGTACGAGAAACCACATCAGGAGACACGCGGCCACGGCGAAACACGCGTGATACCAAAGGCCCGGCGGAAGAAATCCAAATGCGAGGGGTCTCGCCGCGGACCAGAACCAAAAGTCCTGGTGCAGGGTATAGAGAGCGGCAAGAAGGAATGCAAACAACCAGGACTTGGGTCGGCTCATCGGCGGCGCAGCTTTAAATATGCCACACCTAAAGTTCTCCCGCGCGATTCCGATAGTAGGACCATGACACTCCAAACTCGACTTGGCCTTGCCATTCTCTCGGCGGGCCTTCTGAGCGCCGCTTCACCGGCCCGTGTGGAATCCTCCGGGGAAGCGGAGCCGTTGAATAAACTCATGGACGGCAACAAACGGTACGCGGCGGTCAAGTACATCCATCCCCACCAGACGAAATACAGGCGGGACCTGATGGCGAAGGGTGAGCGCCCGTTCGCGATTGTGCTGAGCTGCTCGGAATCCCGAGTGCCGCCGGAGGTGATTTTCGATCGGGGCCTGGGCGATTTGTTCGTCGTCCGCGTCGCTGGAAACATCGCGGACGACGCGGTCATCGGCAGCATCGAGTACGCGGCGGAACACCTTCACGTGCCGTTGCTGATGGTACTTGGGCACGAGCGCTGCGGCGCGGTGAGTGCGACGGTCAAAGGAGGTAAGATTCCCGGGCATATTTCCAGCCTGACGAAGGCCATCGGTCCTGCCGTTGAAATGGTGAAAGGCAAGTCAGGGGATCCGTTGGACAATTCAGTTCGCGCAAATGTGGAAATGGTCGTCGAGCAGCTAAGGACCTCCAAGCCTATCCTTGCCGGGTTGATTCAGGAAGGCAGGCTCAAGGTTGCGGGCGCGCGGTACGACCTGGACACGGGTGTGGTCGAACTATTAACAGGAGCGAAACCCAAATCCGCGGCAGGCGTTCCGGCGCAGGCTTCCCACAAAGTGATGGCCCATCCAGTGTCTGCCCCGGATGATGAAGATAAGCCGCAGGGCGCCGCCTCCGCAGGTCCCAAGAGAATCGAGACGGCCCAGCCTTCCCGCAAAGTGACTGCGCAGCCAGTGCTTACTTTACCGGATGATCACGACGAGCCGAAGGCTGCCACCCCCGCAAGTCCGAAGGCCAAGCATTAAGCACGAGGCGTGAAATCCGCGGCCGTAACGGCGCGGTTCTCGATGATCGCGATGTCGATCGCATAGGCCAATTTGGAAGCTTCGATGGCGAACTGGGCGTTTAAGGGCGACGGTGTGCGGTCACGCACGCTCCGGAAAAATTCCCGGTACATCTGCGATTCTGCCGATTCGGCCGCCCGGAACTCTTCCGTCTCCGGCTTTGCACCGGTGGAGCGTATAACGAGCCGGTTGTCGTGTAGTTCAAGTGCGCCTTTCTCGCCGAGAATGTTGCAGTTGTGCCAAGCACCAGGAGCAAATCCGCAGAAGGAGTACTCTAGCCGGGCGCCGTTTGAGAAATCGGCTATCGCGGTGGAAAGGTCTCGTGTCTCCCGGCCCTTGAAGTGCACGGTTCCCCCACTCGCGCTCAGCTTGACCAAGCTCGAATTCAACAAGGATTGCACGAAGCCGAACGAATGGATGGAGAGCTCCAGTTCACTCGATCCGGCCGTTTTTCTGAGGTAACGCCAGTTGGTTTCGGCGCCTGTCACCGGGTCGGAGAATTTCCAGGAGTTGGGGTTCCAGTCGCCGCGGAACTCGTTGTAGGAAATGAAGTGGATCGCGCCGATCCGCCCCTCTTCCACGAGTTGGCGGATGCGTGCGTCCGCAGGAAAGTATCGCCGCTGCATGCCCACGGCAAGAACGCGGCCGAGTCGCGAGGCTTCGGCGGCTACCTCCCTCGCGGCATCGTAAGTGAGGGCCAGTGGCTTTTCGACGAGAACATCCTTGCCCGCCTTTAGCGCGGCCAGAGCCATTTCCCGATGGAGAAAATTGGGAGAAACGATAACGACCGCGTCCACATTGCGATCGGCTAGAAGTTCACGGTAATCGGTGTAGGTGGCAGCGCTTTCCGGGAGCGCGGCATTGACGCGGGCGGCGCGCGAGGAATCGAGATCGCACAGCGCTGTGATCGGAGCATCCGCCCGGTGAAGCTTGAGTCCGTCCAGGTGATTACGCGACCGGTTGCCAAGGCCGATGATTCCGATTCGGATCGGACGCAATTCCTGCGCGGCAAGCGGAGCCAGGCTGGCCGCCAAAAGGGTCCTACGGGTCACTGCGCCACCAGTTTCCCCAAAACCGCCGCCAACCGGTAGCCGGCGTATGCCGCGCGCTTCCCGGAGATCTTGTTCGCCTCCCGGAAATATTTCTCAGTGACTGTCGGCAGACCGCCTGGACCCTTCACGGCCCCTGCCAACTTTGGATAGACGAATCGCCGTCCAATCGTTGCGCTTTCGTTGAACCACGTTTCGACGTCCGCGAGCACCGCTGCGGAAGGCCTCGGATGCTGTTTCAGAAGACGGTCGCCGAGCGCCGAAACCGCAGCCGTCGCGTCGTCCTGCCCCAAAGCGGCGTCCCAGAAGGAGTGCAGGTTATCGAGCGGGCGCTTCATCACATTATTGCTAAAAGGCTCGATCTTGAATAGATTCCCGCCCAAGTCCCCGCGAGGCGAGGCGGCGGTAATGTGTGCCACGGCATGGAGCGGCATATGCAGATCGCCAATCAGGTGCGTAAGCCAGCTCAGGCGATAGGCGCGAAAACGCGAATCGGCCATCTCCTTTTGAAGGGTGACGATCCGTTCGAGGACGGTTTGGCCGTCGCGGAAAGCAGTGCCCGGTCCAACTTTGAGGCCGTTGAGTCCTTCGCCAACCAATGGCTGGTTCACGTAGTGCCACCTTGCGTGAACGGCGGCATCGGGTAAGCGCGGATCGTAGGGGGCGAGCTTCTTTACGCCGGGGCGGCTCTCGTCGTAGAAGCGCTTGTCGCCTCTGATTTCATCGGGCCACACGGAAGCTTTCAGGAGCGTCTCGACACCGTCGAAGCCAGCGAACTCGGGATGGTCCTTCAGCAGCGCGGCGACCTTGCGCTGCTCGGCGGCGGTGAGGCTTTGGAAAGCGATGTAGGCAATGGTGCGGTGCCCGGCGGCGTTCCACCCGGCTGCGGAGTGCGCGGCCAGTAGCAGAATAGCGGTGAGTTTCATTGGTTCCCCATGGTTTTTCGAATGTGCGCCAGCGACATTTCGGCCAGTTTGCGGCTGGGAATATCGGCGCGGCGATTTACCTCAACAATCAGCCAACCGGCCCAGCTCGCCTCGCGAATCGCGCGGGCGAGGCCGGCGAAATCGAATTCACCCGCCCCCATCAGCACCTCCGCGCCGGCGCTGGTATCGCGAAGGTGGAACCCGGCGATGCGCTTTGAATGTTCGCGGACAATTTGCAGGACGCTGTATTCCGGCGGGAACGGGTTTCCCACATCGAGCATCAGAGTGACAGCGGCTGGGTCGGTTCCCGCGAGCATTTCGCGAAGCTGAAATCCGCCGTTTTCAAGTTCGACGCCGTGGTTGTGCATGGAAAGTTGAACTCCGAGTCCACGGCAGAGTACTCCGGCCTGGTTGAGGTCATCGCAATATTTCGCAATCGCTGCCGGGCCTTTCAGTTTCCCTCCGCTGACAACGGCTTGCGAGCCGCCGAGCGCCCTGACCACGGGCGCCATGCGGCAGGCATCCGCCGGCGACGATACATGCAAGCCGATGAGGTGTATGCGGCGCTCATCAAACTCCGCGCGCAGTGGAGCGGGGTTTTTGAAGGAGTGCTCGACGCTACGGAAGTTGGTCTCAAAACCCCTATAGCCAAGCGCCGCCAGGTCGTCAAGGGCGTTGAGAAGCATTTCGCGCCGGGGCAGGGGAGACCCGTATACCCGCGTCTGACAGCCGAGACGAATACCGGACGCGCCCGGCTGAGCCATGGCGGCCATGCTTGAAATGAACTCACGGCGGTTCATTCGCAACACCTCAGGACGTTGGACAGACGGATCTGTCCTTGCCGCCTGCCTTCGGCCGCGAACAGGGCGATCGAAAGATCCGCTAACGCTCCCAAAAGCGCTGAGGAATTGGAGGACAGCAAAAACCGATTTGTCCGCGTCACTTCACTCAGCGCGCCACGGGCGCCTGTGGCCCGCCACATTCTCACTGCCGTGACCTCAACACCCGCCCCGGCCGCTCGCTGGTCATTTTCCCATCCAGCAGTACCGGCGTACCGTTTACGATGACGTGCCGGAAGCCCTCCGCATACTGATGCGGCTTTGGAAACGTAGCCTTGTCGGCCACCGTGGCGGCGTCGAATACCGCGATATCGGCCCTCATGCCTGGCCGTAAAGTACCTCGGTCAAGCAGCCTCATCCTCGCCGACGGCAAAGCGGTCATCCGCCGGATAGCGTCCTGCAAAGTCAGAGTCCTTCTCTCGCGCACGTAACGCCCCAAAACCCGCGCGAACGTGCCGTAACTACGGGGGTGTGGAGCGCCCTTTCCGAATTCAGGAATCTCGCCGTCGGAGCCGATCATCGTGGAAGAGTAAAGCAGAATGCGCTCCAGATCTTCTTCTCCCATCGAGTGGTAGACGGCCGCGCAGCCGCCCCTCTCCTGAATTTCAAGCGCCGTTTCGGCTGCGTTCTCGACCGACGGCGTCCGCCCGCGCTCATCCGTGATCTGCGCGAGGTGCTTGCCGTCGAGCGAATGGTCCCAGGAGCAGTTCGCCATGAACACGTTTCTGGGATCTCCCCCACCTCGATTGACCTTGATGTTTTCCACCACAAAGGCCTTAATCCGGGAGCGAGTCGCGGGGTCATGCAGGCGTGCAACAAGTTGTTTGTGTCCGCCCGCCTGTGACCACTGTGGCAAGAGAGCGGCCGTTCCGGTGCTCGAAGCCGTGTAGGGATATTGGTCGAGCGAGACGTCGACGCCGCGAGCCCGCGCCTCGTCGATGAGCCGGAGTGTATCCACGCTACGGCCCCAGTTCGGAGAGCCGATGATCTTGTGGTGGGTTACCTGCGTGGGCAGTCCGCCGTCTTCGCCTATCCTTATGATCTCGCGAACGCTGTCGAGGACCGCCGCAGCTTCGTCGCGCATGTGCGAAATGTGTATGCCGCCAATCGAACCCACCACCTTCGCCAGCTCGATCACCTCCTCGGTCGGCGTGAAATTTCCCGGCACGTAGAACAGGCCGGTGGACATGCCGAGCGCGCCCTCGCGCATCGCCTGCCGTGCCAGTTCCTTCATTTTCCCGATCTCGTCGCTAGTGGCCTTCCGGTTGTCCAGACCTATGACGGCCTGGCGGATGGATCCCTGTCCCACGAAGGTGCCGAAATTGACGGACGTGCCCTTCAGTTTGTCGAGAAAAGCGCCGACGGGAAGGGGCGAACTGCCGTCGTTCCCTTCTATCAAGGTAGTGACACCCTGGCGAACATAGTTTTCCGCGGTTGGCCGTTCGATGATGCCGCGGCGGGAATGGGTGTGGATGTCAATGAAGCCCGGCGCGATGGTGAGTCCCTTCACGTCGATGACGCGCTTTGCCGACGCGGCTGCGAGCGGTCCGATAGCGGCGATGGAGTCACCCTGGATAGCGACGTCAGCGAGGTACCAGGGGCTGCCGGTGCCATCGACGACGCGTCCGCCGCGCAGAATCAAGTCATACGTCTGGCTTCTCAGGGCTGCTGAGAAGAGGAGAGCGAGGATCGCGGCAAATCGCATGCTCCATCATAATCGGTTTTCCGCGCCGGACGGCTGAGCGGGAGGCAGCCCGGGCGGGTGCTGATGTTTTCCGGCCGATACTGTTACGGCCAGCAGTTCGCCATTCATCTCCTTCATTCCTTCGACAGTCACGGCGGCGTCGACGGATAGGCGCGAAGCGCTGGTCTGCTTGCCGTCGAGAAAGAACCTGGTCTTTCGATTGATCCGGAACGTAAGACTTTGTTCGCCTTCGAGCTTCAACAGAAGTTGCTTCTTGTCGAGGGCCGCGAGGGTACCCTCGAACTTCGCTATAGCCACCGGAACTTCGGTCTTTCCACTCCGGGTTCGGCGAGCGGCAGGCGATTGCCCGAGGGCGGGCGCGGCGCACAGGACAACCATCAGCACGGCCGGACCAACGATCGGGAGCTTGATTTGCATACGTTTGAAAGACGCGTGCGCGGGTCAAAGGTTATCCAACATCGCGTCACTCGTAGTATCATCGCCGGAGAACTATGAAATTTACAACCGCCTTTGCTCTTCTCACAATTTCGATGCGTCTCGCGCAAGGCGCCGATCCGGTCGAGATCGAAAGACTGACCCACGCGGAAATTCACGACGCCATCCACAAAAAAGGTAAGACGACGGTACTGATCTACAACGGCGGGACCGAGCAGCGCGGTCCTCACGCCGTTCTGGGCGGCCACACATTCATGGCGCGCCGCACGGCGGAGGCCATCGCCATGCGGCTGGGCAACGCTCTCGTCGCTCCCGTGCTGCCTTTCTCGCCAGCCGGTTCACATCTGAAAGCGAAGACGCCCGGCTCGGTGGATCTTTCGCCTGACCTTTATGCGAAGGTCAATGACGCGGTCGTCGCTAGCATGGTCACGAACGGCTTCCGCAACATCATCCTCATGGGCGACCATGGCGGCGGACAGCGGGAACTTGAGAATCTCGCCCGAGCGCTCGATAGCCGCTATGCGCCGCAAAAAGTCCACGTATATTTTTGCGGCTCCGTCTACGACAAGGCTCGGGTGGATTTCAACGCCTGGTTAAAGCAGAACAACCTTCCGGTAGGCACCCACGCCAGCATTCCAGACACTTCCGAACTCATGTATCTCGGCGGAGAAGAGTATGTGCGGAAGAACCGCATCGAAAACGGAAGCGCCGATAACGGCATCGTGGGCGATCCGAGGCCGTCGTCGCCCGAATTGGGCAAGCGAGTGTTCGACATGAAAGTCGATTACGGAGTCGAAGAGATTCGCCGCCTTATCGCGGGTAAACGCTAACGCGGAATACTCTTAGATTAGCGCCGCTCGTATGGCCCGGATGGCACGCCCCGGATGGCGATGCTCTTCCAAGTCGTATCAAAGCCTTCTGGCCGCTTCACTGAATTTACCAAGGGCATTCCTGTTCAATTCCACTCCCAATCCTGGAAGCTGCGGCGGCGGTAACACTCCGTCCACCATGGACGGTTCGCACGTGACCAGTTCCTTCCGCAACCCGGACTCGCAAAGCCCGGCGGGCAGGAACTCGATGAAGGCGCAATGCGGTGTCGCAATCGCCATATGCAAGGCGGCGGCGATGGAGATGCCCGTCTTCCAAAGGTGGGGTACTACGGTCAGATTCCGCTCTTCCGCCAAACGGCACACGCGCATTCCTTCCGTGAGGCCGCCAACGCGGCCCATGTCCGGCTGAACGACTTTCACCTTACCGCGGTCCATAAGATCCAGAAATTCGAAGCGCGTCGCAAGCCACTCGCCCGCGGCGATTGGGATTGGCTGTTCCGTGGCGACTCGCGCGTAGCCGGCCAGGTCGTCGGACGGAAGCGGCGTCTCGATGAAAAAGAGATCGAAGTCCACCCAATCCCGAATGGCTCTCAGGCAGGTGTCGGCGTCGGGAAACGCGTACTGGACGTCCACCATGAGCGTGAAATCACGCCCCACGGCCGAACGCACCGCGCTGATCGCCTCGGTCATCTGCCCGTGCGTGGCGTCGAGTCCTTTGTGACGGTATGGACCGCAAGGCGTGACTTCGAGCTTCGCCGCGCGAAATCCCAGAGCTTTGGCTTTTCGTGCCCACGAGAGCAGCGAATCGCGGTAGGCGTCGAACGACGACACGTCCGGTTGCAGCGATGCATAGGGCGTAATTGACGCTTGGCGAAGCCCGCCCAGCAGTTCATAGCACGGCTTCCCCAGAGCCTTGCCTCTCAGGTCGTGCAGCGCAATGTCGATGGCGCCCATTGCGTGGATAACCGCGCCGCGCCGGCCATTCATCGCCGACCCGATGTACATCTTGTCCCACAGCCGCTCGACGTCCAAGGGGTTCTCGCCGATAAGCATCTCCCTGAGGCCCAAGCCCATGGTGTGCGTGCCCGGCGCTTCGATACAGGCCCGGCCGATCCAGGGGTTGACATCGGATTCGCCGATGCCCGTGAGGCCCTCGTCGGTGTGGATCTCAACGACAAGGTCGTCCTGCGCGGAACTTGTTGAACCGGTGTCGTAGGCCGGCTCAAGCAACACGTGGCAGTCGATGGAAGTTATTTTCAATTTGCCAGGGGCGGGCCGCCCGGAACTAATATCGGCGCGTGCCCCGCCGGGTAACCATATCGCCTGGCCGTGAACTTGGCGTTGAGGTACTCGCCCATGAAAATCGGCCCCGAAATGCTATCGCCAGCAAGTGTGCCCGCGAAAATGAAATTGATGGAATCGCCGCTGCCGCGTTCGGCACTCGTGCTGCGAAGCTTCACCTGATTGCCGTCGATGGTTCCGAACACGTCGCGAACGGCGAAGTCTCCCTTGTGCGAGCCTTGTATCCGGTTCCCGTTCTGCTCGATGTGAAGCGTGTGACGGCTCCTGCTGCTGAAGAACTCGATGTCGACATCCCAGCGGCCCGTCAGGTTCGCGGCAGGCGCGACAGGCGCTGGTCTGGGGCCGCGCTTCTTGGAAAGCACGCCGAAAATTCTGTCCCCGACAATCTTCTCGTCCCCGGGCTGCATCATCCACGCCGTAATCGAAATGCCTGTCGATCCGGAATCGGGCTCGCCCCCGCGGCGTTCGCCGCCGTCCGCGCCAATCGCGATCCTCGGCTTATTCCGGGCGAGGTCTTCGGCGACTTCTTCGCCTGTGATGTTGAGCCTCGCGGCATCCCAGGAAACGATCAACGCGGGACTGCGGTTCGAGAGCCCCGCTGGCTCGCGCACGGAGGCCTTCACGCCGTCGATCACCGAGACACGCTTTGCAATGGCGTCAAGCCAGGAGAGCCACGTCTTCCATTCGCCGGCGTGGTCGCGTTTCACCCAAGCTTCCACGGCGGCCAGCATGCCCAGCGTCTCTTCGCGGCCGACCTTGTTATCGCGTCCAGGGCCATGGTGCGGGGAACTGGCCTGCCACGCCGACATCAGGATGTCCTTCTTGCCCAGCAGCAACCCCGCGCACTGCGGCCCGCGGATGGCCTTGCCGCCGCTGTACGCCACAACCGTCGCTCCGCGCTCCAGGTGGACGCTTGGAATCGTCAGTACTTCGGCGGCCGCATCGATGAGAATCGGGATATTCTTTGGTTTCGCAATTCGGGCGACGTTTTCGAGAGATAGCGGCCCTGAGTGCGACGGACCGCCGGCTGTAAGATAAATCATGGCAGTGCGTGGATTGATCGCGGCTGCCAGTTCTTCCGGCGTATCCACCATGACGATTTTCACGCCGATGTTGCGGATGGCGTGGTCGTAGGCGGTCCGCGAACTACGCGGGATGATCACTTCGGTCTTGTCGCATCCGGTGAGATCCGGAATGCGGATGAGCTTCTCCGGGTTACCGCCGGCCACGCACGCGGCCGTCACATGCTTAAGTGCGGCGGCGCAACCGGACGAGACCATTCCCCACTCAGCGCCCGTCAACGCAGCAAGGCGCCGGCCAACCGCCTCGGCCAGTTCGTCCAACTGAACGTAGTGTTGGGAGGCGGCGTCCATGGCGGCACGCACTTCAGGCAGTTCAATCGAGGCGCCGATGATGGTGAACGTGCCGCGGCAATTGATGACGGGCTCCACTCCGATGGATTGGTAAATCTCGGGCCCGGGTCTCAGGGGTCCGGATGCGGCCTTCGCTTCGGTGGCGCCCAACAGCATTGGCAGAGCGAGCGCGTTCCCAATCTGGAACAATTCACGCCTTGATGCGCCCGCTGGCGTCGTTTCGTCTATTTGTCCCCGCGTCCTTTCCGGCATGTTTCCTCCAGCCTGGGACCACCAAAGCCTCCGAAAAAGTATATCGCACCGGCTCACAGGGAAGCCGATCTTAACTTTATGATCTAATCGACACTATGAAAGCGAAAGCCGCACTTCTCCTAACCGGAGCCGGGGTCCTCCTGCTCTCAACCGCCGCAGCGCAACGGCGCGTGTCGAACGAAGAAGCCTCCTGGGCCCCAAAGCCCATTCAGGTTCCCAAATACACGCCGCCTCACAAGCCTCACACCAAAATCGCGGATGTAAAGGCCGCGCACAGAGGCGAAGCGAACTGGAGCCAAGTCGCAGTTGATGACAATCATCTGCACGGCGAGTACGTCTATTCCGCGCCAGGCGCGAAAGTCTCGCGTCGCTTCCATCCCGATACACGCGCGTGGTGGGTGGTGATCGAGGGAGAGATCCGTTTCGAGATCGAAGGCCAGGAGCCGTTCACGGCATCTCGCGGTTCCATGGTGCAGGTGCCGATGCAGACCGTCTTCTCGATGGAGACCGTCGGCGGCAAACCGTCTCTGCGCTGGGAAGTCAACATCGCCAAGGCAAAGACTCTGTACCCGAAGGACGTGGAGCCGCCGAAGATGCCTGGCTGGGAATGGATCCCCGTGCGCCTGAACCGCAAGCCTGGCGCGTGGGACAACGGGAACAAGCCGCACATCAACCTCTTCGAACTTGCAAAGCAGCCCGATTACCGGGGAGGCCGTTTCGTTCACGACGACCGCGCGGTGTCGAACATCATCTACGGAAACGGGAGCAAGTTGCCGCCCTACGATCCAAAATTCCGCGGTCACTATCATCCGGAATGCGCCGAGTTCTGGCTAATCATGACCGGAAAGATCATGTATCCCATCGAGGGTCAGAAGGACCCGGTGATTGCTTCGGAAGGCGATATCGTTTACGTTCCACCCTTTACGTTCCACGCCCCTCGATTCTATGGGGACGAACCGTCGTGCCGCCTTGCGATGAACGGCTACACGAATATCGCGCACCTGGTCGACGCCGTTCAGCCTCACTGAGCCGCGCGCTTGGACAACCTCACTCACACGCTTACGGGGCTGGCGCTGAGCCGGGCGGGTCTTCACAGGGCCTGCCCGCGCGCGGCGTTCCTCATGATGCTCGCTGCCAATGCCCCGGATATCGATGCCGTAAGCGCCCTTTCCGGTTCGATCACCTATCTTCAATACCACCGGCACATCACACACTCAATCGCCGCGCTCCCGCTGGTCGCCCTGCTGCCGGTGGTGCTGATGCGGCTGTTTTCGCGGGGTCCGTTCGCGTGGCGCGGCGCATACCTGATTTCGATAGCGGGGGTTGCGTCGCACCTCGCACTCGACGGCGCGAATCAATACGGTGTGCGCTACCTGCTTCCCTTCTCTGACCGCTGGTTCAGCCTCGACGCTGTTGCCGTGGTTGATCTCTGGATCTGGGCGGCGCTGCTTGTGTCAGTGCTTGCACCGGCTCTGGGAACACTCGTAAGTTCGGAGATTGGGGGGCAAAAGAACTCGGGCCGCGGCGCGGCCATCTTCGCGTTGTGCTTCCTCCTCCTGTATACGGGCGCGCGGAAGGTACTCCAGGATCGAGCGCTCGCTGAACTCGATTCGCGAGTCTATACGGGAGGCGTTCCGAGGAGGACCGGCGCATTCCCGACCGCGGTGAACCCTCTGCTGTGGCGGGGAGTGGTGGACGGGGAGGAATTCGCTGCCGTTTTCGACGTCAATCTGCTGAAGGAATTCGATCCGCACGCGGGCCAGTACTTTTATAAACCGAAAGACGTGCCCGCGATCGAGAAAATTCAGGAAGCCGGGGAGTTTAAGACCTTCCTGGGCTTTGCCCGGTTTCCGCTGTGGTGGGCGCTACCGGTGCCTGGAGAGGAAGGTTCTATGCTTGTCTCGGCGGTTGACTTGCGCTTTGCCTCGCCGAGACGCCCTGGATTTGTTGCTACGGCTGTTGTGAACGCACGGATGGAAGTGATGCGGCCGCGGTTCGAATTTGGTACGGCGGATGTGAGGGGCGACCAGTAGAGGAGCCACACTGCACGGTGGCAGCCAATCGTGTTTCGCCGGTCTGCCGGTTTTCCAGCCCTTGGCCTGCTTTTGGCGCACAGTTCTAATCCACACTCATACCTCGAGTGGCGTTTTGGGGAACTCGGGGCCGACACCTCGCCCGAAAAGGATCGACGGAAGCCGAGACTGTCCACGCCACTGCAGGCGACTGTTGCTATCACACTGCCCCGTCAAAAGGCATTGGCCTGAACCTGTGATGGTACTGGGGCACTAGACCATATGAACCGTTCGGTTCGTTGCCCATCACCTCCATTCGGTGTAGCGTAGTAAGTGGGGTAATCCGGCGGAATGTTTTCAAAGACGACGCGAGAGGGGAGACGCTGGCTGATCGTTGCGGCCATCGCTCTAGCCGCAAGCCTCGTTACGGACCTGCTCGGCAAGATCCGCTTCTTCCAACTGGTTCATCTGAAGGCGCAGGATACACAATTCGTGGTTCGAGGCAAATTATCCACTCCGGACATAGTTCTGATCGTGGTGGACGACAAATCTCTCGAACATTTCAAGGAACTGGAACTTTTTTGGCACCCCTACTACGCGACGGCGATCAAAGCCGCCGCGGAGGGCGGGGCGAAAGTACTCGGCCTCGACAAATTTTTCGCCATCACGGTAACCCAATGGGAGAAAGAGCACGACCAAATGATGGCGGAAGCCATCATTTCCACCGCGCCCACCATGCCGGTTATCTGCGGGTACGTTCCTTCGATGATGGCGAAACAGAGGGACTGGCCGGTACCGATCAACATGATCGCCGGGTCCCTGGGGCAATCGGCGTATGCCAACCTAACCGCCGATCCGGACGATTTCATCCGTGTGCAGGAACTGATCGAAGCGCCTCCGGCGAAACCGGATGATCCGCCGCCCGCGCGCGGATTGGCGATGCGCGTCGCCGAGAAATTTCTTGGCGCTGACGTCATCTTCGACAACGGCAGGTTGATGCTCGCCGGCAAGGAAATCCCCGTCAACCGCGACCGTACGATTAATATCAACTACGCCGGGCCCCCGGATACGTTCCCGCGCGTATCCCTTTCCGATTTTGTCGAGGCAGCGCGCGCCGGGGAGAAGGAAAAGATACGGAAATGGGTTGGGGGGAAGGCCGTACTGCTCGGCCCCGACAACATCGACGACCGCCACGCGACACCGTTTTACACGTTTTCGCTGAGTGGAAGCAACCGCTTCAATACGGCCGGGGTCGAGATCCACGCCAATACTCTCCGCACCTTGCTGCAGGCGCAGTATCTGGTACCCGTCCCGGAGAGTGTTCGATTATTCGGCTTATTTTTCGTCGCGATGACCACGTCGATCGTGGTCGTGCTGATCTCGCTCGGACGCGCCGTTCCGATCCTGCTTCTCGGAATCGTCGCGACAGCGGCGTCAATGCAGTACATGTTCCGCGCGGGACGGCTGATCTCGGCCTCCGAAATGTTGCTTTCCTGTCTGGTGAGCCTGCTGTTGTCACTGGTCTACCGGTTCTTCTCGGCCGAAAAGCGCGGCGATCTGTTCCGTACCGCAGTGTCCGTGTTCGTTGGCAAGAGGGTCGCGACCTCCCTTGAAGAGACCCGCGCCATCGCCCTTTCCGGTTCCCGCCTCGATGTGACGATTCTGTTCTCCGACATCCGCGGATTCACGGCGTTTTGCGAGTCGAAAGACCCGGGCGTGGTGGTTGATTTGCTGAACGAATACATGGCGAACATGGTGAAGGTGATCGTGGAGCATCACGGACAGGTCAATAAGTTTATCGGTGATGGAATTTTGGCAATTTTCAGTGATGAGGACGGCACGAAGCCGGGCGATCATGCTTCGCGCGCCGTTAGCTGTGGCTCGGCGATGGCGAGAGTCCCGGGCCAGTTCAAGACGGGCGTGGGAATCCATAGCGGGCCGGCGGTTGTGGGGAACGTCGGATCGGCCGACAAGATGGAGTACACGGTACTCGGCGACACTGTCAATCTGGCCTCGCGGCTGGAGAGTCTGAACAAGGAAAACAAGACGAGTATCCTCATCAGCGAGGCGACTCGGGAGCTGATGGATGACCCGTCGGAGACGTTGTTCCTGGGCGCGGTTCCGGTGCGCGGGAAGACGGAGCCGATGAAGCTGTATACGATCGCCTCGCTCTACAACCCGCCGAAGACAGAGTCAGTTCAGGCGGCGGAGAGTGTAGGCGCGGTGAAGGTGTGAGTTTAGGAGCGGGTGAACGCATGAGTTCGATTCTGTTCGTTCGGGGAGCTGCAGTCGCAGGTCTCTCCGTACTTCTTGCGGCAACATCGTGGGCGCAGGCGAAGAAGGAAGATCCGGTCGGCCTTGTGATGCTGCCGGGCGGGAGTAAGGTGCTGCGCTCCGGAGCGGAGTCGCCATTGTCAGCAAAGCCGGGTGATATCCTTTTCCCGGGTGATTCCGTCCGCACGGAGGGCAGCCCGGCTTCGATGCTGTTCTGCCCGGCGAAGGCTTCACTTAACGTAGCGGCTTCGAGCGACATTCTTCTTGATGCGAAGCAGTACAAGATGCGCTCGGGAAAGATTGCCGGCCAGACCGCCATCGCATCGTGCTTTTTGCCGCAGGTAGTACGCGTTGCCACAGCGAGCCAGCAGCATTACGGAATCAGCATGACGCGCAGCGTCGCGGGATCTGAAGACGCTCCCCAGCCGGAAGCGATTCCTGCCGAAGCCGCAGCCGAGCTTGCGCCCGTCGAGAGCGCGCTGGCCGCAAACGCCAAGGATCAGGGAGCGCTCGTCGCGCAGGCTGCCATCTACGAAAAGTACAAGCTCAAGGTCCGCGCGGTAAACACGTACAAGATCATCGCTGCCGAGTGGAAGGACGCCGTCTGGACGCGCGGGAAGATCTTCGAACTGGATGAAGCAATCGCTGATGAGCGTGCCGCGCAGGCCGCTCTCACCGCGACCGAAGGCGGGCAGACCTTCGCCATCCTTATCGGTATTTCCGAATACCAGAAGCTGCCCAAGGAGCAGTGGCTCCAGTATGCGCACGCCGATGCGCTGACGTTCGAGAAGCACTTCAAGAGTCCGCGGGGTGGGGGACTGCCGCCGGAGAACGTTATTCTCCTCACCAACGAGAAAGCCACCACGGCTTCAGTGCGCAACGCGCTGAACACCTTCAAGGGACGCGCCGGCAAGAAAGACACGATTCTGGTTGTGGTAGTGGGCCACGGCACGGTTGAGATTCCGGGAAACCGCGCCGCCTACGTCGTAACCTACGACAGTGACCCTCAGGACCTGAAGAATACCGCGCTGCCGATGGACGAAGTCCAGGCATTCATCACGCTGGGTCTGCCGAAAATTGCTCGAATGGCGATCTTTGTCGACGTCTGCCGGACGGCGACGATTGGCTCCATTCGCAATACCGCTGTCAACGGCGCTGTCGAGAAATTGGGGGCCGCGAGCGGGGAGATTCTGGGCCTGATGGCCAGCCGCCCCAAAGAACTGGCGATTGAAGGGAAGGAGTTCGGCGAAGGTCACGGGGCGTTTAGTTATCATCTTTTGAAAGCTCTGAATGGCGACGCGGATAAGAACGGCGACAAGATCGTCAACGTCAACGAAGTGATCGATTACGTTCAAACCAAGGTCCGGGACACGACGAACGGCAAACAGCACTCACGTGAATTCGGCACCATGGACAACGCTGTTGTCCTTTCCGATACAAACAAGCCCGGCATCGAGATGACACGGTTGCCGTTCCTGTACGATTCTGGCGGTGAGCCGCTTTATCTGGCGCAGGCCTCGCCTCAAGCCGGACAGATTTCGTCGGACTCGGCGCGGGCTATTGAACGATTTTCCGAGGCGCTGAAGGCCGGGCGGATAATGCCGCAGCAGCCAAACAGTGCGTTTCAGGTCTTGCCGGATCTTCGGAAACTCCCGAGAGCGCAATACCTGATGTACGAGAATCAACTCCGGGTAGCGCTTGAAGACCGGGGGCAGCAGGTACTTTTGCGTTATCTCGCCGGCGATCAGGTTCCGCAGACCAAGACCGATTTCGCCTCCGCTGCCGACTACATGAAAGCGGCGCAGGCGCTCACACCCGAGTCGCTGTTCCTCGACGGCCGCGACGCATTCTTCCGCGGCCGCTCCCTTCTGTTCGACAAACAGTACGCCGACGCGGCGGATCTGCTCGAGAGGTCTGTACGAGTCGATCCTGGCGGCGCTTATACGTACAACGCACTCGGGATTGCCTACCTGGAACAGGCGAAGTATCAACTTGCGATCCAGGCTTTCCGTGACGCTTCGCGGCGGGCGCAGCTCTGGGCGTATCCGCTGCACAACCTGGCCCTCGCGTACGCGGAAACAGGCGACTACAACGCCGCCATTCGTTCGTACCTGCAGGCAATCAAACTCACTCCTCAATATTTTTACCTGCCCTACAACCTCGGTCTGGTCTACCAGCGGATGAACCGCCGGAAGGAAGCCGAGGCGGCATACAAAAAGGCGATCAGCCTCTCACCCGATTCCGCCGAGCCGTATAATGCGATGGGTTCGCTCAAGGCTTCGACGGGCAAGGCGGCGGATGCCGAGAAGTTCTACAAAACGGCGCTCGCTAAGAACGAGGGACTTCTTCCCGCGCGGGAGAATCTTGCTCAACTGATTTCCCAAAAGCAGGGCAGGGCTGACGAAGCGATCGCCCTCTGGCGCGAAAACCTGAAGCGCCAGCCGGACTATCTGCCTTCCCGCCTGAGCCTCGCCGCGGCACTTGAAGCCAAGGGTGACGCGAAGGCCGCCGTGGAAGAGTATCGCGCGATTGCGGCGGCGCAGCCGAAATATCTGGCCGCCCGATTGGCCCTCGCGGGTGTGCTTCAAAAGGCCGGGGACGCTGAGGGCGCCGCCGCTGAGTTGAAAGCCGCGTTGGCCCTTGAGCCGTCAAGTTCCATGATTTTCGAGCGTATCGGGGACATGGAAAAAGCACGCAATCGGACAACGGAAGCGGCGGCTGCGTATGAATCGGCTCTTAAGAACGCGCCGGACAATCAGGTCAGGAAGCGCATACGCAACAAGATGAAGGGCGCCGGGAGCTCTTCGGCGAAGCGGTAATGGTGTGATTGGCCCGATCAAATTTCTCGCCGGAGTGCTCGCGTTCGCGGGGGTGGCGGCGTCGCAAGCACCGGTAACAGACGGGCAGACATTTGCCATTCTCGTGGGTGTTTCGGAATTCCAACATCTCCCTCGTGAGCAGTGGCTTCAGTACGCCCATGCCGACGCCGAGACATTCGCCAGGTTCTTCAAGAGCCCCCGCGGCGGAGGGCTCCCCGCGGAAAACGTTGTTCTCATGACCAACAAAGATGCCACGACGCAGGCCGTCCGTAAGGCATTCGACACCGTCAGGGGACGGGCGGGAAATAAGGACACGATTATCGTCATGATCGCCGGGCACGGCGCGGTCGAGAGCGCGGGCGACAGGGCGGCGTACATTTTGACCAATGACAGCGATCCGCAGGACATGAAGAAGACCGCTTTGCCTATGGGGGAAATACAGACGTTCATCGGAGAAGGCCTTACAAAAGTCGCCCGAATCATGGTCTTTGTGGATGTGTGCCGGGCCGGCAACATCGGATCAATCAGCAATGCGGCAGTAAACGGGGTTGTGGAGAAGTTGGGCGATTCAGAGGGCGAGATTCTCGGCCTCATGGCGAGCCGGCCGAGGGAAGTGTCTTACGAAGGGCCTGAGTACGGCGGCGGCCACGGAGCGTTCAGCTACTTTCTGCTCAAGGCGCTTAGCGGCGAAGCGGATAAGGACGGTGATAAGATCATCACGGCGAGCGAAGTCATCGATTATGTTCAGCAGAATGTGAAGGACGCCACGAGAGACCGGCAGCATCCCCGTGAATTCGGCACGCTCGACAACGCCACTGTAATGGCGGACGCGAATAAGCCAGGCATCGACCTTTCGCGCTAAGCATCACGCCGCGATGCGTGCACTAAAGTATAGATCGAGCGCCCGCTCGACGCTCGGCATCGGATCCAGACCCACACTTTCAATTTTCCCGTTCGAAAGCGCAGAATAACGCGGCCGTCGCGCCGGCGTGCGGTACTCCCTCGCTGTGGTGGCCCGCAACTCGGGATCTAAACCCCTTGCGCGAAAGATCGCCGAGGCGAAATGGAACCACGAAATAGGCGTGCCGCCGGCCACGTGAAAGACGCCACCGAGCTTTCGGTCGATCAAATCCGCCGTTCGTGCCGCGAGCAACGGTGCGTATGTGGGTGACGCCACGTGATCGTCCAGCACGCGAATCGGCTGACCGCCCGCTGCGAGGCGTAGCATGAGTTCGACGAAGTTTCCGCGCCGCGTGGCCGTGCCGGCAGGCCCAAAAACGCCTGAGGTACGAATCAGCAGTGGATCGTCCAGATAGGCGCGAGCGTACAACTCTCCAGCGTACTTTGAGACCGCGTAGGCGCCCAGCGGATGCGGGATGTCGTCTTCGGTGTAGGGGCGGCCAGCCTCGCCATCGAAAACATAGTCGGTCGAAAAGTGCACCAGGCGCGCATCGATTTGCCAGCAGGCGAGAGCGAGATTACGAACGCCCAAGCCGTTAACGGCAAACGCGGCCTGCGGCTCCGTCTCAGCCATGTCCACCTGATTGTAAGCGCTCGCGTTGACAACGATCGACGGGTCGAGTTCGGCAAGCGAGCGCTCGATCAGCGAGCGGTCGGTAATGTCAATTCGAGCGCGCTCAAAACCCGCCACAAGGTATCCGCGGGATGTGAGTTCGCGGCATAACTCCACGCCGAGCTGGCCGGAACTTCCGAAAATTGCAACTTTCTGGGACATAGGGGTCGTGTCTCAGGATAGCGCGGTCGAAGTCCGCGTGTCCGCATGGCGTCCGTTCTGTGCCGATTTCCGATTCTACCAGCGCGTTGGCCCGGCCAACACAGGTGTTGGCCGCCGTGCGGAAGTGTCCTCGCCTCTCAGCCGACGCGCCAGCGTCGCCAATTCGTCCGTATGGTATAGTGCGTGCTTTAGCTGAAGCCCAACATAGTACTCTTCGCCCGATTTCCGGCAGAAAGAGACTTCGCCCAGAACCATGGTCTGGTCCCATTCGACCTTGACCAGTGTCCCCGGAACGACCATCTTCCCCAACAATAGGCCCGCTCCTCGACCCGAGAAGTTGGCCAGGCGTCCGGGACATTCACCTCCCGGCGCCCCGATCATGGTGATCTTCACCTCGCGATCAACCTTGACTCTTGGCTCTCGGCGCTGCTCCATGACTCTCTAATCGGCACGTTCCGGATAAACTTTAAGACGACTCACCGGCTAGGGATATGCCAAGTACCGGCTTGGTTGTTTTTCGACAAACGCTCCTCTCTTTACTCGAATGAAGCATGATTCGAATATGCAACGCTGGCTTTGAAAGACCGAACCGTCTTCGAGGGCAGGAGCTATGGTGTGCCCGCGGAACGCGGAGGTGAGGTCATCTTTAACACCGCGCTCACCGGTTATCAGGAGGCATTCACCGGCTCTTCCTATTCCTGGAAAATTGCTATTCTCACCATTCCTCAAATTGGCAATTACGGCCCCAATTCCCTGCGCGTATTCGCGCGCTCACAATTCAGACCGCGTAGGGAGTTCTTGAGCGCGCTGGTCAGCCTTGCCACAACAGCGTAGCGGACGTCGTGATTCTCCAGTTCTTGGAGTACCGGTTGGAAAGCCGAACCCGGCATCGGCGCGGAATCGAAGCTCGCGAATATCCGGCGGCACGGTCTCAAAAGCAGGTCGCCAAAAAGGAATGCTGGACTCCCAGGCGTTCGCGTTCCCGGCTCGCAATTCGGCATCCCGAAGGAAGGAGCTATTTGCTCCAGGCGGCGCTATCTTGTTTTCCGAAGCACGGTCACCACTGTGCCGTCGAGATCGAAGATCAAGCGGGAACGGCGTTCGGCAGATGAAGGAACTTCTTCAGCAGCCGATCGCTGATGCGGTGCGGTGCTCCCAGGTTGTGCGCGGGGCGTTGAGGAAGCGCAATGTCTCAGGATCGGCGAAGGCGGGCAGGCCTGTGAAGTATTGGAATGTGCCGTTGGAACGCAAGAACGACGCTGCTTCGATGCGATCCAAGCCGGGGATGAGGGGTTAGATCGGGGCCAGTAACATCTGGCGTACGGTATAGCGACGGCTTCTCCTTGGATAGAGCACCTGATGGGCGAGGAAGTCCCTGAACTGCAGCACTCGAAGAAGTTCGTGAGAGAAGTATGCGCCGCCTAAGTGCGTCAGACCCCTGTGATTACTGGCGATTTGCAGGTTTCGCGGTGATCGCCGCATTCGGAGCGCACCTCGCGAAAGATGATGTCAGGCGCAGGGTACTACACCAGCGTTCAAAGGCCCGTGAAATCGGGTCGGATCGCGGTCTGGACGCTGGTTTTCAGGCCGGATTTAGGGTCCTATGCAGTCTGTTCCGCCAGCTGTTGCTTACCAAATCGCCGCAGCCATCCGATGATTCGTAGCGCGCATTTTGTTGCCGCGGTGGCAAGCAACTCGTGCTTTGGTAAGGCGGATGAACGAGTTGATCGCGGCGCTCCCGCTGATGCAGCCGGCTAGTGATCCGAGCTCAGGTAGCTCACCAGATCGCTCATCTCTTCGCCGCGGAACCGCGGCCATGCGACGTTCTTCGCTTTCATCCGTTCGAGCATTGTGGGACCGTGTTTCCAGAGCGCCGAGACTACATCAAGAGGATCGTACGTTCCCTTCAGCTTGCCAGCCTCGCCCGAAGCTTCGTTGTGGCAACCGGCGCAACCCTTCTGGCTGAAGACGTTCCTGCCGCGGGCGGCGCTGCCCGTTGCCGCAAAGAACCGGGAATTCCAAATGTAGCTTACAATACTACGCATTTCCCGCGGCTCCAGGCGCGGGGGTGGTTGTATCATGCTCGGCGCGTGGTTCCACATGGCCGCCGCGACATCCATCAGCGTGTTCCGCTCTAGTGTCTAGTTGCATTAGTTCTGGTACGACTGTATGTTGAGTCATGCGCCGAAAGTCCGCGAAATTTCAGCTCAGCGACGAAGAGATGAAGACTTTAGAGGGATGGACCCGCCAAGGCAAGACGGAGCACCATTTGGTCGAGAGGGCGCGGATTGTTTTGCTTGCCAATCGAGGCAGCGGCATCATTCCAAGGCTGCCATGCGAAGTTCCTGATTGGACAAGAGTAAGGCTCGACTCAAAACCGACTCAAAACCGAGTTTATGATAAGTTTATGATAAAACCTGGGGGTTTTAAATTAATGCGTCGGCTCACTTCAGGAAACGGAAGGAATGTCCAGATGAATACGAAAACGTTTGCTTTA
Source organism: Acidobacteriota bacterium (assembly GCA_005808865.1). Classification (GTDB taxonomy): domain Bacteria; phylum Acidobacteriota; class Terriglobia; order Bryobacterales; family Bryobacteraceae; genus SYKU01. The sequence goes on from SYKU01000121.1 coordinate 33,635, forward strand.
GCATTTTGCTTCACCGGGCTTTACGGCGCGGCGTTGAATGCGCAGGGCGTTGGAGTCGGCAGCATTACGGGGTTCGTGGGAGATGCATCGGGCGGCGTCATGGCCCAGGCGAAAATCGAGGCCAGAAACGTGGCGACTGGCGTGATCAGCAGCGCCGTCTCAAACGAGGCGGGCAGCTACCTGATCGCAAACCTGATTCCCGGCGCCTACGTATTGACCGCCGATCGAGCCGGATTCAAAAGGTATGTCCGGTCCGGGATCACGGCCAGGGTGGGCGAGGTGCTTCGCATCGATTTTAGTATGGAGGTGGGCGCCGTCTCCGAGTCTGTGGACGTAGTGGGAGAGGCGCCGTTGGTGGCTACGGAAACGGGCTCGCTGGGCCAGGTGATCGACAACCGAAAGATTACGCAACTGCCTTTGGGCGGCAGGAACGTTTATATCCTAATGGGGCTGGTCGCCGGCGCGGCGCCGGATAACAGCGGACGGCTCCGCATCAACGGGTCCCGTTCGCGCAGCAATGAGTTCCTCGTCGACGGAGTCACGCAGGTGATTCCCGAGACGCGCTCAGGCCAGATCGCGGCGCCTCCGCCCGACAGTGTCGAGGAGTTGAAGATCTTGACCAGTTCCTTCTCCGCCGAGTACGGCAACTCCTCCGGGGGGCTCGTGAACGTCGCCACCAAGTCCGGGACAAACCAGGTGCGCGGCGTCCTTTGGGAGTTCCTGCGGAATGACAAGCTGAACACCCGTAATTTCTTTGCGCCTGTTACGGCCGCCAAGCCGGTGCTTCGGCAGAACCAGTTTGGAGCTGCGGGCGGGGGACCCGTCTACATCCCGCGCGTCTATGATGGGAGGAATAGAACCTTTTTTTTCGCCGATTACGAGGGCGTCCGGGTCCGGCAGCAGCGCGTGTTCAATATTTCTGTTCCGACGGCGAACATGCGGGCGGGGAATTTCTCGGAGTTCCTGGGAAACAGTATCGGCACCGACGCCCTGGGCCGCTCTGTTGCCCAGGGGCAGATCTACGATCCGGCTTCACAGAGCACGCAGAGCGGACAGTTGGTACGGAATCCTTTCCCTGGAAACATTGTTCCGTCCGCCAGATTCGATGCTCCAGCCGTCAAACTGCTCGATTTCTGGCCGGCGCCAACGCAGGGCGGCTTGGCGCAGAACTTCGTTCGGAATACCGCCACGGGAAACGACGGGAACCGGTTCGACGTCCGCGGCGATCACTCGGTCACTTCCCGGAACAGGATGTTCGGGCGATTTTCGCGCCTGAAGTCGGTGAACCTGCCGTCGGTGGCCTTTCGCGGTTCGGTAGGAGACACAGACAACGCCGTACTGGAGAAGACGCTGACCGGCGCCTGGATCAGCACCCTGACCGCCACAAGACTCAACGAGTTCCGTATCTCCTACCTGGATTGGGAACGCCAGACGACGCCCTACCGGAAGGATGATAATGTGGCCCGGGAGGTTGGGATTCCGAACATCACTACCTCGGCCGGGGTCCCCTACATCGAGATCGCAGGCGTGCAACCGCTTGGCGGCGGGTTCAGCGGCACATTCAACGTCGGCCGGGATAAGGTAATTTCACTCATCGACCATTTCTCGGTCATTCACGGGCGCCACTCGATTAAGGTGGGCGGCGAAGCCAGGATATACAGACTTAGAAACTTTCAGCCCGCGGCGTTGAACGGACATTTCATTTTCGCCTCGGCTCAGACCTCGCTGCCGGGAGCTTTCCAGGCAAGGACAGGGCAGGCCTTTGCCAGTTACCTGTTGGGCTTTGCCAATCGGACCCAGTACACACAGAAAGACCCAGGCCAGGAGGTCAACAACGTCACTTATGCTGGTTTCGTTCAGGACGACGTCAAGCTGACCAAGCGCCTAACCCTGAACCTGGGGGTTCGCTACGAGTTGAACACGTTGCTGGAAGATGCTCGTGGCTTCCATTCCACTTTTGACCTGGCGACGGGACGCGTGCTGGCCGGAAATGCAAAACCCTCGGCCGCCCTGGACAAGAACAATCTCGGCCCGCGGTTCGGATTTGCCTTCGATATGTTCGGCAACCAATCCACTGTGCTACGGGGCGGCTACGGGATATTCCACCAGCCCATTCAAGGCGGCGGCGGAAACCCGCTGTCCGGCGTCGTGAAGTTCCCCTTCGAATTCACTTCCAACGCGATCACGCCCAACGGCCTGGATGCGGTTACGCGCCTGAGTCAAGGCCCGGTGCGCCAGGCCGAGTTTGACGCAACCGACCCAAGGCTCGGCTCCGGTACCCATGTCCAACTACAAACCCCTAACCTTGCTCCTTATGTGCAGCAATGGAATTTCGGGATTGAGCGCGCTGTGGGCCGCAACTCCGTATTCGGCGCCAGCTATGTCGGCAGCGCCAGCAAGAAGCAGGAAAGCGGACGGAATGGTTATCTCAACCTGAACCAAGTGCCTCTGGCTGTCGTCCAGGCAGCCGGGCGCGCCCAGGGTACCGCCAATCCAAACACGACGCTCCTCCGGCCCTACCCCAACTTCAATGAAGTCCAGCCGCTGCTGCCGCGCTACGGAGATGGCAACTATCACTCGATGCAGTTGAAGCTGGAACGGCAGTTTCGCGGCGGCTTGAGCTTTCTGGCCAACTATACCTGGGCCAAGGCGATTGACAACAACGCGGAGATCTTCAATTTCACGGGAGGCTCCTGGCCCCAGGACGTTTATAATCTGGCCGCCGAACGGGCGGTGTCGACCGCAAACGTTCCGCATCGCTTTGTCGCCTCCTATGTCTGGGATCTGCCCTTCGGCGCTGGACGGCAGGTGCCCTTGACCGGCGTCCTCAACGCCATTGCCGGTGGATGGCAGATCACTGGAATCACCACCCTTTCCGCCGGCCGGCCGGTGGACGTGGAGCAGTCCACCAACACGACGAACACTTTCAGCCTGATGCAGCGCCCCAACATCAGCGGGAATCCGAATCTGTCGAGCGACGAGCGTACCCTGTCTCGGTTCTTTAACACGTCGGTCTTTTCCGCTGCGGCGCCATTGAATTTCGGAACTTCGCCGCGCAATCCGATTCGCGGACCTGGACTGGTGAACTTCGATGCTGCCGTGATCAAGGAATGGGCGTTCCAGGAGAGGCGCGCCGTCGAATTCCGGTTCGAGGCCTTTAACTTCACCAACACGCCGCGCTTCGTCCTCGAAACGCGTACTACCTACAATCCGAACCTCCCCCTTGCCAGCCAGTCGTTCGGCCGGATCACCAGCGCAGGAGATGGACGCGTGGTGCAGTTCGCCATCAAGCTGAGACTGTAGGTCAAGCCTTCCGCCCGGGAATCGCCGATCACAGGACAACAGCGGAGATGGCCGGCACAACTGCTGCCGGAGAAGTTAGGCTAAGATTCGTATTGATTCTGAAGTTGAGGATTCAACCACATGACGTTACCGAGAAGACATTTCCTGTCAGCGCTTTCGGGGGCCCGCTTGCTGTTGGGCCAGGACAAACTGCCTCCCGTTCGCCCATTAACCAGGGGGCCGAAATATCACTGGTTTGGCTATTACGACAAACTCGAGTTCGATCCAACCAGCCGTTATGTGCTTGGCATGGAAGTCGATTTTGAACACCGGTCGCCGGGTCCGGATGACGTAATCAAGGTTGGCATGGTGGATACGGGAGCAGGCGACCGCTGGACGGAACTGGGCGAAACGCGCGCCTGGAACTGGCAGCAAGGGTGCATGCTGCAATGGCTTCCTGGTTCAAAGGATGAAGTCCTGTGGAACGATCGCGCTGCCGGCGATTATGTCTGCCATATCCTGAACGTACGGACGCGCAAGAAGCGAACCATCCCTTCGGCCATCTACGCCCTGAGTCCCGATGCCCGGTGGGCCGTGACCTGCGATTTCCGCCGCTTGAACCACTCACGCCCCGGCTACGGCTATGCCGGGCTCCCGGATCCCAACCGCGAAACCGCCATCCCGGAAGATGTCGGCATTTGGAAGGTGGATCTGGCTACCGGCAGGAAGCAGCTCATCATCTCTATTGCCGATGCCGCCAGGATTCCCTACCCGGGCGGATACTCCAAAGGCGCCAAGCATTGGTTCAATCATCTGCTCGTCTCCCCGGACGGAAAGCGGTTCATTTTCCTGCATCGCTGGCGCGGGGATAAGGAGGGGGCCGGCTTTTCCACGCGCATGTTCACTGCCGGGGCAGATGGCAAGGACCTGCACATCCTGGACCCCAACGGCAGGACTTCGCACTTTATTTGGCGTGATCCGCACAATGTCCTGGCGTGGGCCGGACACCCATCGCACGGGGACAAGTTCTATCTTTTCCGCGACAAAACCAGCCAGGTGGAGGTCGTGGCGCCGGATCTCATGCCGCTCAACGGCCACTGCACGTACCTGCCCGGTAACCGGTGGATTCTCAACGATACCTACCCTGACCGGAATCGGCTGCAGCACGTCTATCTTTACGACACCGTGTCTAAGGTCCGTCGTCCGCTCGGCGACTTTCACTCCCCAGCCGAATATACAGGCGAGTGGCGGTGCGATACCCATCCCAGGTTCAGCCCGGACGGCAAGAAAGTGGTCATAGATTCCGCACACAACGGCGGCAGGCAGTTGTACCTGCTGGACATCGGCGATCTGACATCCGCCTGACCCGGAACCCCACGCGGGTGCCATGTCCCCCCAGGTGGTTCGCGGTAAGGCGAGGAAACAGGCGCCGGGGGCCGCAGCCAAGGGGAATCTCCCACCACCCAGGGCGGCGAGGAGTTGATGGCGCAGGTACTACGCGACCACGGCTGTTCCATCGATCGCATACCCAGTGCGGCTGGTTGCGGCCCGGCCGCCGGATGCCCAATTCAGCGAGCGACGCGACTATAAGACCTACCAAGTTCAACTGGTCGAAGATGCGACCTTGGTAGGGTTCAATGATTTCAACGATCAGCTTGACGATGCTCGTGGGCGTGAAGAACTCGCCGCCCTTCTGCCCTTCCGTCATGGCGAACTTGCCGAGGAAGTATTCGTATATTTTCCCGAATGCATCGCCTTCGCTGTGCATAGGCACGGAGGCGAAGTTCTTCAGCAGGGAGACGACCAGGTCCTTGTCAAGACGGTTGTACGTCCGTGGCAGAACGTCTTTCAAATCCTCGTTGTCCGCTTCAATGGCCCTCATCGCATCGTTGATGGCCTTGCCGATGTCGGCACCTTCCGGCAAGTTCAGCAGGTTCGAGAACCGGGCGGTCTCTGGCAGGAAGAGGACTCCCTGCGCTTGGTAATCAGCTTTGCCGATGGTGCGGCGTCCGCTGCCCTGCTTGCGAACTTCTCCTTGGCCTTAGCGAACTTACGGTGGCGATCAACAGGTTCGACCAGCAGGGCCAGGCGTGGTTGACATCAGTTACCTTTCATCTCTTTCCTGGATGGTTCGATCCCAATTTTATCGCTTTCGATGAGCGTTTTGACCCCTGCAAGTTGTGGGACTGTTTCCATCACTCTTCCTGGTCTGCTCTCTCTGTCGTCGAATGTTCTTTCGCTGAGATTCAAACGCCTCGAAAAGTTCTGCAATAGGAATTCGTGTGGTGTTCTTGATCGTTGCTGCTTTGTACACGATGAAGGGATAGGCGTCCAATGCTAAAGGCTTGTTTTTTAGAATTTTTACCAGTTCCATATCCACTGGAATTGGGTGCTTCTGGATTTCGTCGAAGAACTCCTGTGACAGAGTGATCTGGTTCTTCGGGAGTCCATCTATCCGTGGTTGATCGGGTGGAGACTCTTTGTCGGTTCTGGTGCAAACTCTTTCCGAA
>SYKU01000122.1 GCA_005808865.1 Acidobacteriota bacterium
AGCCGCAAAACCGGAGATTCCATTCGCGTCTCGTCGATTCGCGATCTCCGTCAGCCGAAAACACATGCGACGGAACCCACGCCGATCTGGATTTGGGCCAAAAAGCCGGCTGCGACAGTTTTCATTTCGACACACTCCTAGGCATAAAGGCCTACCCGGGTGTCCCCCAGATACCGGAACCTGTCGACCTTGCGGTCATCGTCACGCCAGCATCTTCGGTTCCAGACGTCATCGCGGAATGCGCCGGCTGCGGCGTCAAAGGCGCGGTGATCATCTCGGCGGGTTTCAAGGAGGCCGGGTCCCACGGGGTTGAACTGGAACACCGCATCCTTGAAGAAGTTCGCCGCGGGCAAATGCGCATCGTCGGGCCAAACTGCCTGGGTGTCATGTGCCCAGTTACCGGCCTGAATGCCACGTTCGCAAGTTCGATGGCACGGAAGGGAACCGTCGGATTCATCAGTCAGAGCGGCGCGCTCTGCACATCCATTCTCGATTGGAGCCTCAAGGAAAAGGCCGGCTTCAGCGCATTTCTCTCGGTTGGTTCCATGTTGGACGTGGGATGGGCGGATCTCATCGATTACCTCGGTGATGACCCAAACACGCGCAGCATCGTCATCTACATGGAGTCCATCGGTGATGCCCGCGCATTCCTCTCCGCGGCGCGCGAAGTGGCTCTCAACAAGCCCATCATCGTGATCAAGGCCGGACGCACCAGCGAGGCTGCCAACGCCGCGGCATCCCACACGGGAGTTCTTGCCGGAAGCGACGACGTACTCGACGCCGCCTTCCGCCGCTGCGGCGTTCTGCGCGTCAATAGCGTTGCGGATCTGTTCTATATGGCTGAAGTTCTCGGAATGCAGCCTCGCCCGTCGGGCCGGCGCCTTGCCATTGTCACCAATGCGGGCGGCCCGGGAGTCCTCGCGACCGATGAGTTGATTCAGAATGGCGGCGAACTGGCCGGGCTCTCGCCTGAGACCATGGATGCTCTTGACGCATTTCTCCCGATGCATTGGAGCCATCGCAATCCTGTCGATGTCCTGGGAGACGCCGGCGCGGAGCGCTACGCGAAAGCCATTGACATTGTCGCCAAGGACGCCGGCAATGACGGACTGCTTGCCATCCTGACGCCGCAAGGCATGACCGACCCATCGGCGATCGCGGAGCAGCTTACGCCTTTTTTCGAAGTTGGGCAAGCCGATCCTGGCCAGTTGGATGGGTGGAGCCGGCGTGGCGGAAGGGGAAGGCATTCTAAATCGCGCGGGCATTCCTACCTTCGCCTATCCGGATACCGCCGCGCGCGCCTTCTGCTACATGTTCCAATACAGCGATAATCTTCGGGGGCTCTACGAAACGCCTTCCTCGGCGGCCGGGGACGACATTCCGGACCACGGTTTCGCCCGCCGGATCGTCGAAAGCGCAAACGCCGCGGGCCGCACGATTCTCACGGAGTTCGAATCGAAGCAGGTGCTCAAGTCCTATGGGGTGCCGGCGGTGGAGACCATGGTCGCGCCGAGCGCCGATGAAGCCGTGAGGAGTGCGAAGGAACTCGGTTATCCAGTGGTCCTGAAGTTGTTCTCCGAAACAATCACCCACAAGACCGACGTTGGCGGCGTGCAACTGAACCTTCGCGACGAAACTTCGGTGCGGCGAGCGTTCCGCGAGATCGAAGCCTCCGTCCAGGAGAAGGCGGGTCCGGGAAATTTTCTCGGCGTCACCGTTCAGCCTATGGTTAAGACGAACGGTTACGAACTCATATTGGGAAGCAGCGTCGATGCCCAGTTCGGCCCCGTTCTCCTGTTTGGAGCGGGCGGCCAACTTGTGGAGGTGTTCGGAGATCGCTCGCTTGCCCTGCCCCCGCTCAATTCGACATTGGCGAGGCGCATGATGGAGCGGACGAAGATCTTTGAGGCGCTAAAGGGCGTACGAGGACGGAAACCCGTTGACATTGCGGCCCTCGAGCAACTCATCGTCCGCTTCAGCAGACTGGTTTCGGATCAGCCCAGAATCAAGGAGATCGACATTAACCCCCTGCTCGCCTCCCCGGACGGGTTTCTCGCGCTCGACGCCCGCGTAGTCCTCCATGGTCCTGAGACGCCGGAGTCGGGCCTTCCGAAATCCGCGATCCGCCCTTATCCTGCACACTACATCGCGACGTGGATCGCGAAGGACGGCGCGCGCCTGACGATCCGCCCGATCCGCCCCGAAGACGAACCGGCAATCGCGCGATTTCATGAAACGCTCTCCGAGCGGAGCGTATACTTCCGCTATTTTCACGTTATGAAGCTGAGCCAACGGACCTCGCACGAGCGCCTGCTTCGGATCTGTTTTGTCGACTACGACCGGGAAATGGCGCTTGTCGCTGAATTCGAAGGCCGTATCGTGGGTGTCGGACGGCTCTCGAAGTTGCGCGGAACCACCGATGCGGAGTGTGCCGTAATTATCAGTGACACCTTCCAGGGAAGAGGCTTAGGCACGGAGTTACTGCGGAGCGTTCTCGAAGTAGCCCGTGCGGAAAAGGTTGCGCGAGTGGTCGCGGATATCCTCACGGAGAACCGGAGTATGCAGAAAATATGTCAGAAGGCGGGTTTCAAGCTTAGGCACGTACCCCAGAATGACGTTGTGGCGGCGGAGCTGGCACTCTGATCTCGTATCATGCTCGCCGGCACGCGTCTCAAACCAATGGCCCTTTTGGCCGACATTCGTTGCCGGGCCTCGAACGCGCAAGACGCAGGCACAACACCCGAAGGAGCGGAGTCTGCGGCTCATCTCGCTGCGAAGTTGGCCGGTACTTATAGCTTTCGCGAGCCAATACGCCGCTCAACATAGTAGCGGACCTTGTGAGGCTTCAGCTCCCCTTGAGTCAGAATGCGATGCAGCTTGGACCGGCTCAGGCGGCTCACGCTGGGATGCCCGGTCGCGACGGCTTCCTTTCGAATGTGGCGCTGCAAAAGA
>SYKU01000123.1 GCA_005808865.1 Acidobacteriota bacterium
CGTTGGCTCTTAGCCGGGAGCCGATCACACTGGACGCCAGCCCTGTCGGCGTTTCGATCTTCCGGCGCCTCGCCAACCCTACATTTCAGCCTGCGGGCGTTAGCATTTCATGATCGCCACCACAGGAGTTCTGAGGCTAGTTTAGCAGCCCGTGGTTAAAGTCGATTCGATGGTTAGAAAACAGTGTGAAGGAGAACTGTTCCGTTTAGGCCGAAGCGGTGACCGCTAAATCGGGAAAACTCTTTGTTCTTGATGATAGTAGACGGAGCCCTTATTCCCCTGTCTCTGAACGCCAGGCAGCCTTCCAAAACGGGAAGGGACACACAACTGTGTTGAAGGGTGAATTGTTCCTGATCCTCGTTCCCTGAACCTGACGGAGCGCATCCTCCGACAGCTATTGGTTCAATTCATGGCAGGCGTTACACAGCACGGTGGCTTCCCTGGACCTGTGACAATCCACACAGGCCTTCATGGTCAGTGGGAATTCGCGCTTTAGCTTCTCCCGTTCCATGACCGGGCCGTGACATTGGGCGCAGTCGATTCCGGAATCCTTGTGCCTGGCATGGCTAAAGAAGACGAAATCAGCCAACCTGTAAACGCGCTCAACGGGAAACGGCTTCGGGTCCTTCGGCAACAAGGCCAGCGCCTTGATGGCGGCGCTTTCCTTTCGTATCTCACGATGGCACAGCATGCACTTTGATGCCGCGGGAAACCCCACGCGCTCCGCGACGCCCGAGTGGCATTCGACGCACTTCATCCGCGTTTCCGCATGTTGCTTGTGGCTGAAGCGAAGCGGCTCAGCGGCCGGCAGAACGCCTATGGCAACGAGTAGGCAATGAGCGTATCTGAGTAGGCCTTGTTGTATTTGTTTCCTCCTCCCGAGGCGATCACAACGAACTGCTTCCCTGATTTCCTGCTCATGAACGTCATGGGCGTGGCGTGCGCGCTTGCCGGTAGACGTACGGTCCAGATTTCCTTGCCGGTGGCCTTGTCGAAGGCGCGGAACCGGCTATCGTTTGTGGCCCCGATGAAAACGACGCCACCCGCGGTCACGATGGAACCGCCGAGGTTCGAGGTGCCCGTGGGCGGAATGCCTTTCTCGATCAACTCGTCGATCACGCCGAGCGTTGAGCGCCAGCGAAACTCGCCCTTGTCCAGATCAATGGCCGTGAGATGGCCCCATGGAGGCTGTTGGCACGGATGGAGATTCGGGTCCCAAAAGCGCTGCTGGCCGACGCTCTGCGACCGGTAGGGAATCTTCGATCCTTCCGGCCGAGGCGTCATGCGAACGAGCATTCCGTTGTCCATGGAGTTCACGTAGAGCGTGTGCGTTTCCGGGTCCCACGATGCTCCCCCCCAATTCGCGCCGCCATTTGTGCCCGGAAACAGCAACGTAGGCTTGAGACCGATGGGGGTATAAAGGGAACCAAACACCGCTCCTTCGAGGATCTTCGCGCAGTAGGCGCGGGACTCGGGCGTTACGTTGGTCAGTTCCTCGGGGCGCATGCTCTGGCGGGCGTAGGGCGGCGGCTTGACCGGGCGTGGCTGCGTGGGCCACGCTTTCTCGCCGGGAACTTCGCTTGGGGGAACTGGCACTTCTTCGATATCGAAAAGCGGCTTGCCCGTGACGCGATCGAAAAGGAATGTGTAACCGGTCTTCGTGACCTGCGCGACTGCTGCTACAGGCTTGCCGTTGCGGGTCACGGTGACGAGCGTAGGCGCTGCGGGAATATCGTAGTCCCAGATATTGTGGTGGACGGTCTGGAAATGCCAGAGCCGCTTGCCAGTGGAAGCGTCGAGAGCCACAAGCGAATCGGCGAAAAGATTGGATCCCTTGCGGTCGCCGCCGTACATGTCAGTTCCTGGCGATGTGAGGGGCAGGAATACGATGCCGCGTTCGGTGTCGATGGTTAGAATCGACCAGGCGTTCGCGGCGGAGCGGTCCTTCCAGGCATCGGCTTCCCACGTGTCGTGCCCGAACTCGCCGGGTCTCGGGATTACGTGGAAACGCCAGACAAGTTTCCCCGTGCGGGCATCGAAGGCGCGGACGTCGCCACTAGGTCCCTGCGGTTCGCCATCGGCGGTCAGCGCGCCGCAGATGACGAGGTTCTTGTAGATGGCAGGGGGCGAAGTCATGCCATAGCCCTTGTCTGGAAACTTGTCCGCTACGCCTTCGCGGAGGTCGATCCATCCGGCCTTGCCGAAGCTATCGTCGGGCTTGCCGGTTTTCGCATCAAGCGAGAAGAGGCGTCCGTCGAGGGTGCCGGCAAAGATGCGCTTGCCCTTGACGCCGGGCCAATAAGCCGCGCCGCGATTGATGAAGAGGTTATAGGTGCGCTCGCGATCGAGCTTCGGGTCGAACTGCCACAGTTCCTTTCCTGTTTCCGAGTCAAGCGCAATGACGCGGGAGAAGGGAGTGGTAAAGTACATGACGCCGTCGATCACAAGAGGCGTGGTCTCGAACGCGCTACGAGCTGCCATGGTCTTGCCGTCGCTTATATCTCCGGTGTGATAGGTCCAAGCCACCTTAAGTGTCGCGACGTTCGAACGATCGATCTGTTTGAGCGGAGAATAGCGGGTTTGGCCCGCGTCGGCGCCGTACACGGGCCACTCCTGCGGGGAGGCGAGTCTGGCGAAGCTCAATAGAAGGACGATCGCGAGGACGGGTTTCATATCATTGAAGTCACAGTATACAGCAGGAAGTGCGAGCCTCGGCTGCCTTCGTGGCTTTTTTTGCTCTTGTGCTTATTTCGGCCGCAATTTGCGATTGTGTCATTTTGGGCTGGCGCATGCGCCTGCCGGGCGGCGAGGATCGCAGCGCGCCGGCACGAAGCGGGGAGGAAGGCAATGCCGACTGCCTGGCCCGCATTGCTCCAACCAGCAAATCCGCTCCCGTGATACGCGATGCCGTACAGGCCAGGCGATCGCCTGAACCGCGACAGCGTCCTCGTCCGCGGCGAGGCGACAGTTAGGATCTCGAATTTCCCGGTACGCTGGCGACAGTCAGCGGCACTCAAGTACCTTTGACAAGGATCCACTTTGTTGTGTCAGGTTAACCTCGACCGGTAGCTGCCGTGGCCAGTCGGACAAGATACGGAAGTGTCCGGGGACGCGTGCGGCTGTCGTCGTCAGGTGTGCTGTTATACTTTCAGCCGTGACCCTGGCTAACGCTGCCGCAAGATCGTTGCAGGCCTTTTCATTCTGCGAGGCTGACCGGTCGCCTTGTGGGACACCTGGACCGGTCGATCGTAAGCGCTTCGAATCCCAGTGTGGCTTCGGCGGCTTCGTCGTCGCGCAGCCTTCCGGGCCCGGATCGTGCAATGCAACAGCGTGCAGAACATAGACCGGAGCCTAGGGATCCCTGGACAGATCTTCGCCGGCCTGGCAGGTTTGTATGGGGCCGCTATACGCCGACACGTTGAGCATACCCAGAGCCGGCGCTTTACCGAGCTTCGGGGCGCCCCTTCAGGGAACGGTCCGTCGTAGACTTGCTATCCACTGCTTTTCAAGGAGAGAGTTACCTATATGCGAACTTGCGTTGCCGCCCTCTTACTCATTCTGCCGTGCGCCGCTCTCGAGCGTCCAGGCGTCGAGTACAAGGTCTTTCAATTTCCCTCGGGTCAGATTCCGCGCATCGACGGCGATACGGCCGACTGGACTATGGTCCCCGCCACCTACTCCATCGGCATGGACCAACTCAAGGAAACGCAGAAAGGTCTCAATTTCCGCTACGACAGGAAAGACCTCGACGTCAAAGTGAAAGTGGGGTGGGTAAAGGGACTCAATCGCCTCTACTTTCTCTACGAGGCGTACGACAATTACTGGGATTTCGAGCGCGCCGACCGTCATAACGATATCTTCGAACTAGTGGTCGATGGCGATCTCTCCGGCGGTCCGCTCATCAGTGCGTTGCACCCCTATACCGGATTGCGAAAGGGCGACGCCTTTTTCACTTTCCACGGCGTGCATGCGCAGAACTATCACATTTTTACGCCCGCGCCCGACCGCGACTGGGCCATGGTCTGGGGCTGCCAGCCCTGGATCAAAGAACTGCCCTATGCGAATGCCGCCTATAACTATGACTTCAAGCACGGTGAAAGCGGAAAGCTGATTCTGGAGTTCTACATCACTCCGTTCGACTACGCGCCCTACGAGGGACCGATACGTGCCGTCGAATCGAAGCTTGGGGAAAACAAGGTGATCGGGATGTCCTGGTCGGTACTTGACTACGACGACGTCAAAAACCCGGAACAGCGCGGGTTCTGGAATCTCTCCCACAAGACGACGATGTATGGCAATGCGTCCGACCTCGTCGCATTCCGTCTGATGCCTCTTGAACCGGTGTTGAGGAAGCCCATCGAGGCGAAGTGGTCCTTCCAGGTTCTCGATCTGGAACGGAGGGCGGTGGCCTTTCAGGACCGCTCTTATAGCGATGTGCGATCCTGGCGCTGGGAGTTCGGTGATGGGACCAGGTCAGCCGAGCAGCACCCGCTCCACGCGTATAAGGCGGCCGGCGAGTATGTGGTTACGCTGTATGTCGAAGGCCCCGCTGGAAAGGCCAAGTGGACGAAGGTCCGCGACGTCGTCGTGCCATAGGACTTTAGATGCGGGCATCGGGAGTAAACTGAGTCATGCCGATTCGCAACTTGTGCCTCCTTACACTCGTTCTGCTGGTTCAGGATCTGCGCGCCGCGGTTCATACAAACCTGATTTACGCCCGTGCCGGCAGTACCGATCTGCTCCTTGACCTGTACGTGCCCGAGAGTTCTTCGAACAACCGCTTTCCCGTGGTGGTCTGGATACACGGCGGGGCATGGCGGAGCGGGTCGAAAGAGAAACCCCCGGCGGCACGCCTTACGGCGCGCGGTTATGCGGTAGCGAGCATCAACTACCGGCTCAGCGCGGAAGCCCTTTTTCCCGCGCAGATTCACGACTCGAAGGCCGCCGTGCGATGGCTTCGCGCGAACGCGGCGGAGTATGGACTCGATCCGGGGCGCTTTGCCGCATGGGGATCGTCGGCCGGAGGACATCTCGCCGCTCTGCTCGGAACCTCCGGCGGCGTGGTGGACCTCGAAGGCACGCTCGGCAATCTGAATCGAACCAGCCGTGTGCAAGCGGTCGTCGACTTCTTCGGCCCGACCGATTTTCTCAAAATGGATGCCGCCGGCAGCACGATGAATCACGACGCACCGGATTCGCCCGAGTCGAAGCTCATCGGCGGACCGATTCAGCGGAATCCGGAGAAGGCCGCTCGCGCGAATCCCATCACCTACATCAGCCCCGATGACCCGCCCTTCCTGATCATGCACGGTGATAAAGATCCGCTCGTTCCCCACGATCAAAGCCGTCTGCTTTATGAAGCGCTGAAGCAGGCCCGCGTCGAGGTGTCGTTCGAAACGGTCAAGGGCGGGGGGCACGGATTCAGCGGGCCGGAGATCGACCTCGCCGTCGATGCGTTTCTCGACAAGCACCTGAAAGCCCCGCGCGCTTCCGATTCCGGAGCCTGGGTCGATCCGGACAAGTCGGAACCGGCCGGCACGAAATACCGTACGTTCCACAGCAAGACCATCAAGGCCGACGTCAGCTACCTCATCTACCTTCCGCCCGGCTATGAGGCGGAGCGAAGCCGACGCTATCCAGTGATTTACTGGCTTCACGGGATGGGCGGGAATCAGCGCAGCGGAACGCCGTTCGTTACCCTGCTCGACCGCGCCATCAGGGCGAACCAGACGCCGCCCGCGATCGCGGTGCTCGTCAACGGCCTGCGCGACAGCCGGTACAGCGATTCGTGGGACGGGGAGCGCCCGGTGGACAGCATCATGGTTCGCGATCTCATTCCCCACATCGACGAAACGTTCCGCACCGCGCCGCGTCGGGAGGCCCGCGCCATCGAGGGCTATTCCATGGGCGGATTCGGCGCGGCGCACTTCGGATTCAGGTATCCGGAGTTGTTCGGCGCGGTCTCAATCATGGCGGGCGCGTTGCTCGACCGCGACGGCGTCACGCACATGCACGGGGAGCTATTTGAGAAGAACTTCGGCGGAGATCTCGACTACTTCGACGAAAACAGTCCTTGGATTCTGGCGGAGAGGAACGCGGAAAAGATTCGGGGCCGCACGCGGGTGCGCATCGGTGTGGGAGAGGAGGACGGACTGCTCGATCGCAACCGCAATTTTCACGGACTCCTCGACCGGCTGAAGATCGAGCATGAATACTTCACCGTGCCGGGCGTTGCTCACAACGGAAAGCTGTATTACGAAACGCTCGGCGAGGAGCGCGTCGCCGGGTTCTACAAGGCCGCCTTCCGCGGCCCCTGACGATCATGTAAAATGTATTGGACGGCGCTCTGTCAGGGCCGCGCAATTCCAATAAAGAGGGAGTTTGAAATGAAAGCAATGAAACTGGCCCTTGCGGGCCTCATGGTAGTGGCAGGCGTGGGAGTCGCCGCGGAGGACCCGCCTGCTGAGCACGTGCAGTGGATGAAGGACCTCGGCGCGCAGATGGGAGCCATGCGCAAGGGCGTGGATGTCGAAAAGAACGCCGTCGCGATGCAGGCTTCCCTCAAGTTGACCGGAGCTTTTTGGAAGGCGCGCAACTCGGAAATTGCCACAAAGTCGTGCGGCGACACCTACAAGGGAGCACAAGCCGTCGCGAAGGCCTTCGCTGCAAACGACAAAGAAGGTATATCGGCGGGAATGAAGATGATCGGCGCCGGCTGCAAGGGCTGTCACGATCAGCATCGCGAGAAGATATCCGACACAGTTTCCAAGATTAAGTAGCGGTTCCGTGGCGCGAAGCCACGTCACTTGACGGCGGCTTCGCACCCAATCCCCTCATGCAGATCCATTCAAACAGCGGGATCGCGTATTGAATCGCGACCAGCGCCTTCAGTTCCGAAAATTCCAGAGAAGCGTGATACGAAAGAAAGCTCGTGCCCGATAGTGTGAGCCAGAACCTCGACCATCGCAACGCGGCGAAGGGTAGTATCCAAGTCAAATACGATGGAGCGAATGCCGGTGTTGTGAGCAGAAACGCACCCGTAATCCAGATCGCGTGATCGAGCAATGCCTGCTGTGATCCGTCATCCTTCCGATACACGGCTGTGACGATAGCGAGCGCCGCGGTTCGCTCGAACGGGATCAGCCTGAACAGAGCGGTGTTGAACGTCCCGTGGCCAGCCCAAGCATCGACTGAAACTCCATACCGGGCGGCGAGGGCGGCAAGCGCGAGAACCGGGGCAATCAGCGCCCTCCATCCTCCGCGTTTCACGAAGGCTGGAGTCAGCATCAGTCCGGCAGGTCTCACGAGCGCCGCGAGCGCCGGCCCCAAACTGGAGTTGAAGTATATCCCCGCGAGCACGCGTAGGCCATTACCGCTGCGTTGCCTTCCCCCAGGCGCTTCGCCAGGAGCCACAACAAGACACCGGCGAGATCGCACATCACGATAGCTGCCTTCGAAGCATTGCGAGGCGGAACAGCATCGCGAATACAATAATGACCCGATGCTGGGCGGGTCGCGTCGCGCCATCCAGACAGTGATTCCCCAAAGGGACGAAAGCAGACAAAAAACGCCGAAGAAGCGCAAGAAATCGGTCGTCGAGTAAACCGGCCGCACCCAGAGGGCTGCGGCGATGTATCCGGCAAGGGACAGCGCGCACCTCGACTGCCAGACAAGCGGTGGCCAACGGAAGGTGGGTTCGCGCGTCAACGGGAGATCTTCGCTAAGCACGTCTTAACCTTAACCTGGCGCGGACCGGTAATCGCACAGGTACAGCGGATTCAGCAGTTCCGCCGATTACCGCATTCAACCGCAGATCGTTGGCCCAAAGTTTTCACTCAGAAGCGCCGAAACCCTTTCCCCGCCGGTTTACGGGCCGAAGATCCGCCATCTTGCCCGTAATCACTTGTGCCAACAGCGACGGGGCCCGCCGCGCACTTCTCGATCCGTTGCCGCGGCTTCACCGTCTTGCAGACATCTTCGACCGAATCGCGAATCTATTGTTGAAAACCCGGCTTCGGACCCGCCGCTGACTGCGGCGGGACGACCGGGGCGGCGCCGGCCGCCCTAAAGCGGCCGGCTGTCGATGACAGCGAGCCACGAAACGCCTCGTGTGTCCGACGCATGACACGAGATTCTCCCGATCGGGAGCGCGCGGACAGCCGCAGCTGACGCTGACCTGAGGGAACACGCGATTTACAGTCCAGGGCCTTTTTGCCTGATCGAGCCCTGGCCAGGCTTGGGCGGGCACGACGGGCTGGGAGGCCTGTCGAACAACCCAAACGGGACTACCATCGTTCGGGGTGAGCCGAAAATGTGTCAGTACTTCGGCACACGCGGATCGACCTTGTCGCTCCAGGCCAGAATTCCGCCTTTCATATTCTTTACCTTGCCAAAGCCGGCCTGCTTCAGGAAGTCGCACGCTTTCGCGCTACGCATGCCGCTCTTGCAGTGCATAACGATTTCATCCGCCGGGTTCAGTTCGTTGGTGCGCTTCGGAAGGTCCCCAAGCGGAATCAGCCGCGCGAAGGGAATGTTGCAGATCTGATATTCGTGCGGCTCGCGCACGTCTATAAGGACGAAACTGTCACCGCGGTCAATGCGAGCCTTTACTTCGATGGGATCGATCTCGCCCGCGTTCAGTCCCGGCGCGGGAGGCGGCGCCTGCTGTGGGATGCCGCAGAACTGCTGATAATCGATGAGCTTCGTAATGGTGCGGTGGTCGCCGCACACCGGGCATTCCGTATTACGCCGCAGCTTCAGTTCGCGGAACCGCATCGCAAGCGCATCATAGAGCACCAGGCGCCCGACGAGGGTCTCGCCGATGCCGAGGATCAATTTCACAGTCTCCGTGGCCTGCATGAGACCGATCACGCCGGGAAGAATGCCGAGTACGCCGCCTTCGGCGCAACTGGGAACGAGCCCCGGAGGCGGTGGCTCAGGATACAGACAGCGGTAGCACGGCCCGCCCTCGTAGGCGAAGACGGTGCATTGGCCCTCGAAACGGAAGATCGAGCCGTAGACGTTCGGCTTGTTGAGGAGGACGCAGGCATCGTTGACCAGGTAGCGCGTCGGGAAATTGTCGGTGCCGTCGACGATGTAGTCGTAGTCCTTGAGGATCTGGAGCGCGTTCTCGCTAGTAAGCGCCACTTCGTGACGGTCGATCGTGATGTGCGGGTTGATGTCGAGCATCCGATCGGCCGCGGAGTCGAGCTTCTTGCGGCCCACGTCCTTAGTACCGTGAATCACCTGCCGCTGGAGATTGGTGAAATCGACCACGTCGAAATCGACGAGACCGATGCGGCCAATGCCCGCCGCCGCAAGGTACAGGCCGAGGGGCGCGCCAAGGCCGCCGGTGCCCACCAGCAGCACGCTCGCCTGCTTCAGCTTAAGCTGCCCCTCCATGCCGACTTCGGGCATAATAAGGTGCCGGCTATAGCGCAGCACCTCCTCCTTCGACAGTGTGACGGCGTCGGCGCTTCCCGTCTCAATCCCCCCCGCAATGCTGGGAACGATTGAAAGCGTGTCGCCATCTTTCACCGGGGTGGCCTCGCGATTCAGGTAGCGGATGTCTTCGTCCGACAGGTAGACGTTGACGAAACTGCGCAGCTTGCCTTCGTCATTGTAGAGGTTCTTGCGTAGATCTGGATGGGACGTGATGAGCGCCTGAAGAGCCTCGCCGACTGTGCCGCCTTCGCACTCCACCGAATCCCGCTTGCCCGCGAACTGGCGCAGAGGCGTAGGTATCAGTATCTTGACTTTTGCCATAATTCCTTTCAGTAAACCAACTCTTCCTTTTCAGCCTCGGTTTGTTCGGCGTTCGGCAGCCAACTGTTTGCATGGTCGAATTCGCCGTTCCGGATGGAAAGTACGACGAACGAGTACCAGGGGCAGGAATTCTTCAGGTCCGTTTCCGAAAAATAAGCGCCGCAATCAGGATGGGAATGGTAGATGCCGACGAGGTCCATACCTTGCTTACGGGCCTCGCGGTCGGCTTTGAGAAGATCTTCGGGCCGCAATTCATAGCGTGCAGCCTGCGAGCCTTCGGATACGTTTTCGAGGATCATCGCGATGCGGACAAGCTTGTCGCCGCCATCCACGCTGCCGAGCATCGCGCCACAGCACTCGTCCGGATAGGTGGTTTGTGCATGCGCAACCATTTCCTGCCACGGCTGCTTTTCGATCGTGATCATTCTTCGTCCCAGAAATGTTCGCTGAGGTACTTCTCGGCGCTGTCGCAGAGCATGGTTACGATCACGCCTCCCTCTCCCCGTTCGCGCAACCCACCGGCAATCCGTAGGGCCGCCAGCACATTCCCGCCCGCGGAGATTCCGATGAGAACGCCCTCCTCGCGGGCGAGGCGCCGAACCATGCGGTACACGTCTTCGGTCTCGAGCCAGATGTTTCCATCGGCCAGCGCATCGTCGTAAATGCCAGGGACGATCGCCGTCGGCATGTGCTTCAGTCCCTCAAGCCCGTGGAAGCCGCTCGATGGCTGCGCGGAGTAGCACTTGACGTGCGGGAGGTCGCGGCGCATTCGCCGGGTGACTCCCATGAACGTTCCGCTGGTGCCCATGGCCGCGACGAAGTGGGTGACGCGCCCCCCGGTCTGCTCGATGATTTCAGGGCCGGTCCCGTTGAAGTGCGCCTTCCAGTTGTTGGGATTGTTGTACTGGTCCGGATAGAAATAGCGGCCGGGATCGGCGGCGTGGACTTGGCGGCAAAGACGGATTGCGCCGTCGGAACTCTCGGCGGGGTCTGAAAACACGGTCTCGGCTCCGTACGCTTTGAGGATGCGCTTGCGCTCCATGGACGCATTACCGGGCAAGCAAAGCTTCACTTTGTAGCCCTTGGCTGCGCCGATCATGGCGTAGGCGATGCCCGTGTTGCCGCTGGTTGCGTCGAGGATTGTGAGGCCAGGCCGCAGCGCTCCGGAGCGTTCGGCTTCGACTACCATGTTGAGCGCGGGGCGGTCCTTGACCGAGCCGCCCGGATTCGCAAATTCAGCCTTGCCGTAGATCTCGATTCCCGGAAAATCGGCCGCGATTTTCGCCAGACGAATCAGCGGCGTATTGCCGATTGAGGCAAGAATATTGAACTTTTGCGCTTCGGAGACGGCCTGGGGCATGTTCTGCTTTTTATTGGACGGCGGTACGGCCAGCCGGATGCAAATTTTACGGCCGCCCGGACGGCGAAAATTAATTCTAGCATTCAAAACGTGTTCCCGCTGCCGGGTTCCATTTCAGCCAAGGTACAATGAAAAGACCTGATTCCTTTGAATGCCTAACACCAAAGTTGTTGCTACACTGGGCCCCGCTTCCGACGCTCCCGATGTGCTGCGACGGTTGATGAACGCGGGCGCGGATGTTTTCCGCCTCAACGCTTCCCACGGTTCGCACATCCAGCACCTTGCTCGAATTCGAGCCGTCCGGGCGGTCGGCGCCGAACTCGGACGGCACGCCTGCATCCTTCTTGACCTGCAAGGTCCAAAGATCAGGCTCGGAGCATTCGAAAACGGCGGCTGTGCCCTTATCAAGGGCGCCGAGTTCACCATCACCGTCGATCAAGTTTCAGGCACCGCCGAGCGCGCATCCACGGGGTACGCGCGCTTCGCGGAAGAAGTCCACGCCGGCGACCGTGTCCTTCTTGCCGATGGCACGATAGAGCTTCGGGCGATTTCGAGCGATGGCCGCAACGTGCGCTGCGAAGTGGTTGCCGGCGGGCCCATTAGCGATCACAAGGGAATCAATCTGCCCGGCGCGATGACGAATGTGCCGTCGTTGACCGAGAAGGACCTTGCCGATCTCGACTTCGGCATAGAGAACGGCATCGACATGGTGGCGCTTTCGTTTGTGCGCACCGCGAAAGACGTCCGCGGATTGCGGCGGCAACTGCGGGACACCGGGGCCCAGATTCCGATCGTGGCGAAGATCGAGAAGCCCCAAGGGTGGGAAAATATCGATTCCATTCTCGACGAGGCGGACGGTGTGATGGTGGCGCGCGGAGATCTGGGCGTCGAGATGGCGCTGGAGAAGGTTCCGGCAATTCAGAAATCCATCATCCGGCGGGCTCGCAGGCATGGGAAGTTCGTGATCACGGCGACGCAGATGCTCGAATCCATGATCGAACATGCCACTCCCACTCGCGCTGAAGTGAGCGACGTAGCGAACGCAATCTACGACGGCACCGACGCCGTGATGCTTTCGGCCGAGAC
>SYKU01000124.1 GCA_005808865.1 Acidobacteriota bacterium
GCCAACTTGGCTTGTACCGCAGTCTCCCGTAGCGACCATCCGCATCCCACATGCAACAACAGCGTCCGGAACAAGTCGTTCAGCGACTCGAACCCACGCAATCGCGTTACTGCGCCCGTGCTCCGGCCAAGTTCTTCCCACCCAGACGGAAACAAACCAACCAGCACTTGCCAATCCTCACGTATTGCCGACATGAATCGAGCTTACATGGTTGGTGGCGGTGAAGTCAATTCTTATCTTAGCGCTCATGGAGGGGCTCCCATCTCGAAACGCCAGGCAGCGAATTCACAGGCTCAGGCGCAGCGGACAAACCGAAGTTCTGAATCGCCTCCCGCTCGAATCCAGTGTGCCTGCGGGACTGTTCCAATCCAGCTCCCCCGGACGGCCGAGCTTAGTGGCGGTCTGTTGAGGCGGACGAAACCGTCCTGCGACCCGGTGCGTTGTCCACCCGAAGCACCAAACGATGAGCCCAGGGCCACGAAGGCGTCCACCGTTCCTGGCGGCTCGCTCTTGGAGGATCTCGATGCGCCATTGCGACTTGAGTGTGCACGACGGTTTCCGCCCGTCGCCGCGCTCGAGAACGCAGAGTCGTCCCCGGTTTTTTTCCCAGGAAAGTCTGCCGCTTTTGCCGGCGCCTTGCCTGCCGCTTCGAGCTCTCATGATGTTACACGCGCGTCGTCCCGCTGCCCGTTATACTGGCGGTTTGCAATGATGAGCGAAAAACCGGTCTTCCGCTGGGTGTTGGGTCTGATGTTCTTCTGTTCGGGGTTCCCGGCGTTGCTCTATCAGATTGTCTGGCAGCGCGCGCTATTCGCGATCTATGGCGTCAACATCGAATCGGTGACCATGGTCGTGAGCGCGTTCATGCTGGGGTTAGGCCTCGGCAGCCTCGCCGGGGGCCGCATCTCCAGGTTACCGGGCGCGCCGCTGCTGGCCATCTTCGGCATAGCCGAGCTGTTCATTGCGATTTTCGGATTGGTTTCGCTGAGACTGTTTCACTGGGTCGAGACGTTCACCGCGGGCCGCTCGCCGCTTGAGACCGGAATCGTCGCGTTCGGTCTGGTCGCGGTTCCCACGATCCTCATGGGCGCCACTCTGCCGATCCTCGCGACGCACTGGGTCCGGACATCGGGGAATGTCGGGCGATCGGTTGGGATACTCTATTTCGTCAACACCCTGGGGTCTTCGGCTGCATGCTTCCTGGGTGCGGGGTTTGCGCTGCCCGCACTGGGGATGTCGGGGTCGATCAGGCTCGCCGCGGCGCTCAATATCCTTGTGGCGGCGGCAGTGCTTGCGGTCTATTTCATCGGGTGGCGGACTTCGCCGGCGGCCGGTGCCGAGGAGGCGCCGCGTCCGGCTGGCACGGGCATGGCCGCTTTTCCGGTGGCGATAGTCCTCGCGGCACTTTCGGGATTCATCTCCCTTTCTTACGAAATTGTCTGGTACCGTACTTATGCATTTGTCAGCGGGGCGAGGCCAAGGGCCTTCGCTTTCGTGCTGGGAGCATTTCTGGCCGGCATCGCATTCGGATCGCTGCTGAGCCGCGGCCTCTGCCGCGAACAGTCCGCGGGCAACACGCCGGTGTTCGTCCGCCGTATCGCGATGCTCTCCCTGTTCGGCAACCTGTTCGGTTTCGTGACCGTTCCGTTGCTCGCGCTCGCGGTACGGCATGTGGACTACTCTTACACCCTTCCGTTGATCGCGCTCGCGGCCGGCCTGATGGCCGCAACGTTCCCTCTTGTCTGCCACATTTCCATTCCGCCGGATGCGCGCGCAGGCGCCGCCCTTGGACGCCTCTATCTAAGCAACATTGCCGGTTCCACACTTGGCAGCTTTCTGGTGGGATACGTGCTCATGGAGGCCTGGACGCTCTCTCAGATTCAGGTTTTCCTCGTCCTGATAGGCGTGATCTCCTCGGTGACCCTTCTTCTGGTCTACGGGGCGGGACGCCGCGAACGCGTTGCGGCTCTCGCGGTTGGAATCGTTCTCTGCGCCAACGCCGTCTCATCGTCGAGGCTTCTGTTCGACGGTGTTTACGAGCGCCTTCAGAGAAAGGCCGATTACTCGCCCGGCGAACGATTCACCGATATCGTCGAAACCAGGAGCGGCGTCGTAACGGTGGACAAGGAGCTTGCCATCTATGGCGACGGCGCCTACGACGGGTATCTCGAAACGGATGTGCGGAAAGCGAGTACCGTGATCCGCCCGCTTTCGCTCAGCCTGCTGCACGCGGCTCCGGGAGAAATCCTGATTATCGGCGCTTCCGGCGGGTCCTGGACACAGGTGACCGCCAATCATCCTCAAGTGAAAACGGTGACGGTGGTCGAAATCAATCCGGGTTACCTCACGATCATGAAGCGGTATCCGGCGGTCCGGCCACTGTTGTCGAATCCGAAGGTCGAGATCTTCATCGACGACGGGCGGCGCTGGCTGGTACGAAACCCCGGTCGCCGCTACGACATGATCCTGATGGACACGACGTATCATTGGCGTGCGCATGCCACCAATCTTCTCTCTCGGGAGTTCCTGGAACTGGCGCGCGGGCACCTGAAGCCCGGGGGAATCCTCTACTTCAACACCACGCACTCAGCGGAAGCGCAGATCACCGGCGCGAGCGTCTTTCCGTCTGCGTTCCGGTTTGGACCCTTCCTCGCCGTAAGTGACAGTCAGATACTGCCGGACAAGGAGCGCTGGCGCCGACGCTGCTCGCGTACCGGATCGACGGGCAACCGGTTTTGGATGTTTCGAATCCCGGCGAAGCCGATCTTCTGGAAG
The DNA here is from genome assembly GCA_005808865.1 of Acidobacteriota bacterium. Classification (GTDB taxonomy): domain Bacteria; phylum Acidobacteriota; class Terriglobia; order Bryobacterales; family Bryobacteraceae; genus SYKU01. The sequence goes on from SYKU01000124.1 coordinate 2,776, forward strand.
AGATCGTCGATGCGGCCGACAATGTTGACGAACCCGTTTACGATCGCTGGGGGATGGAAACGCGCGAGAGCATTCGCCGTCGCAACCGGGATAAGCGAGTGATTACCGACGACAACATGGCTTGCGAGTGGATGAGGCCATTTGCGGCCGGACATTAGCGAATCGCAGCCCTGCGGTACAGGTTCTTTAACATGGAGGGCCAGTTCGGGGCTAGCTACTTTCCGGCGCAAAATTCCTGACCTAAGTTTCTTGTTTTCATGAGGCGTCGATCTGGCGGCGTGCTTGGTTGAACAGAATCGCTCTGTCCGATCCGCGAGGAGAAAGATGCAATTCTGCGCTTTCCCTTTGGCACAGCACGCCTTCCGATTGTCCGGAACATAATTTTCGAAAATGTCTTGACGTGGTTTCGGTCTTAGTGTATCATCAGTAGTGATGACACGTA
>SYKU01000012.1 GCA_005808865.1 Acidobacteriota bacterium
AACATCGTCTTTCCCGATTGTGAAATGGAGCCGGCAATCCGCTCGGCATTCTGGGGCATCTTCGGAAACAAGGGGGAAATTTGCAGCGCGGGTTCGCGTCTGCTCGTCCACGCCGATATTCACGACAAGTTCTTGGACACCTTGGCGTCCCGCGCGAAACGGCTCAAAGTGGGTGACCCGCTTGACAAAGGCACGGGAATGGGGTCGCAGATCTCCCAGGTGCAGATGGACCGCATTCTGAGTTACATCAGGTCGGGCGTCGAGCAGGGCGCGCGCCTGATGTGCGGGGGCGAGCGCGATACGGCCGGTTCGAACGCCAACGGATTTTTCGTGAAGCCCACCGTCTTCGCCGATGTGACGCCTGGGATGGCGATCGCTCAGGAAGAGATTTTCGGACCGGTGCTCTCGGCAATCAAATTCCAGAGCCCGGAAGAGGCGGTTGAGATCGCCAACGGCACCATCTATGGCCTTGTTTCCGCGGTCTGGACGCGCGATATCAAGCTCGCGCACCGAATGGCGAATGAGATCAAGGCCGGCTCGGTGTGGATTAACACCTACAACGGCTTCGATACGGCGTCTCCCTTCGGCGGCTGTAAACAGAGCGGATTTGGACGCGATCTGGGCGCGCACGCTCTTGAACAATACACGCATGTGAAATCGGTATGGGTAGCGCTGTGACGATCGAAGACATTCGTGGGCTCTTCGAACGGCATGCCGTCACGCGCGTGAAACTCGGTGCGTTCGACGTCGATTGCACGTTGCGCGGAAAGTACGTCAGCGTCGAGAAATTCTATTCGTCGGCGGCCGGCGGCATGGGCTTCTGCGACGTGATCTTCGGCTGGGATATCGCCGACGCGCTGTACGATAACGTCAAGTTCACCGGATGGCACACGGGATATCCCGATGCCTCGGTGAAGGTCGACCTGAGCACGTTCCGGACGATTCCATGGGAGCCGGGCACGGCTTTCTTCCTGTTGGATTTCGTCACGAAGGATGGCAGGCCTCTTCCTATCGCTCCTCGCCAGGTGTTGCAAGCTGTGCTCGCAAAGGCGGCGGCGCTCGGCTACCGCGCGCACTTTGCCGCCGAATACGAGTTCTGGATGTTCCGCGAAACGGCGGAGAGCCTGCGCGCGAAGAGCTTTCGGAATCTGACGCCGCTTTCGCCCGGCATGTTCGGCTACAGCGTGCTGAGAGCCTCGGAGAATCGGGAGTTCGTGCTTGGATTGTTCGACCAGTTGGCTGCCTTCTCCATTCCGCTCGAAGGATTGCACGCCGAGACTGGGCCGGGAGTTTACGAAGCCGCGATCGCGGTCGAAGAGGGCCTTCAAGCGGCCGACCGCGCGGCGTTATTCAAAACGGCCGTAAAGGAGCTCTCCGCGAGGCATGGCCTTATTCCAACCTTCATGGCGAAGTGGAACGCGGACCTGCCGGGGTCGAGCGGGCATCTGCATCAGAGTTTGTGGAACGGCGAGACCAATTTGTTCCATGCGGACGGCGATGGGATCTCCGGACTGATGAAGAACTACATTGGCGGGCTTGTGGAGAGCGTGCCCGCGTTCGCGGCGCTGCTCTGTCCCACGATTAACTCCTACAAGCGGACGGTGCCGGGGACGTGGGCGCCGGTGAACGCCACATGGGCGGTAGACAACCGCACGACGGCGATACGGGCGATTCCAGGCGGCAGGAAATCGACGCGGGTTGAACTGCGGCTGACCGGCGCGGATATCAACCCTTACCTTGCAATGGCGGCGTCACTCGCGGCGGGGCTTGACGGGATTGTGCGCCAGCTTGAACCGCCCGCGCAAACGGTGAATGCGTATTCAGAAGGCGCCGCCGAAGAGGTGGCCGCGCTCCCCCGCTCGCTCGCGGAAGCAACGAAGCTTTTCCGCACGAGTCAAGTGGCGCGCAATTGGCTCGGAGACGACTTCGTCGATCACTACGCGGCAACACGCGATTGGGAAGTACGGCAGTTCGAGAAGGCGGTCACGGATTGGGAACTCGCGCGCTATTTGGAATCGATCTGATCATTCAACCCGTGCCGGAAGGTCCCGCGATCAACGAAAGTCGCTAAGCTGCGTGCTTGATTCGCACGGAGCGAGCCAGGATGCGAAACTTCCGTTCAGCGCTTCGCCGTAAGCGCCAGCGCCGCTTTCAACCCACCGGCCCTCTGGATGCCCGGCACGAAGAACTTCGAAAGGAAATCGTTGTCTTCACCGCGAAACGTGGATAGGTCCGCGGTCAGTTCCACCGGCGTCTTCGCGAGAGCGGCCGCGAACAGGCACCAGACAGCCGCCTTTTCAAGTCCCGCGACCCCGATTCTCGACGCGCCCGACGCCCGCAAAAACTCCACGGCCGTGAGGATATCCTGGACGCGATTCGCGTCGTCGCTCTGATTGAACGTCAGGAAGAACTTGCTGGAGCGGTCCCGTGGCGCGGTGGCCGAACCGGTCTGGAAAGCGTCGATCGTAAGTACAGACTCCCCTCTCGCTTGCGCCCCTTTCGCCGCGGAACTGCGCCGCGCCGCATTCGCGCCATCGGGATGGACGACGAGCGTCGCAGCTCCCTTTCCCCGCAGGTACAGGCCAGGCACGCGGTCGCCCTTTCCCGGACGGCCAAGTATCACCTGCTCGCCGGCCGTCTCGCTCACCACGCGTTCCGGTTGTTCCGCGAGTAGCGCGTACCGAAGCCGTTCGCGCATCGCGGGAAGTTCGCGCGCGGCGTCATTCTGCCGCGTCGCCGATGCCACCCACTGCTCGAACAATCCGGTATAGCTCAGAGCATTGTCAGGTCGCGTGCGCCCGTGCAGTGCCAGCATATCCTGCGGCATCTCAGGACGAATCGGGCCTTCCTTGATTCCATCCGCGTTCGGATCGCCCTGAACTCTACCTGCAAAAAAACGGTACACGGCCTCGCGGCTTTGCTGGTTGTAGTTGTGAGGCGCGTCGATCTGGACCGCCTTCACGAACTCCGCCTTATCGTACAACTCATAGATCGAGCGAGTGGCGGGATACTCCTCGCGGAGAGTGTTCTTCGTCCAATCCCCGGTGGCGGACACCATGAGCATCGGCCGCGGCGACATCAGCGCCCCGATCTCAACGTTGAAGGTGCCGACGCGAAGATTGGGCGCGTTCTCGCAGGGGGACCCGCCCTGCATGATCGCCGAAATCATGTTGACGGGCGAGGAGTATTTCAGCCTGTCGTCCACCGCCGAGAGAAGAAACGTCTGAGTGCCCCCGCCCGACGCGCCGGTCGCACCGATCTTTTCTCCGTCTACATCCGGCAGCGATTGCACGAAGTCTACAGCGCGAATCGAGTTCCAAAGCTGCAGCCCGAGCGGACCAAATCCCCAGAGTTGCTCGCGCCGGTCACCGAAAGCGTGCGGCGTCTGCATCGTGTCGTTGTAGCCCACCATGTCGTAGGTGAACACCACGAAGCCTTGCCTTGCCAGACTGATCCCGCGGGCCGGAATCGAACCGGTTGGCTGATGCTCAAGCCTTCCGTAACTCCAGTGGCCGTGAGGCGAAACCACTCCAGGAAATTTCCCTTGTTTGCCGCGCGGCCGGTACAGGTTTCCGCCGAGGTAATAGCCTGGGAGCGTTTCGAGCAGGACTTTCTCAATCGAATATCCGTCGCGGTCCAGGCGGCCGAAAACCTGGGCATTGAGCGGCGATTTCTCCGGCATCGGCATCAGCCCGGCCGCCGAGAGTATCTGCTTCCGCAGGTGGCCCGCTCGCGATTCCCACTCCGCCCGCGTCTTGTAGGTGGGCATCGTGTAGTGTGTGTTCGTGTCCGGAATCACGACATTTCGCGCGTCCTGCTTCGCGATCTGGCTGAAACCGCAAGTCGCGGCCGCCGCGGCGAGTATGATCCTTCCCGTCATTTCAAATCCCCCGCTTTCACGGGGCGGCTCTTGCCCGCGCCCGCGTAATAAATATAGGAAACAATATCCGCGAGTTGTTCCGCTGGATACTGCTTCGAAACCGCCGCGTGGCTCCAGCCTGTTTCCTTTGTTATCGATTCGATCTCTTCCCGCAACACGCTTCGAAGCACGGGGGGCGGCGAGGTAAGGTCGTACAACTTGACGATCGGGCCAACCGCGCCCGTCTGGAGCGCCGGGAACGATTCGCCGTTCTTCAGCCTGACCATCGAAGTATGACTTGACGACGAAGCCGAAATCGCCGCGCCGAGCTGCTTCGGCGTCATCGAAGCGGCTTTCGACAGATCCGGGCCGGCGGCGATCCCGCGTCCCCCGAGCGCGTGGCAGGTGGCGCAGCGCGCCTCCCTTTGCGCGTCGAAAAATGCAGCGTGTCCGCGGCCCGCCTGCGCCGGACCCTTGAAGGCGCTCACCGCCGCGGGTCCCACGCCGGGAGGCATCGGATTCGCCGGCGCTGCGTCCGTGGCGGACGCGAGACTCATCACGTAAGACGCCACGTATTCAATCTCGGCGTTGCTGAGGCGTTCCTTCCATCCGGGCATGGCCGACTTCGGCACCCCGTCGCGTGTCACGCTGATCAGGTACGCGCGGTCAAAGCTGCGGCCGCGCAGGCGAGGTCCACGCCCGGCAGCTCCGCCTACGCCGTGGCAATACCCGACCGAACAACTCTGCGCGAAAATCTTCTCGCCCTTTGAGATGGCGGCGGGATCGGCCGCCGCTTGCGCCATCAGGAGTGCCAAAGCGATCATCGCGGCGCCTCCGGCAGTGCGAACGTGAACACCGTCGAGCCCGGCGGGAAGTCCTCGGTCTCCGGCCAGATTTGCGTCATGATACCCGCAACTGCTGAACCCCAGCCCGAGGGCGTCGCCACATACTGCCGGCCCCTCACCGAATACGTAATCGGCGAGCCGCGGTGGCCCGACCCCGTCTGGAAGCTCCAGAGCTTCTCGCCGGTCTTCGCGTCGAGCGCGAAAAAATTGCCTTCAGGGTCGCCCGTGAATATCAGGTCGCCCGCCGTCGAAAGCTGCGAAGCTAGCAAAGGGTATTTCGACCTATACGTCCAGACTTTCTTGCCTGAGACTGGATCGTATGCGTCCAAATGCCCACCGCCGCTGCCATCCGCGGGCATCTTGAGTTGGAACACGCCGCCGAAAAAATTTTGTCCTTCTTTCGGCTCCTCTTTCTGCACCGTGACCG
>SYKU01000125.1 GCA_005808865.1 Acidobacteriota bacterium
CAAACGTTTCAAACTACAGGGATTCCTGGAAAGGGGTCCGTTACGCCAGTTGCAGCCAAGTGGCAATTTTTGCCACCAGATTGCCCCCGAGCCGAAACCGGCCTGCGGTTTGCCACCCGGTCCCAGGTGGCTGATTAGATCACCTTTGGCTGGCGCACCTGCTCAATCGCCAGGTCGCCGGAGCGGATGATCCAGGCGATTGCCGCGCGGCGCGGGTGCCCTGCGCGGTATTATCAAGGCATGTCCTGGCCTGATCGCATCGTGGTCGATCCCGAGGTGCTTGCGGGGAAACCCGTCATCCGGGGTACCCGGCTCGCGGTCGAGTTCATCCTGGACTTGCTTGCGGCCGGACAATCGGAAGCCGACGTCGTGGCGAACTATCCTGGCCTGTCGCACGAGGACGTCCTGGCCTGCCTGGCGTATGCCAGCCATCTCGCCCACGAGTACAAGGCATATCCCCTCCCCGTTTAATGCGCCTGCTTGCGGATGAGAACTTCCGTTGCCGGCCGTGGAGGCATTGCGGGAGGCGGGCCACGATGTGATGTGGGTGCGCACCGGCGCTCCCGGCACGGGCGACGCCGCACTCCTGGATCTCGCTGAAGTAGATGGCAGGGTCTTGTTGACCCTCGACTAGGACTTCTGGCAGATCGCAATCCAACGCCGCAAGCCGCTGGAACGGAGCGGCGTGATTCTGTTTCGCGTCCATCCGGCGATTCCGGTGAACGTTACCGCGCTGGTGCTCGGCACACTGGAAACCGGCCAGGAATGGGGCGGGCACGCCAGCGTCGTTACCGTGGATCGCGTGCTGATGGTCCGGTCCAGACGGCCCGGGACGCGGTGATGGGCCACATTGACCGGGCAGCGGATTGTGCACCTCCGCAGGTGTACAAGAGAGTTGCCGCCAAATTGCCTCCCACCTGCCGGTTGCGCCGGGAATGGAGCATTGGCGCCCAAAATTTCCGGTGGCGCACTGCATGGCCTTCGACTGGCGTGTTTGTTCGATGGCTTTGTGGAGCACGACCTCGGCGCGGCGTGCGGCTTCTTGATCCGCACCCGGCAGTTCACGCCGCGCGGGCCGCGTAGTCGCCCACCCACCGGCCTGCCACGGCAGCGCCTTACTGCCCTTCCAGCTTGAGGATCATCCCCGTATCCGTCGCGGCCCAGACGTTGTCTTCGCCGGCGATGGCGAGCGTCACCCGCCGCCCGACCGCGCGGTAATCCACTTCCAGAGGCTCCCACGCCTTCCTGTCTTTCGATCGCAGCATCTTGACCTTTCCGGGCACCGGCGTCTGACGGATGCGGCCTGTCATCTCCGTCCCGGCGGCGTAAACCATTCCGGACGGCGCGATGATGATGTCGGTGATCGCCCTGTCCTTCAGCCGGAGCACCCGCTCGCTCTTGCCCGTTTTCCAGTCGAGCGAGAAGATCTCGGACGGCCACGTGAACTCGTCGAAATATTCGAACAGGCCCACACCCCAGCCGTCCGGCGTGAGTCGGATTCGAGTCAGGTCGCCGAAGATGGAGCCCGTGGATGGCGTCCACGTCTTACCGCCGTCGCGCGTGTCGAGAGTCACGGTCAACGACGGCCACTCGCGGCGGCGGACCGCAGCCTCAGGGTCGATCCAGTCCGGCAGTCTTTGCCCCAACCGTCGCGGCGGGCGGCTCGACCCGGCAATCATCCCCACCTGTTTGGTGGCGAACTCGATCCAGGTATACGTAGTAAATTCCGAACTCGATTTCGGCGACGCCGCCGCTTGCAGCTTCTCCCACGTCGCGCCCCCATCGGAGGTTGTATACCCAGCCTTCCTCTGTCCGACGGCCCAGCCCTGTTCGCGGTCGGCGAAGTAGACCCGGACTATTCCCGAGGGAGCCTTCAGCTTCCGCCAACTTCTTCCGGACTCCTCGGTCTTCCAGATGCCGCGCTCGGTAACCATCCAGCCGAGGCTGTCATCGAGGAAAAACAGCGAGCGCGCCGCCTCTTTGAGCGGCTGCACCGTCCAGTGCTCGCCGCCGTCACTCGTCACGATGACGACGGGTTTTATGCTGTCGTTACTCCCGGTTATCACGCCGGCTGCGATGCCGCGCCTGGGCGATGAAAACTTCAAATCGACGATTGCGAGCGAGGTATCGTCTTCGTCGTAGAAATAGCGCGCCTTCCACTGCGGCTCGGCGAAGGCCGAGGCTGCCAGCAGCGCAAGCGGAACCGTACCCGTGATTCTCATCTCACAGACGCCGCGGTTGGACGGGTCCAGAGGAAAGGACCATGCCCGCGAGGTCCGCCGCCGCTACCGCCGCCGGATCCATGCGCGCCAGCACGAGCAGACACCCGACCTGTTCACCGATGGTTGTGAGCGTTTCCATCTCGCCCCCTGTGTGCTGATGAAGCAGACGGTGCTGAACGTTGATGACGCCCACCACGCGGTTTCGCGCGATGACGGGAGCGGACAGAAACGCCTCGTAGGAGTCTTCCGGCAGGTCGCCGAAGAACTTAAAACGCGGGTCTTTGTATGCCTCGCGGGAGATTGCGAGCAGACGCCGTTCGCGCGCCACCCAGCCGGTGAGACCCTCGTCTAGCTTCAGCCGTACTTTGCCGATGCTCGACGGGTGGGGGTTATTCGAAGCGCACAGCACCAGGCCGCTCTGATCGAGCAGGTACATGAGGCAGGAGTCACACCCCATGAACTCCACGATCAGATCCACGATGGCCTGAAGCACTTCCTGCAAGCTCATCTCGCGAACCATCAGCCGGCTGATCTTCTGGAAGAGACGGAGTTGCTGCTCGGTGCGCTGCAGGCGGAATTCAAAGTCTTTGGCTTTTGCCACAGTCTCATTATAAACGTGGCATTCTAAGAGAATGGCGAAGGCCAAGAATACGGTATGGTTGGCGCCCGGGATCCCTTTTCAGTTGGAGTACGCGCCGGAAGCCCTGGAGCATGTGCGCCGGATTGCGGTTGAAGCCTTCTATTCCATGCCTCGAGGAGGCATGGAGGTCGGTGGGATTCTGCTGGGACGTCGCGCGAACGGACTCGTGGAAGTGCTGAACTCCGTGCCGATTGAGTGCGAGCACGCCAGCGGGCCGGGGTTCGTTCTTTCGCCGAATGATCACACCAGGCTTGCCGCGCTGGTCGCCGGCGGCGGCCGGCAGCCCGGCGGAATGGAACTGCGGGTCGTGGGGTGGTTCCATTCGCACACCCGGAGCGGGATTTTTCTTTCCGCCGAAGATCTGGCGATACATGAGCGTTACTTTCCGGAACCCTGGCAGGTCGCGCTGGTTGTGAGGCCTGAGCACGGAGCTCCGGCGCGCGCGGGATTCTTCTTCCGCGGCGCCGGCGGCAGCATCCACAGCGAATCGACGGCCCTTGAGTTCACATTGCAGACCTTGGCCCACGCCGCGCAGGGTGCGGTGTGGGGGAGTGCAGCCGGGACTGCGCCGGCGAGCGAGCCATTACCGATGGCAGCTCTCCCTGACCCGGTTCCAGTGGTTAACACCATCGAAGGCCCCCCCCGAACCGCCGGTCCCCAGTCCGGTCATCCCCGTTGTCGCAGCCGCTCCCAGGTTCCTGCTCCCGTTGACGCTCGCGCTCGGTCTGGTTGCGCTGGTCGCGATGGCCGGTTTCGTTTTTCGCGACGCCGAGGTCAACGTTCTGCGGGAGGATATCAAGCGCGAAAGGCTGCGGACGCGAGATCTCGAGCGACGGCTGGAAGAACGAAAAGCAAATGAAGCGCAAGTCGCCCGGCCCGCGCCGCCGCTCGAACAGCCAACCGCTCCGCAGTGAGTGCGTGCCGGGCATCGCTGTTTCCAACCTTGCCGCATGCGCGGGGGCCAACAGGATCGAAAGTTCCTCGCGCGGGACCTTCCAACCGGTTGCGAAACCGGAAGAGGAAAAAAGCGATTGCCTGCCAACTGTCCTTGTCTGTTTCCAATTGCACGAGCCGTCTGATAACGGGTTCTTATGATTGGCCGCGGACCAGATACTCGCGCAGGCGGACTCTCAGAGACTCGGACGCCCGCGCCTCTACCTCACAGAACTCGCCTTCGTATCGCTGGCTGATCACTTCTCCGAGTTCGTGCAGCAGATGGACGCCCCCGGCCTCGTTCAGGGGAATGCGGAAGAGCGCTGTTTCCACCGGATCGAAAGGAAGTACGCGGTCGATCGCGGCCAGAAGCGTATCGAACCCGGCTCCGGTCAGAGAGGACACAGCGACGCCGCCCAGGTCCGGCGCGCCGGGCAGCAGGTCGATCTTGTTCCACACGCGGAGTTGGGGGGTCCCGTGCGCGCCGATCTCGGCCAGGACCTTCGCGACATGCTCCGCCTGCTCAGCCGCGTGAGGTGACGAGGCATCGACCACATGCAGTATTAGCGCCGCCTCGGTCACCTCTTCCAAAGTCGCGCGGAAGGCCTTTACTAGGGTCGTCGGAAGATTGCGGATGAAGCCGACCGTATCGCTGAGCAACACGCGCCGGCGTGAAGGCAGCGTGACGCCCCGGACGGTCGGGTCGAGCGTCGCGAACATGCGCGCATCGGCCGCCACTTCCGCGGATGTGAGACGGTTGAAAAGAGTGGATTTCCCCGCGTTCGTGTAGCCGGTGAGAGCGACGGTCGCGAGGGGAACGGCGGTGCGCTGGCGGCGGTGGACTCCGCGAACGCCGCGCACGTTTTCAAGTTCCACTTCCACCTTCTTGATTCGCTTGTGGATTCGCCGCCGGTCGGTTTCAAGCTGCGTCTCCCCAGGGCCCCGCGTTCCGATTCCACCGCCCTGACGCGTCATCGACGTGCCCCGGCCCGCGAGCCGCGGAAGTAAATAATTCAGTTGCGCGAGCTCCACCTGAAGGCGGCCTTCCCGCGTGCGGGCGCGACCGGCGAAGATGTCGAGAATCAACTGTGTTCGATCGATGACGCGGGCGTTGAGCGCTTTCTCCAGATTGCGCTGCTGCGTGGGGCTTAGGTCGTTGTCGAAAATGACCAGATCCGCCTTATGCAATTTCACAAGGTCCGCCAACTCCAGGACCTTCCCGGAACCGATGAGGGTCGCGGCTTCGGCGCCGGGGCGGGCCTGAACAACGCGCTCGCAAACGCGCGCGCCGGCGCTCTTAGCCAATTCCGTCAGCTCAGAAAGCGGGAATTCGTCCGAATCGGTATCCCCGCGGCGGGCGGAACTCTGCGTGAACTTCACCGCCGCGAGGATTGCGCGCTCAAGCGGGCTGGTAGTTAGTCGCTGGCTCAAGATCCGGAATTTCCGGTCGCTTCCGAAGTGGCAGTGGCGACCGGCGCTGAGGCGAAAGCAGGCGAATGCGATGTGACCAACGGATGATTGGGTTTCAATACCACGACGGTCGAAATCGCATGCTTAAAAATAAGCTGCTCCTGGTTGCTGGTTTCGAGCACCAGCGCGTATTTGTCAAAGCTCTTGATCCGGCCCGAGAGTTTGACGCCGCTGAGCAGGTAGATCGTAATGACGCCCCGATCCTTTCGCGCCGTATTCAGGAACGTATCTTGTATGTTCTGCGCTGGCTTGTCCATGGCCTTTCCCGTTTGCCAACGCCCCGGAAGTGAACCGGTGCGCGGCTCTGTTATTGTACATCAAACGCCCCGGTGCGTAACAGGCTTCTGCAAGTTGGCGACGGGCGTTCCCTCTGTATGTGCCCCCCATTCCAACTTCCCTTCCTTCCGCGCCAAACCGTCTTTCAGTTCCTTCCGCAGCGGCAGCGCCAGGAACGAGCAAAACACATGCCCGCGAGTCGTTTCGTCGCACCAGTGAATGATCGGCCGGGTGTCCAGCAGCGACTTGATTGACCGGAACACATCCTCCACCATCCACAGTTGCTTGAACCTCAACGCCACCTCACTCGCCGGCAGATCCATGTTCGTGGCAAGCACCCACTTGCCGTCGTAGCACGTTCCTCGTCGATCTTGGCCTCGTCACGGCGAACTGCTTCCCTCCGGATTGCAGGAACTTGCGATACCCTTTGTTGCCCGCCGGCGACTTGTCCCCTTCGCCCAACGCCTCGTTGGCAAAAACTCATCGAGGCGGCCCGAGACGGTGAAGGACGCCCTGCCTGACCTTGCCGTCCACCCGCACGTTACTGACGATCAGCAAATAGATTCGGCGACCGTTGGTCTGAGTGCCGGCAGACACAGTGGCACTCCAATGTCACCATTGTCAGTTTCCAGCCGGATTCCGGAAATCGGCGGTGTTGTCCAATTACCATCGCGCCGCGGGCGGAAGCGGGCGCCGGGTGGCGGTGGTCGAAGGATTCTTCGACTGTATGCGAGTGCACCATGCCGGCTTCGCTTCGGTCGTGGCGCTGGTGGGACTCCGTTCGCCAGGTCGCCCGGGGCGCAGGGGAGCCAACCGATCAGATGTCCGCCCAGGAGACTTGCCAAGCCCCGGCAGACGCTAACCAAAAGGCGTTACACAAAACGCTTGCCCAGCGCCTTATTTCTTGAACAAGCGGTCGAAAGCGCTGCGTGCGTCGTTGGGCGTGCGGGGCGTCGCATCCACGGAGACCCTCGACTCGCCGGCGTGCGCGGCGGTCGGAGCCGCATCCCGCGCCACCGTGACCCTTGGCGCAAACAAGGTGCATTCGTTCTGTTTGTCCTTAACCGCAATCCTGACCGGTATCGGCTTGAGACATTGAAATCGCGTCGAAGACTCGAAGTGAGCGCACTGCTTACAGCAGTGCAGTTGGGCATGACACTTGGGGCAATCGCCCGCAAAATCCGTATCCGCCGCAAGCATCGTCGCACAGTTATAGCATCGGGACGCTGTTACCGTCTGCAGGAGCCGCGGCAACCTCGGGCCTGTTACGTCGAGAGGCGGGCGAGGACCCGGCGGCGTCTTCGGGCGGTCGCCCCCTAAGCGCTCGCGCGATGCGTCGCGGTCCGTGTCCATGTAACCGCGTTGTGTGTATTTGCGATCTCCGTCCATATTGGATGGATCACTCCTTCAAGAAAGGCAGCCTTCTAGTTGACGGGGGACGCCAACCGCCCTCGGCTCTTCGTTGAGCGCGGGCGGTTCGCCAAACACTGTAAACCTATATGTACCACGGAACGATCGAATCCGTACCACGAATTATCAACCCCATTTCAGGAAGTCCGAGCAGGGCCTGGTGAGGGGATCGTCGCAATGATTGGCGCTAACGCGAACTGCGTATCCAACTCTCCCCGTCCGTTCCGAAATCAACTGTTTGGAAAACACGGCCGCGGAACTGCCGCGTTCGGTGCACGGTAACAGAACCACTTCGGTCTCCTCAAGCGTTCCCGACGGCCCGACCTGTCCAAACACTGCTTCCACTCTAACATCTTCCGGACTCAACCCCGCCAGGTCAATCACAGCGCGCATTTGGACAGGCATGCCGCTCGACACCGGGGTCGAAGGCGCCTGCCCTGCGTCGATGAATCGCACTCGATCCCACACCTCCGAGATCCGCGCGTTCCACCGGGCGCGCTCGCGCGTGCCGTCAAGACCGGCATTTCTCAGACGGGTAAACGCCTCATGCGCCGGCGTGTAAAGCTGCGTTTCGTACTCGTTCACCATCCTGCGGGAATCGAATTGCGGGCTTAGATGGATGAGGGACAACTTGACTCGCTTGATCCATTCGGCCGGAACGCCACCTTCGCGGCGCTCGTAAAAAGTAGGGACGATCTCGTTTTCAAGAAGATAGTAGATGGCGCTGGCGTGGATGGCGTCCTGTTCCGGGGTATACTCCTCGCGTTCTCCAATCGCCCAGCCGCCCGAATATTCGTAGGCTTCGTCAAACCACCCGTCGAGAATGCTCAGGTTGAGGACTCCGTTCAAACCTGCCTTCATCCCGCTCGTGCCGCATGCCTCTTCTCCGCGCTTCGGATTGTTCAGCCAAAGATCGACGCCTTGCACCAGTTCACGGGCAACCTTCATGTCGTAGTCTTCTACAAAAACGATGTGCTTCCACAATTCCGGTTCTCGCGAATAATGAACAATCTCGCGGATAAGGGACTTTCCAGGCTGATCGTTCGGGTGCGCTTTGCCGGCGATGACGATTTGAACCGGCATTTCCGGGTTGCAGAGAATTTTCTTCAGCCGTCCGATATCGCGGAACAGCAGCGTCGCGCGCTTGTAGGTCGCGAACCGCCTCGCGAATCCGATAGTGAGAGCGTTCGGATCCAGAACGTCGGCGGCGCGCTGCACTTCGGCCGAAGGAGCCTTTCTACGGACCGCGCTTGCCACCTGACTCGCCCGCACGAACGCAATCAGCCTTCGTTTGCGGCGCCGGTGCACCTCCACCAGTTCCTCGTCGGGAATCTCGTGCACGAGTTCCCAGGTTCTTGGATCCGAACATCGCTCAAGCCAGTCCGGTTGCAGGTATTGATTGTAGAGTTCGGCCAGATCGCTGTTGAGCCAGCTCGGGAGATGGACGCCGTTCGTAATCGATGTGATCGGCACTTCCCAGGTTGGAAGCTGCCGCCACAATCCGTGCCACATCTCCTGGGATACCGCACGGTGAAGCTTGCTGACCGTGTTGCGGTAGGCCGATGTTTTCAACGCCAACACCGCCATGGAGAACGGCTCGTCGGGGGAGTCGGGATTCCAGCGGCCAAGCGCCATCAGGCGGTCGAAGGGAATGCTGGATTCCCGGCAGTAGGCGTTAAAGTAGTGGAACATCATGCCGGGGTCGAACTTGTCGATGCCCGCCGGCACGGGTGTGTGTGTAGTGAAGACGTTGTTGACGCGGCTGGCCTCGAGCGCCTCATCGAAACTTAGCCGTTCGTCGCGCATCAGCACGCGTATCCGCTCAAGCGCCAAAAACGCCGAATGGCCCTCATTCATGTGAAAAACGGTGGGCTTGATCCCCATGGCCTCAAGCGCGCGGATGCCGCCGAGGCCAAGTACGATCTCCTGCCGTATGCGCGTGTCCACGTCGCCGCCATAGAGCGCGTCGGTGATGTCCCGGTGTTGTGAATGCGCGTTCTCCGGCACGTTGGTGTCAAGCAGGTATAAGTTTACGCGCCCCGCCTGCAGCTTCCAAATCTGGATGAAAACCGGCCCGGATGGGAGCTGAACCGTGACCTTCAGATCCGCCCCGTGTGCATCCTTGACGGGCGTCACCGGCAACGTGTAGAAATCGTTGGTTGGGTACCGCTCCTGTTGCCAGCCGTCAGGATTGAGGTACTGACGGAAGTAGCCTTGCTGGTAAAGCAGCCCGACGGCCACAAGCGGGAGGTCCAGATCGCTCGAAGATTTCAGGTGGTCGCCCGAAAGTATGCCGAGGCCCCCGGAATAAATGGGCATGCATTCGGTCAGTCCATACTCGGCGGAGAAATATGAGATGAGGCAATCCCCCTTAGGTCTGAGAGGGCGTAGGTGGGCGTCATGCCGTTGGCATGCCCTGTTGTAGAGCCCGAGATAGCGCGGATCGGCGGCAGCCCTGTTGAGCGTAGCCTGCGAGACGCGTCCGAGCATGACAACCGGGCTGTTGCCGGACTCCTTCCAGACGGCTGGATCCAGGCGTTTAAACAGGTCGCGGAGGACGGGCTCCCAACTCCAGGCCACATTGTTGGCGAGGTCGGTCAGCCTGGAAAGCGCCTCAGGTATCGTCGGGCGCACCAGGAACTCACGAATCGGATGGATGTGAAATGGCATAAGACAACAGAGCGGTTGAACGTAGCTTTCTTCAAGATACCGTACTCCGCAAGGAACTTGGAAATCGACACTGGCTTGGCTGGAATCGGGGCTGGCGCGTACCCCACCCGCTCGCGGAATTCGCCGCTGATCTCGGTTCTCTCAGTGCGGCGGAGGCGCCAGTCTGCTTCCACTGTGGCGGCCTCGACCTGATCCCCCAAGCCGCTGCATAAACCGAAGTGCCCCTCGTGAAACGTCCGGGCGACACCCCTCTTGATTCGACATCGGCGAATTTCAACTGACAACGTTCGTGGCGTTCCCCGAAAGGTAGTTCCAGACGTTTTCGATTGACAAGTGGAGACCCGCTTCCACAGTTTCGGGCGTAACGCCTGCCGAGTGTGGCGTGAGCACAACGTTATTGAGTTTCGTCACCGGGTGGCCATTGGGAAGCGGTTCCCGGTCGAATACGTCGAGCCCCGCGCCGGCTATGCGTTTCGCGGAGAGCGCTTCCATCATCGCCGCCTCGTCCACAATGGGCCCGCGGGCCGTGTTGATGAAAATCGCGCTGGGCTTCATGCGCGCGAACTGATCCGCGCCAAGAAGGCCCCGTGTCTCGTCCGACAGGCGCAGGTGCAGGCTTACCACATCGCTCGTTTCAAGCAACGTGTCGAGAGGCACGAGTTCGAAGCCGAGCGCGGGGTTCGGATGCATGGTCCACGCGATCACGCGCATTCCGATCCCGGCGGCGATCCGCGCGAACTGTCTTCCGATCGCCCCAAGGCCGATGATCCCCAACGTCTTTCCATGCAACTGAACAACGCCTCCGCGCGGCCAGCTTCCTTGGCGCATTTCACCATCGATCACCGGAATCCGTCGCGCTACCGCCAGGGCGAGCGCGAGGCAATGCTCTCCGATCGCCACAGCCGCTACGCCCGGAGTGTTCGTTACAATTACGCCGCGCCGCGCCGCGGCCGCCAGGTCCACATTGTCCGTTCCCGTTCCCCAAAGCGACAGCAGCCGCAGGTTAGGGCATGCATCGATTACCGTCGCGGTGAACTTGGACGACGATCGAATATTGATGATGATTTCAGCATGCCCGATGCGTTCGATGAGCCGCTCCGTCGATCCTGGTAAATCGCCGTGATATTCGACCTCCGCGCGCGAGAGAAGCGCCTGATACGCGCGGCTCGGAGCCATTACCGCGGGGTAGTCGTCTGGGATTACGATTTTCATGAGAGTAGGTGTTCGAGAACCCGGCCGTGGACGTCGGTCAACCGGCGCTTCAGACCGTTGTGGTAGTAGGTCAGTCGCGTGTGGTCGATACCGAGCAAACGCAGGATGGTCGCGTGGAAGTCGTATATGGTCACTGGGTTCTCCGCGGCGCGGTATCCCATTTCGTCGGTCGCCCCATAGGAAAAACCATGTTTCAGGCCCGCGCCCGCGAGGAACGATGTAAAGCCTTCGGGATTATGGTCACGTCCGCCCTCGCCTAAGCCCTCGCTGATTGGCAGGCGTCCGAATTCGGTCGTCCAGACGACGAGCGTCTCGTCGAGCAACCCACGTTGCTTCAGATCAAGCAGCAGGGCCGCGGTTGGCTTGTCCATTCCCGCTGCGAGCTTCGTGTGATTCGCCACCAGGTCCTCATGCGCGTCCCAGTTGATCCGCGGGGTGCCGAAGTGGCCGCCGTTGTAAAGTTGCACGGCGCGAACCCCCTTCTCGATCAACCGGCGCGCAAGCAGGCAGTTGTAGCCGTAGGAGCGCGTGACGGGGTCATTCAGGCCGTACATTTCGCGCGTGCGCTCGTTTTCGCCCGCGATGCTTGTGACCTCCGGCGCGCTTACCTGCATGCGTGCGGCAAGTTCATAGGCGCGAATACGGCTCACAAGCTGGTCTTCACCCGGATTGTCTCTCAGGTGCCGCTCATTTAGTTCCGTCAGCAGGTCATAAGTCGCGGCCTGCGTCGATGGGGAAACCGCCGACGGCGGATTCAGATCGGCAATGGGCATGCGCTCATCGCCGAAAATGACTCCCTGATGCGCCGCGGGCAGGAATCCGTTTCCCCAGTTGGCCACACCGCACGGCGGCAGTCCACGCGGGTCCGGCAAAACGACGAAAGCCGGAAGGTTTGCATTCTCGGAGCCCAGCCCGTAGCTGATCCACGAGCCGACGGACGGGAAGCCCTGAAAGACGAACCCGGTCGACATCTGAAAAATAGCGGGACCGTGCGCATTGCTTCTCGTGGTCATGGAATGAACGAAGGTCAGGTCGTCCACCCTGCCGGCAAGGTGCGGAAGAAGGTCCGAGACCCACTTGCCGCTCTGCCCATGTTGCCTGAAGGCCCATGGGCTTTTCATCACCGTGCCTCGTTTCCCGAAAAAAGGCGTGATCGTGTTCTCGCCTTTGGTTTCCTGGCCGTGATGGGCGGCTAAGCGTGGCTTGTAGTCGAACGTGTCGACGTGGCTGAGTCCGCCCGGAAGAAAGATGAAAATTACCCGCTTCGCCTTCACCGGGAAGTGAGTGGCGCCCTCGGCGCTCTCCTGCATCAAGGAAGCAAGCGCGATCCCCGCGAGTCCCCCGCCGGCCTCCCAGAGCAACTGGCGGCGTGTCGGGCTGGTGATCCGGTTAGGGGACATAAACAAACTCGTTGGAGTTGAGCAGCGCCCGCAGGTAAGCTGCGAGCGGCTGGTCCTTCAGGAACCGCAACCCGGTCGCGATCTCCGCCGCCGAAGGCTCCCGCTGAAACAGGATGTGGCTCGCGCGCCGAATGGGGTCCGGATCGCTCCCGATGCGAGCGGCGAGAATACCCGCCTGCCGCAACACGAACGCGTTATTCATCAGCGTGAGCGCCTGAACGGGCGTGTTCGAGAGCGAACGCTGCGGCGTCGCAACCGAAGGATCGGGACAATCGAAGCTGTCGAGCATGATCCGGTCGCCTCCGCGTACGACAAAACGGTAGACGGCCCGCCTCCATACTTCGGGGCCGTCGTTATCGACCGCGCTGTAAATGTAGGATCCGCGATCGCCCTTCTTCTGGAGCAGGAAGCCCGGACCTCCCGTCTTTTGATTCAGGCTTCCAGCGGCGAAGAGTATTGAATCGCGTAGCGTCTCGGCATCCATGCGTTTTAGCGGCATTCGCCAGAGGAGCCGGTTCCCGGCGTCGATCGAGTGTGCCTTTTCGTTGAACGTGGCGGACTGTCTGTATGTCCGCGACGTGAGGATCAACCGGTGCAGCCATTTGACGCTCCATCCGTGCTCGACAAAAGCGTTTGCCAGATAATCGAGCAACTCCGGGTGCGAGGGGCGGTCGCCGTTGAAGCCGAAATCGCTTGGAGTGTTCACGATGCCTGTGCCGAAGTGGTAGTACCAGATACGATTTACGATCACGCGCGCCGTGAGCGGATTGTTCGGGCTGGCAATCCAATCCGCCAGTGCCAGTCGCCGCTCGGAGTCGGTCGCTGTTGATGGCAGATCGCATGAGATTTGTCCGATCGCACTCAACGCTCCGGGCGCAACCTCTTCTCCCCGCTTCTGCACATTGCCCCGATCGAGCACGTATGCCGGCGTCGTCGAGTGCGGGTTCACGGCATGAATTGCCGTGAGCGCCGGAATGGCATCATACCTTGCCTGGGCCGCGACGCGGGCGGACAGCAGCCGCTTGCGCTCCTCTCGCAGCGGCGGCGAGAGGGCGGACAGCAGCTCGGCCTCGGGCAAATCCGGCAGATCGAGTTCGCTCCCTGCGACGTGATCGAGTGAAGAGCACAACGTTGTCCAACGTTCGCCATCTACGGACCACTCGAAGCGGTAGACCTTGATCGCGGCTTCGGAAGCCCATCGAATCTCTGAGACCGTGCGCGGCTCAGCGAAATTGAGCGTCAGAATTGCCGGCCGGTCCGCACTCGCCGCTTCCGCGCCCCGCCAATCCCTCGCAACCGTACCGCCAGGCAGCAGATCCAGGCGACGGACAAGAGGCGCGTCCTTTCCGCTCGAAACAACCACCATCCGGAACCGCTTCGCGGTGACCGGCGCGAATGCATTCCGGTTCCAGAGCGGATTGACCGGAATTCGTTTCGCCTCCTTCGCGCGGGCCGCGTCGAACGCTGAATACTTTTCGATCAGCAGCCGCGAGCGAACCGCGCCCTCGATCTCATCAAGCCTTGCTCGAACCTCGTTCAATTCCGCCCGGACCGGCGCGGCCGCTGTTTCGCGCGCCGTGCGTTCAGCCCCGGTCGCGACCTCTCTCTTTCCAAAGCCCGAGCCGTTGAACAGCGCCGCGATTCGGTAGTAGTCGCGCGTCGGAATCGGATCGAATTTGTGATCGTGACATCGGGCGCAGTTTAAAGTAAGCCCTTGAAAGCTGGCGAAGGTCGTGGTCAGCATGTCGTCAAGCTCGTCCTGCCGGGCCGCAGCCTTCATTGCCAGGTCTTTGTTGAGTTCAGCGCTCACCGAGTCCCACGGGCCGGCTACAAGAAACCCGGTGGCGGCCACCAGGCCGGGATTGTCCGGGTAGATCGCATCACCGGCCAGTTGCTCCCGAATGAACTGGTTGTAGGGCTTATCGCGGTTGAATGCGTCAATCACATAGTCGCGATAGCGCCAGGCGCTGAAGCGCTCGAAATTGTGCTCGCCGCCGTCGGTCTCGCCGAAGCGGACGACATCCAGCCAGTAGCGCCCCCAGCGCTCGCCATAATGCGGTGACGCCAGCAGGCGCTCGACCGCTTTCTCATAGGGCTCGCTCATCTGTTCCGGCGTAGGCGGCAAACCCATGAGATCGAACGAGAGCCGCCGGATCAGAGTGCGGTGGTCCGCCACCGGCGCCTGTTCCAGGCCATGCGCGCGCAGTTTCGACAGAACGAAGAAATCGACGGGGTTTGAGGCGGCAGCCGGTACCTCAGGCCTTTGCGGCGTCTGGAGCGCCCACCAGTCACGTCCGGCGCGTTTGGCCTCCACCTGTAATTTTTCGGGACCAGTCCAGGCGGCGCCGGATTCAATCCATGCCCGTATCGACTGAATTTGTGGCTCCGTCAGCCTGGCGTCCGGCGGCATTTTGCCCTCGGAAACCCATTGAAACAAGCGGCTGGAGGCCGGATCTCCCGGCGTCACCGCGGATCCGTGCTTTCCGCCCTTCAATAACCCCGTACGCGTCGAGAGATCGAAACCGCTAAGGGCGGCGGAGCCGCTATGGCACTTCGCGCATCGCTCCGCCAGTAGCGCAAGCGCGGAATCCTGTGCCCAAACGGCGGGCGCCATCGCGATGGCGAGCAGTGCGCGGCGCCACACGTCGGTCCTTAAGGAACCGGGATCTCGGCCGGTTTCAGGTTGACGTTCGAAAGCGTGGCGTCAATCTGAATGGACACGTAGGGCGCGTTCGGAGCGGTCGAGATCTGGACCGTAGCGATATGCGGATCGTCGTCCTTACTCCAGGATCCGAAGCCTGCGAATGCCACGCTGTCGTAGTTGCCGGGCCGCAACTGGGACGTCAGCGAATTGAAACAGGAGACCGAAGCCAGGCCGTCCATCTTGAAGGTTCCACCCCTCTTCCCGGTAGCCGTATTCGTGTACTCAAAGGAGAAGGACTTCCCGGTTGCGTCGCACGGAATCGAGTAGGTGTAGGAAAACGTCTCACCAAAGGAACTGCGGACATTGCTCGCCGATCCGGTCATTAAAGCCGTCGGGGTGTCGGTCGGCATCACGGCCTGCGCCTTAAAGAAGGGAGTAAGAAACGATCCAGGGCCTGACCTGAAAGCTCCGCCGGTGTTCTTGAAGTCAGGCAGCGGAAAATTAAAGGTCTCGAAGGGGCGGTACTCCGTTCCATCGAAGCGGAAAGCGATCTGATTGTTCACTCCCTTTTGAATCACCGCCGGTCCGGCTAAGAGAAACGATTCCGGAAGGATGCGCCCAAGATTTTGCTCAAGAATCGCGGTCAATAGATCCTGAGTCCAGAATGTCCTCCAGAGAAGGTCGCCGACGAATTTTCCGGTCTTTACGTTGAATTCCCCAAGCGGGACGTCAAACGGATCGTCCGTTATGGCGACTTCCTTAACATCGTACGTAAACCGCGGGAATTGGAGCTTCTCGTCGTGCCCCACCCACCCGAGAGAAATACCGCGGATGGGGAACTCCGGTGGCGGCGCCAGTAGCCCGCCTGGCGGCATCGCGTTGATCGCCACCGGAACGTAATCGCCGTTCTGATCCCCGAACTGCAATTGCACTCGTCCCTGCATCTGCGACCGGCCGATGGCCGACGGTAGCAAGGGCCCGCTCTCGCCGAGTGCGGGGATGTTCAGAAAAAAATCGTCCCCAATGCTCGAATAACGCGCGTTGAGCGTCATTTCGATCACCGAGTTATACGGAACGTCGAAACATGTGACGCCGCAGGGCGGGTCCTTGGGCGCGGGCTTGCTGCTGAGGCGCAAATGTGGATGGAGACTCATGCCGGGCACCTGAATGCTTCCGCATTGGAGTAGCGGGCCGCAAAAAGGCATGGGCAGCCGAACGGGGTCGCCCTCGATGTTATTGCCCAGGGGGAGAAACGTCGAACCGTAGAAGGTGAAGTCGAGGAGCCCATCCGGACGCTGCTCGAACACGATATCAGCCATGCCGTAGATGCCCGGGAACGTAAATGAAGGCGGTTTCAGCTTTGGATTCACCAGGCCGAGAGCGTAGTACCAGATGTTGAAGAAGATGACGTTGAATTTGATGTTCGTCACCTCGCCCGTCCGCAGATTGAGATCTCCGCTTGAGGCCTCGTTGAAAGTGTCGAGGACAACGTTGGACGTGGCGCCGAACGCGTATAGCTGGGGAGTTCTTAAAACGACGTCGTCACCCTTGAGGTTATTCGGCTGCGTGAGTTCGAAATGAGAGATTTCGTTGACGGGCGGGTAGAACTTGATGACCACCCTTCCCGTGAGGTGGCTGTTCCATAGACCCAATCCGCCGAAAAGCGTGTTGCCGCAAACACCGAAGGGGTTATCTTCATTCTTCGGGCAATCCGGGATGCGCACGGCATCCCCCATGTAGCTTTCCGCCTTGTCGATGGGGAGAACCTGAACCAGGCCAGGCGGCAGCTTCAACGGTACGGGAAGCGGCTGGCGCCGGTTCCGGTGACCGGGAAAGCTACTGGCGGCCGTCATCGGAAGCGCCGCGATCAGGATCGCTCCGAGAGTAAAAAAGATACCGTTCCGGGTCATTGCAACTCCTTCCCCACAGGCTTCTTGATCGCCGGAGTGAACCGCACTGCCGGGTCATCCGTTGATATCCTCGTCAAGTCCAGCATGGGGAACGATGTTCTGTAAGTTGTGTTGAGCAACTGCAGAAGCTCGTTGGCGATCAATCCGTGGCCCGTAACGCCCGGATAGTAGCCGTTGAGAGAGTAGAAACCTCCGAGATAATCGGCTGTGAGCGTCTTCGATCCGGCCTGCATGCCCCTCGCTCTGACGCGAGCGAAGGTGGCATGAAGGTCATAAACGATCGCGCCCGCGGCCCTCGCAGCCGTGTTGATCTCCGTGTTGAGCGCCTGGACGCGGGCGCGAACCGCCGCCTGTGTACTCGCCCGGACTACGGTACCCGGGAAAAAGGAGGCCAAGCCGGGAAACAGCGGACTCAGAATGTCTCTGTTCTCGGCGAGCACCAGATTCCCCGTCACAATCATCCCGGCCGGTGTCAGCAGGTCGTCCGATCTAAACCTGAAGGTCTTGATTAGCGAGTCGACCGGCGGGCCGGTGTAACGGGATGCAGTTGCGACAGTCGAGAAAAATGCGGTATCGAACGGATCCGGGATCGTCATCACAACCATCTGCGGACTGGCCGTATTCAACTGAGCAAGCAGGCGGGTGAAATTCGTCCGGAAAGTAGCCACGTCCGGCAATTTGCTGGGGTCGTCGGTTACCGCTGGTTCCAGCACATCGTAATATCCCAGCTCTACGAGCACAAGCGTCGGATTCATCTGCACCGCGTATTCGGCCTGCGTCCACAGCGGTTTGTCTCTTCCCAGGATCATCGCCGGGTAGCCGAGGATCAGATTGGTCACGGTCTGAAGCGTGTCCCGCTGCTGCACGAGCGGAGAACTGGGGCGGCGCGTCAATGAATCGGCCAGCCTGAAACCGGGAACCGACAGGTTGAACACGAAAAGCGATGGGGCTGGCGTTGGGTCTGATGGGGCTGGCTTTGGGAATGGTGGCGGATACCAGAGGCGGACCGAACCTTGCGAAGTACCCGGCAGGCGCGGCGGAAGCGCAGTGAATCCGGGCGCGTTCCCAATACCCGGCGATTCAATCAGCGGTTGCGGAAACGCCGTCTTCATCTGACGCGCCATCTGCGCGGGGAAACTTCTGTCCTGATAGACTTCGCGCAGGGCGAAATCCGCCATTCCGGCGGCGAGCCCCTCTCCGACTACGATGAACTGCGTCGTGTCGAGCGTCGGCTGAGCTTCTATTCCTTGAGGCAGTAACGCTAGTGCCGCGGCGAGAACGCAAAGCCGGCCCGTTTTGTTCCAACTGAATAACGATCGCATGGTTCGAATTCGCATGGGTTCTCTTCTTAACGCGTCAAATCCACGGATTACGCCAATCGACGCCGGGAATTTCCGGCGCGTTTATTGAACGCGCCCTCAGGGCAGCTTCCTCTTGAGGACCTATCGGACCCCTGAATCCCATGATCTCCCATCCCATTTTCGGCGTGCCCGGCGCGGCGGCGATATTCTGAAACTCCGCGTTCGGAACCGCCCGATGCCTCGGGAAATTCAGGAAAAACAACTGCTTGCATCCGAGCAACATGAAGATGGACCCGAACGAGAGAATGTCCCCCACGCCGTCATTCTCAAACTGTCCGATCAGCACTTTCGACACATAGTCGGCCTTCGCTTCAAGGGACATGTCGAGAAATTTCGGACCGAAACCGATTACCGGCGGAGTTTCATTAAACGCCACGATAGCCTGCGTTAATCCGTCGAAAGCCAGATCGTTGCCGACCGAGAATACCTGACGGATATACACGTCAAGGCCGTAGCGCGTGATCTCGGGTTCAAACGTGGCCCATCCCGGATCCTCATCCACGGGGATTACAAGCCGGCCGAACGCGCTGAATATCTTGAGTGATTCGTCGAAATTTGCCTGCGGAGTCCGCTCGACGCCGCCGAACAGCTTTGTCCCGAAGCGGTCGTATGCGGCTGCTGCACCCGCGCCTCTCACGATCTTCATGAAGAACGCGCGGCGGGAGAGGACCTTTTCCATTTCCACCAGTGATGCGCGTGTATTCGTCATTGGGCTGCGGCCTCCTCCATCTCCTGCTCGGCTGTAACGGCCGATCTTGCGCCCAGAATTTCCCGGTTCACGTAATCCGACGCCCGGCTTGCCAACGCCATGATCATCGCATTGGGATTCGAGCTGATGTGATGCGGAATTACACTCGCGTCGCAGCACATCAGGTTCTTTACATCCCATGACATCCCGTTGGTATCGACCACCGAATTCTTAGGATCGGCGCCGGCACGGCACGTGCCCTGAGGATGCAGCGCACCCGACGTGGTCACGAACAGGCTGACCTGCTGTTTCAGGATGGGGTCTGGATCGTCGCTATTGGGGAACCCGGCGTAAGATCCGAGCTTCTTATAAACTTCATTAATGATCCGGATGCCGGCCACCAGGTCGTTGATCGTCTTATCTTCGAGCACTCCGGTCGTCGTGGCTATCGGGTAGTTGATCACCGCGTTGGCCCTCGTTCCCGTCACGCGCCCGTAAATGTTCGGCTTCATGGCGAACACAAACGCGCCCGCACGATGCCTGAATTGCCGCATGATGTCCTTGTACGGCTTTCCGAACAAGCCCACGTTAAATGTCGCCGCGACCCATGGAGTCGTCGCCGCGAAGCCTGCGCTCGCATGGACCACCGCGTCCGTGGGATCGCCATTCTTATCCATGGCGTGATGGTGGATGTTCCACTGATACCCGCGATCCGTTCCCCAATCCTCGCCGGGAAGCAGGACATCCACGGGAGCGCCCGGGTGGGCGCGGAGGAAGTTCCCTACGTTGGGGTTTTTGAGATGAACGCCGGACTCCCTGAGCAGGAGTGGGTTCCCAATCGCGCCGGTCGCCACCACAACCAGCTTTCGCGCGTTCGCCGTCACCACCTGTCCGTCCTTCAGGTAGGTGATCCCGGTTGCTGTATTGTTCGAAATCTCGACCCGCAGAACCGTCGCATTGTCGATGAGAACGGCCTTGTTCTTGAGCGCCTTTGGAATTTGGGTGATTGCGGTGCTCATCAGGGAATCGTACTTGCACGGCACACCCGCGTTCAGCCGGTGACCGCAGAAGATGCAGCGGTGCCGGTTTGAGGCGGTCTCGAAGACCGGAATACCCATCTTGATGGCGGTCTGTTCGTAAAGGACGCTTGCTTTGTTCCAGTATTCGCGCGAGTCCCTGTGAACGTGAAGGATTCGTTCGGCTCGCTGAAAGTGCGGCTCGAAATCCCGTTTGGTCCAGCCCTTTACTCCAGTCTCTTCGGCGAATCCCTGAAAGTCCACAACCCGCGGCCGCAGCCACGCTCCGGCGTTAATAGCGGATCCTCCACCCACGAGCCTCGGTTCCCGCTGTGCGGTCGAAGCAAAGGGGTTCGACTGATCCATGTACATCGGATACGTGAAGAAAAGCTTGCCGCGGTTGCTCTCCCGGCTATCCGGCAGCCACGTTCCCAGGTTCATCTGTGTGGACAATCTCCGCCGTTCATCCGAACCCGTCCCGGGTTTAGCCTCACTCGGAAAGTGCGGACCCGCGTCAAGGATTAGCACGGAACCATTCGCCGCGATCTCCCCGGCCATAAAGCCCCCGGCCGAACCGGCGCCGCAAATGATGACATCGTATGTATCCGCCATGATCCTCCTTAACCCCTAAACACCGCGCCGCAGGCGCTACTTCTTCGGCTCTCCGACGAAAATACGGAGTCCCGCTCCGGCCAGGTGCGCCTTATTCCGGTAACTTCCGTTGGTGAAAACTTTGTTGTTCGCGGGTACGTTTGTCGTTCTGTCCTGAAAGTTCAGATACTCGTAGAAGAGCGTAAACTCCTTGTTGCCCCGCTTCTTCGTTGCGCCGATCGAAGTCCCGTTGCGGCTCGCGTCCGGGAACAGTGGACCTACGCTCTTGTCCACCACCGGAGAATAGTCGAAATTATATCCGGCGCGGATCGTCATGTCTTTCGTAAGCATTCCGAGCATACCCTTCCGCTCCCCGAGCTTTCTCTCCACTCCCGCTGCGAAAATGTAGGAGTTCCGAAAGTCGAATGTGAGGCGCTGTTCGGCGGGCGTTCGCGCATCCTTATTGGTGGCCTCCGTTATGCTGAAGTTAAGCGGCACGCTGGCGAAACGCTTGAAATCCAAGATGCGGAAATCCACCGCAATGGTCGTATTGGGAATAGCCGAGTTCGCGACGCCGATTGCGTATGTGGCCGGCGTCGTGAGCGATCCCTTGATATCCTGCCGCGGAAACGCCTTGTCCAGCAAATCCTTGTCAATGAATTTCTCAAGAGGATAATCCGTTCCGAAAGCAAACGAGGCCTTTCCCTTCAAATGATGCGTTACCGCGCTGCGCCACATGAGACCGATGTTGGTCTTGGAGCCCTTGTGCTTGTACATGTATCCCGCGTTGAAGCCGGGACTTTTGGATGTGCCGGCGATGCGCGAACGGCCCTCCGGCAGCAGACGCGCGATCGAACGCGCCGCGGTCTCCTTATCTATGCCGGGAAAGATCGTGCCGGCCGCTTCCCGTCCAAACGTCAGCGCGTCGTCGAGCGGATTCAGAAAGCTTGTTTCAATCATCAAATGCGTGTGGACGAGCGCGACGCCGATCGCCAGGCTGCTGTTTTCGCTGATCTTGTACGCGACCGTGGGCTGGAACCAGAAGGATTCGAGACGCGCTCGCGTCCCCGCGAAGCGGCCCACGAACTTGGTGCCCTTGGGATCGCCGTCATTGAAGTTGGTCGAGTTGTCCGCCAGACCGAATGGCGTAAATACGCCAAAGCCGAACGTGATCTTGTCGCTGAACTGCTTTGTGGCATACATGCTGGCCACCGGAATGAACTTCGGTCGTACGGATTGGCTGTATCCTTTCTCTGGGACCGTGGTTCCGGGCGGCGTTGACGATGGGAAAAAGCGAAATAGCCCAACTACTACCAGATTGTCCATCTGCAACCTTGTGCCGGGCTGAAACGCGATTCCGGCGGGATTGTAGAACAGGGCTGACCCATCGTCCGCGATTGCAGTAAACGCCGTACCCATACCTGCCGCCCGGGCTCCGAGTTCGGCAATCGCAAACGCGGAGGCCCGGCAATCATTAACCCAGACAAAACCGCTTCCCGCAATCAGCGATGCATAAAGCGCGAGTTTTCTGCCAATCAAGATAAGCCTCCGCAACTGGTGCAAGAACTATGGTAATCCAGGATTTCTGTATTGTGTAAAATCGCCGGCCTCAGGGTCAAGCGGCCGCGAACGGGGCCGTTACCCAATGCCGGAGAACTGCTGGACGTTGATCGTATTCGACCGCCGATTCTAAATCGTACGCTGCTCAACCGGTCACCCTTGTGCAATTGTACCATAGGAATTTCGATCGTTGCCACAAATAGAATTGTCCAATGCGAAATGAGCCTGAAGGAGGAGTTCGTTTCCAATGCGGAGTGAGCCTGAAACCAAAGCGTAGGATGCTGCGGAGGAATGACACTACGCATGGAGAACTTAGAACGGCTCACGCTAGCCGAGATGG